>JAFGOE010000079.1 GCA_016926625.1 Candidatus Zhuqueibacterota bacterium
GATCGAAGCGACATTGGGACAAGGTTGTAGTCCCATTCTGCTCAGTTCAAGCTGAATTATACGGTGGCTGTATCAAAAGTCGACTTGCAGTGACGAATTTATTCGTCAAGTACTGCCTAGTGTATGCAGAGAATAGATTTGCTACTACTAATTGTGGTAAATATCTTGCAGTGGGACTTTTAATACAGCCCCAGCACACAGCGCGATGATATTGATTGGGCAATCACATCATAATTTGGGAGAAAAATATGCTATTAGCAATCGACATCGGTAATACCAACATCGTTCTCGGGTTATTTCAGGATGGAGATCTTGCAGCCCATTGGAGGATTTCCAGCAGCACATCCCGAACCAGTGACGAATGCTGGCTGGTCTTAACTCAACTGATGGACCAACACGATCTGTCAATTTCAGATATCGAAGGAGTCATCATATGCTCGGTCGTGCCCAATATCACACCGGCTTTCACGCGGATGGCAGAAGAGAAGCTTCGCACTGAGGCGATCATCATTACGGCTGATCTCGACTTTGGATTGATCAATCGCTACAGCGATCCGCATGCTGTGGGTGCGGACAGGTTGGTAAACGCGGTGGCTGGTTACGCCCGTTATGGTGGCCCGCTGATCATCATCGATTTTGGAACGGCGACCACGTTCGATGTGGTCAGTAAAAATAAGGAATATTTAGGCGGCATCATCGCGCCCGGTGTCGAATCCTCTGCCATGGTCCTGCATCGCAACGCAGCGAGATTACCGAAAGTGGAGATGAAATTTCCGGACCTGCTTATCGGAAACAGCACAGAATCGAGCATCCAATCGGGTATTATGTACGGCACGGTGGAGATGATCGACGGAATGGTGCAGCGCATCATGGAAGAATTAGGGCCTGACACCAGAACCGTAGCGACCGGTGGTCTGGCCAATGTGATCGTTCCTTATTGTAGGACAGTACACGATTTCAATCCAATGCTGACGCTGGACGGATTGAATATGATTTATGAAAAGATAAAAAAAGGAGTTATCAGAACAGAATAGCATGAGATTTTTCGCGGTGGTGGCAGTGAGATTTATCTCTCATTGTAAGGTGTTTTTTGCCAGCGTGTACTTTTTCATCCGCTGCAAAAAGGATCCCGATCCCGAGCGAGGGTAATCGCGATAAATCTGAATATAAATTAATCCAGGTTAAAAGACAGACGTCCTCCCTACCGGAGGATGGATATGGTTTTGCATTCCCTAAAAAAGGATGCGTTCGGAGTGGCGCATCTTCGTTAGCTTAGCAAAGATGATGCTCTACTAAATTTAAAAGACAGGAAACAGTCCTCAAAACTTAAATAAATTCACCCCATCGCTTGCCCAGAGTCTGCCGTTTACATCATAGCACAGGTATGACACTCGGGTGATACGCGACTTTTCGTCTTCTTCGTTGATATAGTAAGGTATGTATATATTGGTGGGATTCATCGCTGAATCGAATTGATAAAAGAAGTAATCAGAAAAACCACTTATGCATATCTCATTCCCTTTTTGGGCAATGCCACCCGGATATTCGAATGCGAGATCGTGTACAGAAATTTGCACTTTCGAATCGATATCATATTCATATACTTTTCCGATCGCCGATGTCACCCACAACGAGGTACCGTTCGAGAAAAGGTCCATAATCTGATAATCCGTTGCGATTGAATCGCTGATGATCCCTGACACGTTATCGATCGAGAACAGTTTATAATCGAATAACTCACCTCCGGCGACCCAAAAGGTTTTCAGGAATGTCACGCCCCAGAATTCAGGATTGTGGAAGACAGAATCAGGATTTCCGATCAGAAAGAACCTATCACCTGGCTGTCCGATGGCCAGATAGGCCTTATCAGCTTCCGACCGGGTTACAATGACCGCGTGATCTCTATCCATCCAATGTAAACCCTCTATCTGAGGAACATTTAAATTTTCTTTCGGATTACCGTGGGAGTACCGTGTCTTAGATACCAGGATTTTGGGTATTTTGAGTTCTATATCTCTGTCCTCATGAGGCATCATGATGATCTCATTGGCCGCGTAAAATTCCTCTCTGTATATCGTTATATGATGTGACCCGGGAATCACTCCTGATACCTCGAAGGCTCCTGATGAATCGCAGACCAGGTCATATCCGGAATAGGTAGAATCATCGTAGAGCAATGCGAATGGTCGAATCGACAGCGAACAAGAAGGAACACCAGTCAAATCAACCATATCGACCACCTGCCCCATTAACTTATATGAGGGGACCACCGGTGCAGTTATCTCATGGCTCTGTCGATTCCAACAGCCATTAATAAACGAGATCGTTGTAAAAATGACTGTAGAGCATGCTAATCGTTTAAGAATTAATCCTCGCTTCTTCATGATTCCATCAAAATAAATGGCTGACAGGAGATGATCCGGGCGATGAATTTTTAGATTACCTGGAAGCAATACACGCTGTAACCATCACTAGCCCATAACCTGCCGTTCGCATCGAACGTCAGATATTTTATGCCGTTTATAATATTTAAATTACCGAAACCCGAGTCCAGATAGGGCACATAGGTATTGCCAATCGAGAAGTCATCTATGTGTTGATAAATATAGTTCAGTTCCTTATCGCTCGTCCAGATATTCTCTCCATCCCAACTGATTCCGGAAGGATTCGGATTTGCTGTATCGTAGATCGTTTCGACGACAGCCGCGTGGTTACTGAATTTTATCGCTTTCCCATTGGCTGAAATTCCCCATATATGGTCGCCATCATTCGTCAGGTCGAGTATTTGATAGGGCACGTCGATTTCGCCCGATATCTTGCCATCACCGGGATAAACAATGTAAATTTTGTTATTAAACCCGTTTCCCCCACACACCCAATAACTGATAAGGTAGGTTATACCCCAAAATTGCGGGTTCTCTTCCCTGAACGTTCTCTCCCCGATGATCGTGAATGGAGAACCAAAGAAGCCGGTCACAACCCTCCAGCGTCCGAGATCACCACTCCAGTCCTTCCACTCCCAAATACCTGCCAGCGTGGCAGAATCCTTCCAATGGATCCCGTGCAGCCGCGGATATTGTCGATTGCCGTTGGAGCCTACTGGCTGATAATATGTATTGGCGACGATGACTTTTGGCAGATCAAGATCCAGATCTCTGTCCTCATGCTGTACCACCACATTTTGGGACAGTACGATAAATCGTCCTCTTTTTACCTCGATCTGATAGGTACCTGGCGTGACATCGTTGAAGCAATAGTATCCCATAGAATCTGTTGTATCGAACGTGGGAGTGAATTCGGTGTCGTAGATGAGTTCCACTGAATTGAGTGTTACGACACAATTAGGAAGGGTTTCGTGGGAATCGATATCGAACGTGTGCCCTGAAAATCGGTAATTGGGGATCTCCGGGGCGGTGACCTGATTATCCTGTACTTCCCAACAATTCAAACACAACATCATTATCAATAACAGAGTGATAATTCCTCGTAACAGCATGTTAACACCTCATCTTGATAAATCATGAACATCATTATTCGCGCACAGACTCATGCCAGCGCCTAAACTATCAGGTTGCATAAAAGATTTTAGAAGCATGGTGGTACCCTGATGTCTGCGGATCGATGATCAATCGCTGGCGGCATGACAAATGGCACTATAATACATACGCAACTAAGGCATAAATGATTCAAAATCTCACGGAGTTAGCAGATTCTTTTTTTCAGACAGAAATTGACACCGTCGAAGTTTGCTGCTTCGATCGAACCGGCACATTTTCCTTATTCATGTTAGTTTTCTGCAGCCGCTTCGGAATATTCGCTTGCGAGTTTGAAAAAATATACATAAATTGGACGTAGTTTGCAATCATAAAATGATATCCGGAAAGAAACATATGGAAAACATTATTTTTGCCATCAATGGGGTGGCGCCCATCTTTCTCATCATATTCTTAGGACTGGCGTTAAAGCGGTTGCGTTTTATCGATGACAATTTCATTCGAATCTCTTCGAAGTTAGTATTTTCTGTGGCGCTGCCGGCTTTGATCTTTGAGGAGCTGGCGGCAACAGAATTTCTGCAAAAATTTCATCTCGGACAAATTCTGTTTGCATGTTCCGGAATTTTCATCTTTTACATTCTCATCTGGTTGTTAGCACGAGGTCTGACCTCGGATGGACGAGACCAGGGAGCGTTTATCCAGGGTTCCTATCGCAGTAATTTTGCGATCGTCGGACTGGCTTTAATCGCCAATTTCTTCGATCGGAGTGCCGTGGACAAGGCGGCCATATTACTCGCTTTCATGATGCCCTTATTTAATGTACTGGCTGTAATCGCATTGACCTATCCGTTGAAAAAACATCAATCCGTTTCATTATCAAAAACGGTCATGAACATTATCACCAATCCGTTAATCCTGGCGATGATTGCATCCATACCTTTTTCATTATTACGCATCAAAATACCGGTTGTCATGTCGACAACAATCGAATATTTATCCGATCTCTCGTTTCCATTAGCATTAATCGGAATAGGTGCATCACTCGATATTAAAAGCATAAAAAATGATTTCCGGCTGGCCGCGATCGCTTCATCGATCAAAATAATCCTGCTTCCGCTCACGCTGACGGTGATCGCATATCAGGTGGGATTCAGAGGAGAGGATATCGGAGTTCTTTTCATGTTGTTTGCCACGCCAACGGCGATTGCGAGTTACATCATGGCGGATAGCATGGGAAGCAACCATCGGCTGGCAGGAAGCATCATCATGCTCTCGACGTTCGGATCCATTTTGACCATATCGATCGGTATTTTTCTGTTGCGATATTTACACATCATCTAATCATTCCGCATCGGTAAATTTATAACCGGAGCTTCTGACACTCAGAAAATACTTTGGCTGAGCCGGATCGGTCTCGAAATACTTACGTAATCTCACGATGAAATTATCGATAGTGCGGGTTTCAATATCATCACTGAGATGCCACACATTTTTTAGCAATTCCTTTCGTGAGACGATTCGATTCTTATTTTCGACCAGATACTTCAGTATCATCGCTTCCATATACGTCAATTGAAATTCCTGGTCGCCCCGATGACATCGATACGTCGTGAAATCGACCTCATTCGGGCCAAACCGGACATGGGATACGTCCGGTTCATACGCTGAACGGTACCAGGATTTACGTTTCAACATTCCTTCGATACGCAGCAGCAGCTCTTCCAACTCGAAAGGCTTGGTCAGATAATCGTCCGCGCCTAATTTTAGTCCCCTCAACTTATCGATCGTCTCGCGCCTGGCGGTCAGTATCAGGATAGGCAACCGAGCGGATTTCTCCCTTATCATCTGCGCGATTTCGAATCCGTCGAAGTAGGGCAGCATAATATCGAGAATGATCAGATCGTACTCGATGGTATTGAATTTCTCGATGGCTATCTTCCCATCCCTGGCCCAATCGACCTCGTAACCTTCCTCGCGGAGGTTGAATTCGAGTCCGATTGCAAGTGATTCCTCATCCTCAACCAGCAGGATTTTACTTCCTTTTTCAGGTTTTGCCTTCATGTCGCATTCCGTTATCTAATTATTTAAAATGCATCTGAGAACGTTTCAAGATTTTCTTCAGAAAGCCTTTTTTTGAAACACCATAAATTGGTAATTCGATAATAAATGTGCTGCCCTTATGCCACCCGGCACTTTTTGCACTGACCTTACCACCGTGATATTTAATAATCTCCTTCACCCAGTATAAGCCGAGTCCGGTACCTTTGACATTCGGACTCTTTTTATCGTAGACGCGGTGGAATTTCTTGAAAATTTTCTTGGTCTGTTTCGGCGGTAATCCCACCCCATTATCGGAGACCTTGATATGGATCCATTTCTTGTCCGTCGTCACCTCAAATTTAATATTGAGCAATTTTTCACAATATTTCAAGGCATTATCGATCAGATTGTCGATGACGATCAGCATCGCGTTCCTATCCAGAACGCACTGCCCGTCGGCATTGCATTCAATCGTGTACGCGGTATCCGATAATTTGAACTTACTGATCGATTCGTTTATTAAATCCGGGAAGATCTCCTGGGTTGTATATATCTGGAAACTATGTGCGATTTTACGTTGTTCGATCGCTGAAACATCCAGAATCGAATCGATCAAATTCCTTAACCTGCGCGTATCTTTCAACATCAGCTCGATGAATTCCTTACGACGGTCATACGAGATCCTGCGCCTGGACATGGTCTCAAGGTAAAGCTGTATAGAGGCCAGTGGTGATTTTAACTCATGGGACACGTTAGCGATAAAATTGTCGTACATCTTCGTCACCTGCAATTGCCGGTTTAAGTAAATGAAAATCAGATACATACCGGCGAGAATCAGTCCCAGAAGCACCAATCCTAACACGAGTGCTACGATGTTCATCGTCTTGGGTACCATTTGCGGAGAGATTTTGTCACCGACCCGGTTGAAAATGATATAATTTGACACGTACCAGGTAATCCATATACCGAGCAGCGAGAGCCACGCTAACTGGGCCAGAACAAAGACGAGAATCGGATGAATCGAATATACTTTTTTCATAATCTGGTGGGAGTAGGTTTTACAATAGTTTTACAGTACTTAATAAAAAATTTATTTATATTAACATAACGATAAAATTTGAATAATGAAAGTATTTTTTAAACAATGCAAACAATAGACATTTAAGATAGTAAGGAGCAAGAAAATGAAGATCCTTTTAGTCTACCCAGAGACACCCACGACGTTCTGGACGTTCAAAAATGCGTTAAAATTTATTTCCAAAAAATCGTCAGAACCCCCTCTGGGACTGATCACCGTGGCCGCCATGTTACCCAGGGAATGGGAATTGAAATTCATCGATACGAATGTCACCCGATTAAGGGATGCCGATATCGTTTGGGCTGATTACGTATTTCTCAGCGGTATGAGCATCCATTTTGATTCATTTAAAGAGATTACTAAGCACTGCAAAGCTCTGGGTGCGAAGATGGTAGCAGGCGGTCCGATGTGCACCTTGAATCCCGAGTTGTTTCCCGAAATCGATCACTTGATTCTGAACGAAGCGGAACTCACACTGCCCCCCTTTCTTAAGGATCTGGATGAAGGTCATCCGCAGAGGATATACAGTTCGACGGAATTTCCAGATATTCAATCAACACCGATTCCACGATGGGATCTATTGGATATGAAGCGATACGCTTCGATGGATTTACAATACTCCCGCGGCTGTCCTTTCAATTGTGAATTTTGCAGTATCACGCTTCTTAACGGTCATAAGCCGCGAACGAAGGGCAAGGACCAGCTATTACAGGAATTAGACACACTTTACGAACTCGGCTGGCGCGGAAGCTTATTTTTCGTGGATGATAATTTTATCGGCAACAAAACCAAGTTGAAGAACGAAATCTTACCAGCCCTCATCGAATGGAATCGTCAAAGGAAACAGCCGTTCTCCTTTATGACGGAGGTGTCGATCAATCTATCTGACGACGATGAGTTGATCGATTTGATGGTACAGGCTGGATTTGATGCAGCCTTTGTCGGGATCGAGACGCCGAATGAGGAGTCGCTGATGGAATGCGGTAAACATCAGAATCAGAAGCGCGATCTGTTGAACTCGGTCAAAAAATTGCAGAGAAAAGGGCTTGTCGTCTCCGGAGGGTTTATTGTTGGATTTGATAACGATACGACATCCATATTTCATCAGCAGTTAGAATTCATTCAGCAAAGCGGGATCGTCACGGCCATGGTCGGGTTATTGAACGCACAATCCGGGACGCGACTGTTCAGCAGGCTCAAGAAAGAGAACCGCATTTTAGAGGGTTTTAGCGGCGACAACATGGACGGAACCATGAACTTCATACCCCGAATGAATCCCATGAGGCTGTATAAAGGGTATAAGGATCTACTGCACAAAATATATTCGCCGAAAGAGTATTACGAGCGTGTGAAGACGTTTCTCAATGAGTACACACTGAGTGAACATACTTACACGCGATTGACATGGCGTGAGATCATGGCGTTCCTGCGATCGATCTGGATACTGGGACTCAGGGAAAAAGGCAAACGATATTACTGGCGGCTGTTTTTTTACAGTCTGTTTCGATACCCGGAAAAATTCGCGTTAGCGATCACCATGGCGATCTACGGCTTTCATTTCAGAAAAGTAGCGGAGACGATATAAATAATTCGTACCAATGGTAAGACTCACCCGGATGTGTATATTAAGGGCTGTATCATAAGTAGTCTCGATACCACATTATATTGATTTATGATATAAGAAATATCGACACATTTATAGTGAAATCTCACTAGATTAGACTTTTGATACAGCCCCGGGGGGGAACTTCTATCGAGCGCAAGTCAACGATCTCCCGCCATCGATGCTATAGGTTGCGCCCGTGATCCAACCCGCGTGCGGTGAGGCCAGAAAGAGGATAAGTTCTGCGATCTCCGTGGGATCTCCGACTCTGCCCAGGGGATGAGTGGATTTGCTGTGCTGGAGAAACGCGTCATATTTTTTTTCGTCCATCCCCCCTCTTTTATGCAGTTCCGTAATAGTAACGCCGGGATTTACCGCATTGATCCGTACTCCTTTGGCTGCGAGTTCCAGCGCTGCGCATCGTGTCAGTTGATCCAAAGCGGCCTTGCTGACGCAATATGAAAGCACATCAGGAAACGACCGTAAACCGGTTACGCTGGAGACGTTCACGACATTGCCTTTCCTCTCGATCAACGACGGGAGTGCTTTCTGAATAAGCAGAAAAACCGATCTCAGATTAATGTTCATCATGTAATCGAAGTCCTTAATGTCTGTCGTTTCAAGCGAACCAGTCGCGATAATACCGGCTGCGTTTACCAGCACGTCGATCCATCCAAATCTAGCGATCGTTCCTTCACAAATAAAATCGGCACTATCAGCATGGGTTACGTCTTTTGCAATGATATGTATACGCTCATCGTCGTCACCCAGCTCTTTTCTTACGGCGATCAACGCATCTGCTGATCTAGAAACGAGACACAATCGTGCCCCTTCTCGATAAAATAGTCTCGCCGCGGCCTTCCCTATTCCGCTGCTCGCTCCGGTCACAATGACAATTTTGTCGGTTAATCCCATATTTTCCATGTTACTCTTCCCTTTTCGTAATTTGAATTGATTTATGACAATATCTTAATTTAGCAAATTAGAAACTAATTGACAAATACATTTTTTTTTCATACATTATTCACCAAAGAAAATGTCAAACCATCTTTTTCTACGAGATTATTATAATGGGTAAGTCTGTGAACGATCAGGATAGTTTACCAAACAATGTCCATCCAGATAATCAGAATACCAGAAACGATAACGTCCTACCCGACTCAAAAGAACCCATAACAATTGACCATTTACATAAACGCATACTCACGCTTGAATCATTATATCGATCGGAGTTTCAAAAAGTCAGTGAATCATTCGATGATTTCAGCAATGCGATGAACGCATTGAAATCGCGCTTACCTGCCTACGTCGACAACAAACTTAAGCTTGAGATCAATGCTCTTTACGGTAAGTTAGAAGAAGCGATTCTTCAGGTACAAACCATGACCACGGCGCATGATATTAAAACATTGGAGCAGGAATTTCAGGCTGAAATAGCACAGATCCGTAATGATCTGATCGAAGGTGTTCGATTACTGGGCAAGCGCGTGACTAAGGCAATCGACACGATGGATCAGCGCCTGGATGATTTTAAGAAAACGATCAAAGAGGAAGGGGTGTCGATCCCATCGAATCCCGGACCTTCGGCGCCTTTTGGAGATGTGAAAGACGCAGAACTCATGGAAGACGACAATTATGAGATCATACCCAAACAATCGATCGAAAAGTTAATTCAATTGTTCCATAAACAGTCCGAAGCAATACATCACTTTAATGACAAGCAGCTGGCCAAGATTCAGGATTACGAGCGCATGATGAAATCGCGAGAGGATGAGTATAATAAGAAGTTACATCGACTGCAGGATGAGATGCGCACCCAGACGGTAGTCAATGTTGTACTGATCATCTTGTTCGTGGTGCTGTTCGTGGTGCTGCATTTTGTGTTGTGATAGATGAAAAAGTTTTTAATACGAAGAAAAGCCTAGACCACGAAGCTCACGAAGGACGACACGAAGGACACGAAGAAAAGCTAAAAGCGTTTATAACCACAGAGGACACAGAGGACACAGAGCCCCTCACAAATCCACCCCAATTTTTATAGGTTAAAAATAAATATATTGGGTGAGGTTGGGTAGGGCTCTGTGTTCTCCGTGCTCTCTGTGGTAAAATCTTTTCTTCGTGTCCTTCGTGTCGTCCTTCGTGAGCTTCGTGGTTTAGGCTTTTCTTCGTGAGCTTCGTGTATAAGCTTTTAAAAGAAAAGCCCACCAGTAAAAAACATTGGTGGGCTTTAAGTTATTTACGAAAACTAGCAATTACTTCAACAACGTCATCGTCTTCGACAGTTTTACACTTCCAGCCTCGAGGCTGTAGATGTAGGCGCCACTGGTGACCGCGTTACCAAAGTTGTCGGTACCATTCCATTCGATGGAATGATGGCCGGCAGTTCTTGGTACGTTGTTCAACAGCGTCTTCACTTCTTGACCCAATGAGTTGTAGATCTTGATTGTCACGTTTTTATCGAGTGGCAAGTAGAATTCGATCGATGTATTCGGGTTGAACGGATTCGGGTAGTTTTGTGATAATTTGTAATCTTCCGGAGTAATCACCTTCCAGTAATCACCCTTCAATCCGGTCGGACCGACATATTCAAAAACGTACAGCCAGGTATTTGAATAAGGAGATTCGATCATCGATGCGAAAACTTCTTTTCTGCCATCACCGTCGAGGTCTTCTTCAGGAGCCATTAAACCGAATGAGCCATGGACTGCAGAGACGACGCCAGCGCTGTAGTAATCACCATAGACAAATTCGCGATCCATGTAAACTTCCTGAACGGTGTAGCTCTCCTGTGCCATCATATCGGCACCACCACCGTTATATTCCAGGCTACGGACACCGCCTCGGGTGTAGAGGGAGAAGTAGAACTCAGGTTTTCCATCCTGATCCTGATCGCCCAGGGCACCCGTCAGACCTGATCCGCCCGGATCATCGCGCAGCCATGCGTAATGGGCCGGATTGCTGATATCGAGGTCTGCGATATTTTCAGGCGCATTGATGATGTAGATCGTTGAATTCCAATAGGAGTTGAAAATCAATTCATCATCACCATCTTCATCGACGTCAAACGTGCCCATACCTTTGTAAACTGTTTCGTCCGTCAGGGTAATATCTGTAAAGACAACTGTTTCCTCGTATGTATCGGGAGCGATAGCTTCCATGATATTGAGCTGTCCGTTATTCCATGTGGCGAATATCGCTTCTTTTTGACCGTTACCGTTTAAATCACCTGTCGTAACGCATTCCGGAGAACCGGTCATTTCACCGGCATCACGAAGCATTGCTACTTCTGTCAGCCATGTCGGGAAGCCTGTTAATTCACCATCGATGCAGGAAAAGATGAACAGGCCATCACCTGTCCAGGCTGTAGCATTACAGGGGAACAGGACTTCATTATTTCCGTCGGCGTCGACATCATCGATTCCGATTGTTTCTGTAGCGTTCATGCCGGTTAAGCGTGGATCGATTTCGGTAGCCGGGAGAATGTAAGTAGGACCACCGGCATAGCCGAAGCCGTTATCGTTTGCGCCATCCCACTCGAAGAAATAGAATCCGAGGCTATCGGGATTGTCGGCGAGATTTGAAGCACCCATCGGGGCGATGATTTCAAACAAGCCGTTACCATCGACATCACCGACCTTAATGTCACGCGGAGCGGAACCAGTTGATGGTGCACCTGGTTTGTATGAAAATACCCATTCGACCGTGTTATCGGCCACAACCTCATACACATGGAATTTCCCGTTGTATTCGGTACACATTAATTCTTTTTTACCGTCCTGATCGATGTCAGAGCCAGCGAAAATACCTCTGGGATTTGAATAGACCGGATCAATTTCTAGTGTGGGATCAGGATCATCGTGCCACATCACCTCGAAACCGGCATCAGGCAGCTGTTTATGTTCAATAATCTTGAGGTAATTTTGGTCTGCACCGCCACTGTAAATGCAGGCTACTTCGCCTTCACCATCGCGATCGTAATCGCCTACACACACCTTCTGCATCGTTTGTTCGGTATCAGTGAAAATAGAGAACACATCCCAATTTGCCGGATCGCCAGGGGCTAACGGATCTGATGTTTCACCCGTAGGACCGGTATATTCAAGGTCGACCACTTCTTCACCATAAGAGACAAGATAAATATCCGGACCGTCGGTGCCGAATCCATGATCCATGTCGCCATAGGCTACGCCTCTTGCGTTGTATCCGCCTGGATTGACCCATATTTCATGGACATGCGTTGAATCGATTAACGAAATTTCACCAGGATTCGTCACGATAAAGACTTTTCCCGGAGCCGTGTAACGGACATAGATGACTTCGTACAATCCATCCTGATTGATATCCCGGGTTCCCATACCGCGCAGGCAATATCCATCGACATCTGTCGCGAGCTGAATTTCCGGATAGACGACATATTCATCTTCGTTTCCATTATTCTCGAAGAAACGGATGCTGTTATAATCGGATGTACCGACACCGAAATCCGGATAACCGTCTGCATCGTTATCGCCAGCGTAATATCCCCAGGGGCTATACGTGATATCCTCTTGAAATTCGACTTCGAACACCGGAAAACTTAAATCACCCGAAGTCTCTTCGACGACGTAGATAATGTCGTCGTTCGTCTCACCGATGACCAACTCAGTATTCGTGTCGGCATCGAAATTGCCAGCGAAGACACACGAGATGGAACCACCATTGTAATTGACATCATACGTGCAGGTTGGCGCATCCATCGGGAACGGATAGGCATCGGTAATCGTCGTATCTTTTTCCCAGATCCATACGCCAGGCAGTCCTGTCCCTGCAGTCTGCTGGACACCAGCGATCAGTTCGGGTAATCCATCGCCATCAAGATCCTGTTCCGGAGTCGTGTAATTTAAAACATAACTCCAGACACAATCTTCGATGCGGTAGTACCAGACGACTTCGTATTCGTCATTGGCCGTTGCCTCAACGACAAAATACCAGGCACCGGCGACAGCATCATCGGCAGCGATGAACAATTCGGCTCTTCCGTTGTCGTTCATGTCCGGCAATGTTTTACAATCCCATAAAGTAAACGGGATTCCATCCGGGAAATCAACCTTTTCAGACATCCATTCGAGTTCGAATTCGTTCTCACCCTCTTCTGTTGCCCAGATATTGAGCGACAAAGAGAATAAGAGAACCATCGCCAAAACTAATAGCCTTTTAAAACTCATATGTAACCTCCATAAAAGTTAATAAATACATTTAATTAAGTTGAGAGTAAATGGATAAACCACCTCCTCCGTGGATAGACAACGCTAATGGACAATAATAGGACCAACATAAGAAGTAATTTGAAGTGATACAATTATATATTGGAAAGTAATGCATGAAATTATAATATAATAAAAAAATATAAAATGTCAATAGAAAAATCATTACATCGAATTATACTATTTTAGAAAAAGAAAGTATTTTTTTCCTTGACAATCATTGTATAGTTTTTTATTTTATCTAACCTACCGATAAGCTGTATATATAAGTAGTTTTTTTAAACCCGCCATCATGAGGGAGGCTAAATTGTACTTCAAAAAATTCTTTCTGGCTTTTTGTTTTCTAACATTACTCTGGACATCCATAACATACAGTGCCACTACCGGAAAACTGAGCGGCGTCGTTCGAGATGCACAGACCGGAGATCCGCTACCAGGAGCAAATATTATCATCGAGGGTACCATGATGGGTGCTTCCTCCAACCTGAAAGGTGATTATTATGTGATCAATGTACCGCCCGGATATTACGATGTTCGTGCGACTATGATGGGATTTCAAACCATGGTGCAGAAGCAGGTTCTGATTCGTGTCGGTTTGACTACTGAGGTTAATTTCAGCCTGTCGTCGACGGTACTCGACCTGGGTGATGTGGTGGAAGTAGTAGCAGAAAGGCCGATTGTTCAAAAGGATCTCACATCCGGCCGGGCGATCGTTACATCGGAGGAGATTAAGGAGATGCCGGTGGAAAGCTTTCAGGGAGTCTTATCAACGAAAGCAGGTGTAACGCAGGGCGCTGACGGAGCCATGCACATTCGCGGCGGTCGATCGAGTGAGATCTCCTACATGATCGACGGAATTTCCGTTTCCAACCCGTTTTGGGGCGGACTGGCGGTTCAGGTGGAAAACACTGCTATTCAGGAGTTGCAGGTCGTAAGCGGCACATTCAATGCCGAATACGGACAGGCGATGTCCGGAGTCGTCAATATCGTCACCAAAGAAGGTGGAAGCAACTATCACGGTACCTTCTCCTCCTATCTCGGCGATCACATCAGTGACAATACGGATATATTCATGAACATCGATGACGTCGATCCGCTGAATCAACTCAACTTCGATGCAAGTCTTCACGGACCGATCCCTTTAACCAATAACAAGCTGAGCTTTTTTGCATCGGGTCGTTATTATAACGATAAAGGGTATGTATACGGACAGCGAGAACATTATCCCGGCGATGCCGTATTCCTGCCATCATCGACTTCAGAAGTTCTGGCCTTCAGTCCATACAACAGGGAACCATATTTAGATGTCAATCAGAACGGGAAATATGATGCGGGTGAACCGTATCTTGATACCGATGGCAATGGACAATGGGATCCGCGGGAAGCGCGTATCAATTTCTATGAAGACTTCGAGGATCTGAATGGCAACGGCCTATTCGATCAGGCAGAGGAGTTCACCGATTTAAATAACAACGGTTTCTACGATTTCGGCGAACCTTTCGTCGATCTTGATGGAAACGGTTACTATTCAGTGACAGAGCCTTTTAATGATTACAATTTCAACGGATTACGTGATCTTGGTTTCACGGGTGACAATAAGCTGAAATCCATGAACCCGTACGAAAAATTTTCGGGTCAGGCCAAATTGAGCTATCGGATCTCCCCCAATCTCACGTTGCGTTATAATTTACTTTACGATCGAATAAAAAACAAAAGCTACGATTCGGGTACACACTATTTCAGATATAATCCTGATGGTCAACCGACCAAGTATCAAACGAGCATATCGAATAAGTTAGATTTCACCCATCAAATTTCCTCCAGCACGTTTTACGAATTCAAATTAGCTCATTATGAATATGATTTCAAACAATATGTATATGAAGATTGGCAGGACCCACGCTATCTTCCCAACATATTATTAACATCGACTCCAGGAGATGAATTTTATGCCGGAGGTCAGGATAAAGACCATACGTACCGCAACTCCAAGACGTCAGTCGCCAGATTCGATTTGACGAGTCAAGTCAATAAAGCACACCAGATAAAATTAGGAGCTGAGGGAAAGTATCATGAGTTATATTACCACTATTTCTACGTAGACATCAACGAAACAAATGGCTGGGTCCCGACGATCTACACACCCGAGACGAGCACCGGAAACGATGAATATTTACGATTCCCCAAGGAATTTTCCGCTTATGTTCAGGATAAGATTGAACTGAGCGACATGATCGTCAATATCGGCCTTCGCTATGATTACTTTAATTCAGCGTGGAAAGTTGCGGCGGATAATCGCGATCGTTTTCTGATAGCCGGAAACAGGACTTCGCTCGATGATCTTAAGCTAAAAAACGCGACCGCGAAGAATCATATAAGTCCACGTCTGGGTATTGCATACCCGATTACCGACCAGGGAACGATTCATTTTTCCTATGGTCATTTTTTTCAAATCCCACCTTTTTCATATCTCTATTCCAATCCTGAATTTGAGGTTATCAGCGGGCGCAACAAGAGTGTTCTCGGAAATGCTGACTTAGATCCTCAAAAAACTGTGATCTATGAGATCGGATTACAACAACAGCTTGCACAGGATATTGGCATCGAGGTCATTGCATTCTATAAAGACATCATCGATTGGCTGGGAACCGAAATCTTTGAGTTATATACCAGAGGTGATTATTATAACCGGTACGCGACACTCGATTTTGGAAATGTCAAGGGGATTACGTTATCCTTAGAGAAAAGACGAATGGGATATTTATCCGGTTCGATCGATTACACCTATTCAGTCGCCGAAGGCAACTCCTCTGACCCGCTGTCAAAATTTTACGATCTGCAGACGGTACCCCCTCGTGAAAGCGAAAAACGTGTGGTACCATTGGATTGGGATCAAACCCATACATTAAACTTCAACGTTACCGTAAGTGTACCGCGCAATTGGGGCGTCAGTTTATTGGGGAAATTAAGCTCCGGCTTACCGTACACACCCACGAGAGATGCTATCAGAGTCGATGCTGAAAATAGTGAGCGGAAGCCATCACAGATGAATTTCGATCTGCATGTTCACAAGGACTACTATTTTAATAGCAGCACGTATCTCAGTGTTTTCGTCAAAGTTTACAATCTGTTAGATCGACTCAATGAATTATACGTGTACAGTGACACAGGACGAGCGACATACGCGCTGTATCCGAATATCGATTTCGGAGATCAATTTGGGCGTCATTATCTCGATGACTATTTGACTAGGCCTCATTATTACTCGAGTCCTCGCTCTGTCAGATTAGGCATGACGTTCGGTTTCTGATATTCGAAGCTGTGAGTGAGAGAGTGACGCAATAAATGCGGAAGAAAAAGATCTGGTTCAACATAGATAGGCTGATTGAATCCAATTTCATCTGAATCGACATCATATTCAAGGGAGAAGATTTCTCATGAAAATAAAGTTTAGAATAAGTTATTTTATATTGTTTTTATTCATGTTATCGTTCTTTAACCAGACATTGGCGCAGGTCGCGAATAATCCGCGACCGACCAAGGAGAGTAGCGCGCTGGAATGGCAACGATGGCGTGAGAGGGAGCAAAGTTTACGAAAGGAACTCATCGGAAATCATGATTGGCGTTTCGAAGGCGTGCACAACGGTAATCAGGTTTCTACGGTGTTCTACAACTACGGAACGATCGGACAACCTTATAATGCGGCTTCACTCGTCTGGCCCAAGGGTAGTGGTTACGATTACGGTTTCGAATTTGGCGTTATCATCGGTGCTGAAGTTCTTGATACAACGGGATTTGTCGAGCACATCATTTCGGAGGGACTTGATATCGGCAAACGTGGTCCCGATGGCTTACCGTGGGGATTCGAGCCGTTGGAGGGATATGCACGATTCGATCAAAGCACCATCGCCATGAGTCACGACACCGCTTCCTGGCCGAAAAAATGGCCGAATCGACCATCCAACTGGGATGGCCATTGGATTGCAGAGTATGGAATCGACGCCATGACGGCGGATCAGGAGAGTTATTATGTGATGGACGACGCGGCTAATATTCAATATGCGTTTTTCCCCGATCCAGCTGATCCCGAACGCCGCGGCATGGGGGTTGAAATAGAATCCCGCGGATATCAGTGGCATCAGACATTGGCCCAGGACTGTATTTTCTTTATCTATAACGTGAAAAACGTAGGTGCAGATACCCTGAACAAAGTTTACCTCGGCATGTTCGGCGACCCGCATGTCGGAGGTGCCGATGATTACAATGATGACGATGGATCCTGGGACACATTTTACGATATGGTCTATGCATGGGATCATGATTTCAGGGGGAAACCCAATGCATGGTTTCCCGGTTATCTGGGTTACAAATACCTCGAGAGTCCTGGTAATCCGTATGACAAGAAAGACAATGATGAAGATAATCTCATCGATGAATCCATGCAGGACGATATTGATAATGATAATGACTGGGATCCTTTAACTGATGATGTTGGTGCGGACGGTGTAAATGGCGATCTGAACAGAAATGGACTGCAGGATGGCAATGAAGAATGGGATGAAGGTGAAGGGGACGGAGCTCCGACGCATGGAGAACCCAACTTCGATGAAACAGATCTGGATGAAGCGGACCAGATCGGATTAACGTCATTTGATGTGATTGCCGCCAATTCGTTCGACCCCGGTATCGATGCCTCTGTGTGGAAATTGATAGTAGCCGGAACTTTCGCGACACAATTTGCCCAGACGAGTGATAATGTCTTCCTTTATGCGTCGGGTCCAATAAAAATGGCCTCGCTGGATCAAAGACGTTTTTCAATTACCGTTTTCTTTGGGTATGACCTGAACGACCTGTTCCGTAGTGCCAAGACTGTGCAACGAATATATAACGAAGGGTATCGCTTTACCAAAGCGCCGGAGAAACCCCAGGTGTCTGCAGTGGCGGGTGATGGAAAGGTGACCTTATATTGGGATGATTTTGCAGAATCCTCCCGCGATCCTATTCATGGTTATGATTTTGCAGGGTATAATATCTACCGCGGGACCGATCATGGGCTCAGCGATGCGTTTACCATCACCGATGCACAGGGCAATCCCACTCTTTATAAACCGATCGCACAGTTCAACCTCCCCCACGACGGGTGGTATGGTCCCCATCCTCTTGAGACCGAAAACGGCATACATTTCTTCATGGGTGAAGATGATGAGACGGAGTTGCAGCACTCATGGACTGATACGACCGTGATGAACGGCCAGGTTTATTATTATGCGGTAGTGTCTTTTGATCACGGCGATTCCACCGAGATTCCGCCGACCGAATGCAGTTGGCAATTCGATGAATATCCAACTCATTCAGGGATCTATTATCCTACCGTAAATACGGCCATCGTGATTCCGCAATCACCGGCAGCAGGTTATCAGCCGCCTGTGCTGAGCAACGAGGGGATTATTCATATCGGTCCCGCCACCGGGGAAGTGAGCATCGACTTTATCGATCCGGACAGGATGAAAGATGGGCACACCTATCACATCGCATTCGATGACAGCAGTGCTGAAAAAACTACATTTTCTATGTGGGATGATAATGAATTAGTCGCCGAACTTCGTCCTGTCACCAGGAGATTTCAATACACTGCATGGGATACGATGCAATATCCGGCTGTCCCCATCGATTCGGTTGAGATCGTGTCAATCAATCTGTCACACAGCAACATTCTGGATAACGAAAAATTTCAGTTATTTAATGCAGACAGCAGTTACCAATTCCTGCGCGATACGACGTTGTACACGCTTGATGCTGAAGGCGGCAGAATATATATCCACGATGAGAATGCACTGCCTACAGATCAACACTATTATATAAAATATCAATATTATGCAATTCCCAAATCGGAATTCTTAGATGGTAGCGATAATAACCCGTACATCGATGGGCTGAAGGTACGGGTAATAGATGAACCGCTAGAGATCATTCAATCTGAGAGTGGATTCATTCAGGGTAGGTCAAATTACATTGGTAACGTCAAGCGATACTCAAATCAGGGAATCGCCGTGCCGAAAGATTTCGCAATCATTCTGACTGATACGGTTGCTTCATACTCATTTGATGGCAATAAACCCAGTAAATTTATCGTTTACAACGTCACTGACAGCATCGATGCAGAATTTATATTCCAGGATACCGACAAAGATTCGACGATCTCGAACGGCGACGTTATTTCACCGATCACCTGGTTTAACAATCGTGTTCGGGGTACATGGCAGGTTACCTTTTTCGCACCCCGTGATAGCATTGTCACCGTCGATTCTGTGAATGCTGATGGATATACGGTAAAGAACAAAGAGGGCGATGTGATAAAAATCCCTGTCGATACCATATTCGTAGAAAAAATCAAACCGGCACCCGGCGATGTGTTTTTGATGCATACATCCAAGCCGTTTAGTTCGAGGGATCAATTTACCTTCTCTACCGAGAGGGCAAAAATTCAAACAACCAGGGCTAAGGATGAGCTGAATAATATTGCAGTCGTCCCGAATCCCTATGTTGCGGCATCTGAATTCGAATTGAAGCCCAATCTGATATCCGGCCGCGGGGACAGATTGATTTACTTCATTCATCTACCCAGTGAGTGTACGATACGTATCTACACGCTAAACGGGGAACTGGTTCAGACATTGCATCACAACAGCCCGTATGAGGATGGTTCAGAATCATGGAATTTATTGTCCAAAAATTCCATGGACATCGCATACGGCATATATTTATACCATGTGGATGCCCCAGGCGTCGGCGAACACATCGGAAAATTCGCGATTATAAAATAAAACGGACGAATCAATATTCGCCCCGATTGGACGAATGAACATCCGGTCGAAAAAATGGGCGAATGATTATTCGCCCCAATTCGACGAATCAATATCCGTCCGAAAAAAAGGGGCGAATGATTATTCGCCCCGATTGACGCATATTAACATAGGAGCCCAACATAATGAAACGCGTTTTAATTACCATAACATTAATATTATTCACAACCACCCATTCGTTTGCCATATCGAAGGTCGGTACCACGGCGGCGCAGTTTTTAAAGATCGGAGCCGGCGCCAGGGCCATTGGAATGGGATCGGCATTTGTCGCCGTTGCGAACGATGTATCAGCCGTATATTGGAATCCTGCCGGTGTCGCACGTCTGGACAATAATGAAGTCGTACTCCTGCACACCGAATGGCTGGCAGATGTCAGCTATGATTTTCTGGCTGCCTCCATCAACATGGGGAATATGGGTGCCATCGGATTCAGCATCACATCGGTCAGCATGGATGAAATGGAAGTGAGGACCGAACTTGAGCCAGAGGGAACAGGAGAATTTTTCGATGCCGGGGACATCGCAGCAAGCCTGTGCTGGTCGCGAAATCTGACGGACAGGTTTTCCATCGGCTTTAATGCAAAATACATTCGCCAGAAAATCTGGCACATGTCAGCCAGCGGATTCGCAGTCGATGTGGGTACGATGTTCACGACTCAATTCAATGGGATGAGGATAGGAATGAGTATAACGAACTTCGGACCCAACATGAAGATGTCCGGCCGGGATGCCAGAGATTACATCGATGTCAATCCCAATGCGATCGGCAGTAACGATCAGATCCCTGCCTATTTATCGATGGACTCCTGGTCACTGCCCATCACGTTTCGGGTGGGTGCTGCCATGGACGCGTATAAGGATCCCCATAATTGTTTAACGATCGCGTTAGATGCCCTTCATCCGAATGATAATTCTGAGAGCGTCAACTTCGGGCTTGAATATGGATTTCAGGATTGGGCGTTTATCCGTTTGGGGTGGCAATCGTTATTTTTGCCCGATGATGAGCGAGGGAGTTTCCTCGGTGGTTCCGGAAGTGGCGAAGCCTATCCTACCAACGCCGGTGTGGGCTTCAGTTACTCCTTTAATCCAAATCTTAAGATCAAGCTTGATTATGCCTATGCCGATTTCGGCAGGTTGGAAAATACACAGCGTTTTTCTTTAGGAATCGAATTTTAATGGGATGGGTTTTTGATCCGTCTGAAACAATTGAAAATATCCGTTAAGAGGGAGATAGCATGATTAGAAAATTATTATTGTTTACAGTCTTTATCACTCTTTTGATCTCCTCAACAATCCATGCCGGGCCAGGAGGATCACGAGCGATACTTAATTACCAGAGCACTCAAATGCGTACAGCAGCTCATGGAGCCCACGTTGAGTTTTTTACAGGATTTGGCTATTTTAATCCGACCCTCAAGCAATGGAACGATGGTATCGAAGCATTGTATGATAAATTGACTACCACCTATTACGAATCAGCATCGTCGGGTGCGAACACGATTGGCGGCCAGCCGTATATCGACTTTGGTGTACGATACCATTTTAATGAGAATGTGAGCCTTTCCTTATCGATCGGTCATTTTAAGGCAGAGGAGAATACGCGGTTCAGTGGCGACTATATCGAGGACTATCCGAAACCGTTATGTACCGTTCATCACATCGAAGATCTACTCTATCTGCATGAAATTCGAATAAATCCGACTCTGCTGACATTGACCTACAAACCTCCCCTATTTCCGGGAACAGATCGGTACGATTTGTATATCGGAGGCGGTGTCGGTTACTATTTTTCTTCAATTAAAAACGAGATTGATATGAAGATGGATGATGAATACCTTTACCGTTCATCCGCCATCGACACCGTGGTATCACTTAATCTACTATCCAATATGCAAGCCAATTCCAATCCGCTCGGATTTCATGTTTTAAGCGGGATCAATTTCAATTTAGGAAAACTCTTTATTAGTCTGGAAGGCGGTTATCATTTCGCCAAGGCTTCATACGATGAACGCGATTGGTTGTTTTTTACGCAAAAACAGCAACAGCAGCTACCAGCCAGCTCGCAATATTCGTATAAATGTTACGAGAATAAGATTCACCAAATCGAACCAGATCGATTCGATGAGATAAAAATTAACGAATTGGATTTTAGCGGATTCATGGTTAAAGGTAGAATTGGATTATTTTTTTAAATCATACAGGTGAAATGCAGGAGAAATGCCATGCAAAAATTGATTTATTTAGTCATATCATTTATTATCCTACTAACGGGTATAACATACGCCGGTACGACAGGCAAGATTACCGGAATAGTAAGAGATGGGGAGACCAATGATCCGCTGCCGGGTGCCAACATCATCATTGACGGGACGACAATGGGTGCGGCGACGGATATGAAAGGTAATTTTATCATCATCAACATACCACCGGGAACTTACACGCTGAAAGCCATGATGATGGGGTATACGACGACGCGTGTCACTGACGTCAGGGTAAACATCGATCTGACGACAACGGTCAATGTGAGTCTCAACTCCACCGTCCTCGACATGGGCAATGAAGTGACGATTGTCGCCGAGCGACCGTTGATACAGAAGGACATCACATCGAGTCGTGCCATCATCGGGACAGAGGAGATGCAGCAGATGCCGGTGGAAAATTTTCAACAGGTATTGCAATTGCAGGCCGGTGTCGTCCAGGGCAGCGGTGGTGAAATGCACATTCGAGGAGGACGATCGAATGAAGTCACTTACCTGGTTGATGGTATCTCGGTCACCGACCCCTACTCATCAAGCATGTCGGTGTCGGTTGAAAACGCGGCGATTCAGGAGTTGGAATTGGTCAGTGGAACCTTTAACGCCGAATACGGGCAGGCGATGTCCGGTATTGTCAATATCGTGACCAAAGAAGGCGCCAGTGATTATCATGGTGAAATCAGGAGCTACATCGGAGATTATTTCAGCTCCAACGACCAGATATTCTTCAATATCGATCAGATCAATCCGTTCACCATTCAGGATTATCAGGCAAGCCTGAGCGGTCCTGTGCCGTTCACCAGTGACAAGCTGACGTTTTTCGCCTCTGGCCGACGCTACGACAGCGATAGTTACCTCTACGGTATCCGCCGATACATGCCGCAGGATTCGAATGCTTATTCAGGGACAGAACCGTCGGATTGGGTCATCTCGGAGAGCGGTGATGGTGAATTGATACCGATGAGTGCCAACGATAAATGGTCAGGCCAGATGAAACTGGCGTATAGTTTTACGCCTTCAATGAAACTGACGTATAATTTTATCTTCGATGATGCTCAATCGACCTCTTACAGCCATAAATACAAACTGAATCCCGATGGGCGAGCTACGAGTTACGGCAAATCATATAATTCGATCGTGATATGGACGCACACGTTGAGTCCACGAACATTTTATAATTTAAAATATTCAAACATTTACAATGAAGGAAAATCGTACGTTTACGAAAATCCCCTGGATCCGCGCTATGTATCGGACAAGCGCTTTAATACGGCATCGACATATCAATTCTACATGGGCGGAGTCAGTCTGGGACATTATAATCGATTTACGCAGACCAATGTGTATAAGTTCGAATTAACGAGCCAGGTGAATAACGTCCATCAGATCAAGGGCGGTGTGGAAGTCCGTTGGAATAAACTTCACTATGATAATTTCTCCGTGATCGTGGACCAATCGAACAACTACGTTCCATATATTCCGGATGAAACGATGTTATCCCATGATAATTACACCAATTATCCGCGCGATTTTTCTGCCTATGTTCAGGATAAAATTGAGTTAAAGGACATGATTGTCAACCTGGGAATTCGGTTCGAGTATTTCGATCCGAACGGCAGACTGTTAACTGACGACAGAGATCCTAATTTATGGAGTCCGAATAAATATAATATTCTGAACGCTGTCACACCGAACAAGACCTACACTGTGAAAGTTCCTGTCAGGATCGATCCGGTTACCGGCGAAGAGACGATTATCAATCCGAACAACGGTGATCCCATGGGATCGAAACATGATGAAATACGATTACTCGTCTTGGACAGCGCAAAAAAGGAAGAGGCGATCACATTGCACGATGTTACGTTAGTCGATACGACCAATGGACTGCCGATCGCGACGGGAAGTATGAATTGGTTTTCGGATACAGAACCGAAATATCAGATCAGTCCGCGAATCGGTATCGCCTACCCTATCACCGACAAGGGGGTAATTCACATCTCCTATGGTCATTTCCTCCAAATACCGGATTACATGTATTTATACACCAACCCGGAATTTGAAGTTAATCTCGGCAGCGGGATGGCGAGCACGCTGATGGGCAATGCCGATTTAAAGCCTCAGCGAACCGTCAGTTATGAAATGGGGTTACAGCAACAGATCACAAACGATATTGCCATTGATATCACCGGTTTCTATAAAGATATCAGAAATCTGCTGGGAACGAAGATCGTAAGCACGTACAGTCAGGACATGTATGCAGTTTATGTAAACAGGGATTACGGAAATGTCCGTGGAATCACACTCGCATTGAAAAAGCGATACTCAAACTATATTTCGGGTGCGCTGGACTATACGTATTCCGTTGCTGAAGGAAATGCCTCTGACCCGAACACGGCTTATCTGGATCAGAGATCCGGGAAGGAACCGGAGAAGCAGTTAGTTCCGCTGGATTGGGATCAAACACACACATTGAACCTCTCGGTCAACGTTTCCAAACCACGTGACTGGGGCATCAGCATGATCGCGCAGTACGGCAGCGGTCTACCCTATACACCGACCAGTTCAGGGCTGCAGGGATTTCAAAATTTGCAGACGACGTTTGAAAACAGCAATCGCAAACCCAGTAATCTGAATGTTGATCTTAAAATGCACAAGGAAATCTTCTACAATAACCTTCAATTTTCGTTATTCTTTAACATCTACAATTTATTCGATCGTTTGAACGAAGATTATGTATTTTCAGATACGGGTCGTGCCAATTATACATTGTCGCAATTGACCATTCCTGAGACTCCGGGGCCGAATACGCTCAATGAATATTTTACACTTCCTTACTATTATTCAGCACCGCGTAGCATCAGAGCGGGTGTCGCCATATCATATTAATTTACATGGAGGTTTGAATGTTGAAAGTCATACGAGTTTTACATATAGTTATATTGCTCATGTTTCTTACTTCACTCAGTGCTCTTGCCGCAGACGGTAAAGTTTCCGGCAATTCTTCGCTCAGGAAATCGATGGGACATGAACATCGCAAACGAGGTATTCATGACGGGAATAACATATTGACCGTGTTCTTCAATTACGGATGTATTGGGAACTGGTTTGAAGATTCAGAGAGACTTGAAACCGGTATTTTCCCCAAGGGCTCAGGACACAGTTACTTCGCGGAATTTACGCCGTTCATCGGTGCTGAGGTCTTCGATCGATATGGTCATAAACGACGAATTATCAGTGACGGTGTGGGTGATGTGGCCTATGGTGCGGATATGGCGCCTGGTGATGAATATCAGTACTGCTTCGAACCGATTCCCGGGTACTCAGACGGAAATCAGGATTATATCGCCATGTATAACGCCGTTGGTTCAGAAGATAACGATGGACCCGATAGAGTACCCGCTCATATGGGATCTGAGGATGATGACGGGAAACCTGATAGCTGGCCGCAGATTTGGCCAGATCGTCCCGATTGGGTAAATAATCTAACCGGAGTACCGTTCTGGAACGGTCAATATGGTGCTTATAATCGAGCCGATCAGGAATCATATTTCCGCATGAATGATGATGCGAATGATGAATTTGAATTTTATCCTGACCCGACTGATTCTTCGAAACGAGGACTCGCCCTCGAAGTTGAGGTACGCGGTTATCAATGGGCAGATCCAGCTGCGGAAGACATTATTATATTCACCTATTGGGTCAACAATACGGGTAGGACAGACTACCAGAAGACATTATTCGGTATGTACGGTGATGCAGACGTCGGTGAGCAGAGCGATAACAAGGATGATCTCTCCGAATTTAATAAGGAGCAGGATATCGTTTATCAATGGGACAGCGATCTATATAGTGGATCAGACGGTGGTTTCGTACCTGCGTTTTTCGGTTGGAAATTTTTAGAATCACCTGGTGATCCGCGAAACGGTCGTGATGACGATGGTGATGGTTTAATCGGAATAGATGGCAATCCATGGGATGAGAGCCAGGAGGATGGGATTGATAATGATAACGACTGGGATCCCAAGATCGATGACATCGGATCAGACGGTAAAGGTCCGGATCATCCGGACTATGTCGGTCCTGACCACGACGGAACAGAGGGTAACGGCGTGCCTGATCGAGGCGAACCGAATTTTGAATATACTGACAACGATGAATCGGACCAAATCGGCCTCACGAGTTTTTTCAGTGGCGCCTGGAGTACCTCGGGTGGCGGCGGAATGCAGGATGATAACGGTCTGTGGTTGTATCATGTACCGGGAACTTTTGCAAAAGCTGTCAGTCTTGTCGATATCATCATGCATTATGGTTCCGGCTATTTTGAACTCCCAGCTCGCCCTGAAGATGCGATGGAGCCTGGTGATTCGAGGAGGAAGTTCGCCATCAGTATCGTCATGGGCGTCGACAGGGATGACCTGGTTCGAAACGCATTGACGATGCAGCAGATATATGACCACGACTATAATTTTGCTGCTGTACCCCTGAAGCCACGAGTTTCGGCGGTGCCGGGTAATCAGAGAGTATTATTATACTGGGATAAGACAGCCGAACGTTCGCGTGATCCGATTTACGGCAGGGACTTCGAAGGTTATCTGATCTATCGTGCTACCGATCCCAGTTTCCTTGAATCCTACATCGGTACGGATACTTATGGTAATCCGTCTTTCAATAAGCCGATCGCGCAATTCGATATGGTCGATAGTTTATATGGCCCCCACCCTATCGGTCGCGACGGTATTCAGTTCAACATGGGTACGGACTCCGGTCTAGAATATACATTCGTCGATTCAGGACAAACATGGATGGGGCCTGTTGAAAATGGGCAGACCTATTATTACGCGGTTTGTTCATACGATAAGGGTTACGACGTCGATTTTTACGCACGCGATATATCGGAGATGGACAGTTTACAATCGAAGGCACCTGCGATTTGCACCAAGAAGATCCAATTCGACGCCAGTGGCCAGGTTACCTTCCTCGATGTCAACACAGTTCAGGTTATTCCGAACGCTCCGGCAGCCGGATATGTAGAACCACCGAAACTCAATACGAATAACGGCTGGGTGGAACGCATCGATGGTTCAGGAACTGGTTTAATCAGTGTTTTGCCGATTGATCCATCAAAGATCGTTGATGGTACTACCTATGAGATTACGTTCGATGACAGCTCTGCTCTAAATGAGGAAACACAGACTGTTGATACAACGTTCTCTGTTAAAGACACGCGTTATTACACCGAGACGGTACGCATTGATACCAATTCCACCTTATTGCAGCGCCAGAATTTAGTCCCTTCATCAGTCACCGTCAGGTTAGTGGACGACGGTACCGAATATGAAAGAGGAATCGATTACGAGATCGGATGGGAAGAGGGAACATTCGTTGCGCTCAAAGGTGGGAGTATGCCTATCAGCAATAAAGAGACATATTACGCTGAAATCAGCTATCAGTACTATCCAATTCAGAATAGCCCCTACATCAGGGGAGAAGATCAAAACGACTATTTCGACGGTTTAAGAGTACTGTTGAATTCAGATAAGTTAGCGGCGGATAATGAAGGGAGTCATTGGCTGAAAGAGGATGAGTTACAACACTATTTAGCGCAATATGGGTTTATTGGTACGAACGACCCGATTCCCGAACGTAATCGAGTTATATCGAATTACGAGTTTATCATTGCTAAATATGCGAATCAGGGAGTAAAAGTCCCCTATGATTTTCATATCGTATTTTACGATTCAATCGTCGCTAAATCATCGAATAATAAATTAACAAATTTCATGGTATTCAACATTACGACAGGAGACACAGTCGATTTCGTATTCTTTAATACGAACGATGACTCCACCATCACCGATCAGGATGTGATCACGCCGGTGGAATACGTGAATAAAAGGGCGAGAGGTACCTGGCAGGCAAAGTTTTGGGCCCCCAAGGATATCATCGCGATGAGGGATTCCCTCGACCAATACGGATTTCCGGTCATGGATAAAGAGGGCGATACGATCAAGATTAATCTGGATACGACCTATGTCGAAAAGATTGCGCCGAAGCCGGGAGATATCTTCCATCTCGCCGTGCGGAAGCCATTTGGTGCGAAGGATAAATATCAATTTACGGCGAAAGCACCGTACGTTGATTACAAAGTCGCTCATGATGATAAGACATTAGATCGAATAGCTGTTGTTCCAAATCCATATATTGTCACCGCTTCATGGGAACCCGAGCATTTTTATTCTTCCGGTAGAGGAACCAGAAAAATCGATTTCATCCATCTGCCTCCTCAATGTACAATTAAAATTTTTACAATGAGAGGATATCTAATCGATACGATTGAACACGATAGTGCAATTACAGACGGTGCTGAATCGTGGGATATGTTGTCCAAGGATGGAATGGAAATCGCTTATGGAATTTATCTTTTCCATGTGGAAACACCGGATGGAAAGAGTCATGTTGGAAAATTTGCGGTGATTAAATAACGAGGAGGTCAGAGTAATGAAGAAGATAAATTTAATACTGGTCACACTGATCATGGTCTCAAACGTTGCCATGGGGCAAGATTTCATCAGTGATGTATCCAAAGTCGGAACAACGGCAGCGCCATTTTTATCGATCGAAGTAGGAGCACGCGCCATCGGTATGGGTGGGGCCTATGTTGCCCTCGCAAATGACGTCAGCGCCCTGTATTGGAATCCGGCAGGACTGGCGCGCATGGGCAATCACGAAGCGATGTTTACGCATACCGACTGGTTGGCTGATGTTAACTTCGATTTCGCAGCGGCGGCGATTAATCTGGGCCATTTAGGTGCTGTGGGTTTGAGCTTCACATCGCTCACTATGGGAGAGATGATGGTGAGAACGGTAGCTTATCCAGAAGGTACCGGAGAAAAATTTAATGCAGCGGATATCGCTTTCGGTGCATCTTACGCGAAAAACCTGACGGACCGTTTTTCCATCGGTTTTACTGCGAAATACATCAATCAAAAAATATGGCACATGAGCGCTTCCAGCATTGCCATTGATATCGGTACTATTTTTACGACTCAATTTAACAACATGACCATCGGGATGAGTATCAGCAATTTCGGTAATGAAATGCAGTTACTCGGCAGCGACACACAGGTACCGATCGATATCGCTCCGAGCAAAGAGGGCAACAACAGTAAGATAGTAGGAAATTTGAAAACAGAATCATGGTCACTGCCGCTCATATTTCGCTTCGGTATGGCCATGAACGTCATCGAAAACTATAATTACAGGTGGACGCTGGCGATCGATGCCATGCATCCGAATGATAATACCGAGTATGTAAATTTGGGTACAGAGTACTCCATCAAGAATATGTTATTCATACGTGCTGGTTACAAAAATTTGTTTATGAAGGACAGCGAGGAGGGACTGACCGTCGGTGGCGGTTTGGCCTATAATCTTAGCGGTGCTATTAATTTCAAAATAGATTACGCCTATGCGGATTTCGGAATTCTGGATAACGTCCAGCGATTTACGCTGGGCATTGAATTTTAGTTGGTTTTAGATTTAACGACAGTTTTCAAATCCCCTGATCGGCCTTTGGATCAGGGGATTTTTGTTTTAAAAAATCAGGCCACAAAGCACACGAAGAAAACGAAGAGCACGAAGCCCCACACTACCCTATTAAAGGAATATAATGTCATTGCCAGGCGCCCGCAGAGCGGGCGACGAAGCAATCCCATACACTGCTGCAATGGACATTAGAATTTAGTGAAACTTGTAACATAGATTGAGGGGATTGCTTCGTCTCCTACCCGTTTCACGGGTAGGATCCTCGCAATGACAGCATATTTCTTTGGCAGGGATGGGTGGGGCTCTGTGATCTCGGTGTCCTCTGTGGTGAAAATATTTCTCTGACTCAACATAATTTTCTTTTTTATTGACTTTAATAAAAATTATCACTAAATTGAAAGATTTTATATTCTAAATTTCTAAGATTTGGAAACAAGATAAATTCTAGAATACAGGAGATTTTCAATTTATGTCTATATTACCATTGAGGTACGTTCGTAACGTGGGTATCATGGCTCACATCGATGCCGGGAAGACGACGACGACTGAACGCCTCTTATATTACGCCGGGAAAATACATCGTATCGGCGAGGTGCATGAGGGAGCTTCCACGATGGACTGGATGCCGCAGGAAAAAGAGCGAGGCATCACTATCACCTCGGCTGCTACCACGATTAATTGGCTTAAACACGAAATCAACATCATCGACACACCCGGTCATGTCGATTTTACCGCTGAAGTCGAGCGTAGTCTTCGTGTGCTTGACGGCACGATTGCTCTGTTTTGTGCTGTTGGTGGAGTACAACCCCAATCAGAGACCGTATGGCGACAATCGGAGAAATACAATGTACCGAAAATCGCATTCATCAATAAGATGGATCGTTTCGGAGCAGATTTCTATTCCGTCGTCACGGATATCCAGGAGATGTTGGGTGCCAATGCAGTACCCATTATGCTGCCTATCGGAAAAGAAGACGAATTCTGTGGAATCGTCGACCTTATCACCATGCGAGCTCATTATTTTAGTGATGTGAAATTGGGGAAACCGCATCGTGAAGAAGACATTCCGCCCGAATTAGTCGAACAGGCGTCGCAATACAAGCGATTCTTAATCGAACGTGTCTCGGAACAGGACGACAAATTACTGGAAAAATTTATCGCCGATGAATCACCATCAGAGGCTGAAATTAACAAAGCGTTGCGTGATGCAACGATACAATGCGATATTATCCCTGTATTATGCGGTTCTGCCTATAAAAACAAGGGAATCAAACCATTGCTCAACGCAGTGGTTAATTACCTTCCTTCCCCGGAAGATAGGCCCCCGGTGATTGGGATACGAACACCAGACGACGAGACGACCGTGAAGCGGAAGCCATCAGATGAGGAACCATTTGCAGCGATTGCCTTCAAGATAATGACCGATAAGCACATGGGTAAATTGACGTTCGTGCGCGTATACTCCGGATCGATAAAAGCAGGAAGTCATATATACAACTCGACACAAAACAAGAAACAGCGCGCGGGGCGCATCTTGCAAGTTCATGCCGATAAGATGATCGATCGCGAAGCACTGTATACAGGAGAAATCGCCGTTATCGTTGGTCTGAATGATACATCGACCGGGGACACACTGTGCAATGAAAATCACCCCATTGTACTGGAGTCGATCGAGTTCCCTACTCCCGTTGTTTCTGTTTCCATCTCCGTACCCAACCGTCAGGAGCAAGATAAACTGACGATGAGTCTGGCGAAACTTTCGTCCGAAGATCCGACGTTTATTGTCAAAACAGATGAAGAGACAAAGGAGATCATCATTTCAGGCATGGGAGAACTTCACCTCGAAATCATTTTAGATCGATTACGCAGGGAGCACAACGTCTTCCCGGCCACAGGGAAACCACAGGTCGCTTATCGGGAAACGATTATGACCTGTGTTACCGAGAACCTGAAATATGCCAAACAATCCGGTGGCCGAGGACAATTTGCTCATGTGGTACTTGAAATAGAGCCACTTCCTCCTGGAAAAGGATTTGAATTTATTAATAAGATCGTTGGCGGAGTTATTCCGCGGGAATATATTCCATCCATCGAAAAAGGCATTCTGCAAGCGATGGAAAAAGGGCCTTACGCTGGATTCCCGGTGGTCAATGTCCGCTGTACATTAATCGACGGATCGTTCCATCCGGTTGATTCATCGGAGATGGCGTTTAAATTAGCCGGCTCTATGTGTTTCAAATCTGGTTTCTCTAAAGCGAGTCCCATACTATTGGAACCCATTATGTCGTTAGAGATCACCACACCGGAGGAGTGTTTGGGGCCGGTATCGACCAGCGTTGGTTCGAAGCGTGGCAGGATATTAAGTATCGATATCAAGAACGGAACTCGAATTGTAAAAGCCGAGGTGCCACTTGGAGAAATCTTCGGATATACCAATGAATTGAGAAATTTAAGTTCAGGCAGAGCTGCTGCGAACATGCACTTCGACCACTATGAAGCCGTGCCGTACGCCATCGCTGAGGAAATCATCGAAAAACGAAGAAAAGAGAAACATCATCATTAGGCGGTCTCCCCCATTAAAAGAAGAACGGGTTAAAGTCAAAACAGGGTCGATTTTTTTTCGACCCTGTTATTTTAACGGCGATTTAATTACGGTTTCGCCTGAAAACCCCTGTTTAAATTTCAGAGCATCGTTATCGTCACCGACAATATCACCATAATGCATGGGGATCGCTATTTCAGGCTTAATTACATTAGCCGCTTCAACGGCCTCTGACGCTGTCATAACGTACGTACCACTGACGGGTAATAATGCGACATCGGTCTGAAATCCGCTCATTTCCGGTATAAAATCCGTGTCCCCCGCGTGATACACTCTTGTATTATCTGACAGGGTAATTATAAATCCAAGCCAATTATTTTCCTTTGGATGGAATTTTTTATCGATATTATAGGCAGGAACTGCTTCAACTTTCAACTCATCGACCACGATCTTCTCACCCGGAGCGAGAGCTGTCGCGCTCTCTCCCACCTTCTTAAAGACATCACGAGGACAAAAAATTCGCGTAACGTGTTTTGATAATCGTATGATATCATCGGATGAAAAATGATCATAATGGTCATGAGTGATGAAGATATAATCAGCTTTCGGTGCATCAGCAGGTAGTTTCCATGGATCGATGTAAATAGTTTTATCTTTATCATCTATTCTAAATGAATCGTGCCCATACCAGAAAATATTTTCTACGTCCATAATAGCTCCTCTCAAGAATAACGTTGATTTATATTTTGTGATCAAAGTAAAAATAATGGTGATAGCGAGTGTTCGATTTCAGATGTTACACCTGCGCGATGTGCTAAAGCACTCGCACTGTAACCAGAGTGATATCATCATGTTGAGGGGCATCGTTTACAAAACGATTTATGTCATTTAAAATCGATTTTCTGAGCTTGGCAGCGCTCGCATCATTACTTTGAGTGATGATTGAGATCAACTTCTGTTCGCTGTATTCCTTGAGATCTTTGTTCATCGCCTCTGTCACCCCATCGGTATAGAAAACCAGCATATCGCCTGACGCTAATTTTAATTCGGCCTCCTCGACGGTCGCATCAAATATTGTCCCGTTTTCGAGACCGAGACCTATCCCTTCGGGTGTTAACGCGTCCACGGTGTTGCGCTTTGTATTTCTATACAGCAGTGCATTGTGGCCAGCACGTGCAAATCTCAACTGTTTCGTCTCTACATTGACCATCGCATAGATCATGGTGATGAAAACACGTCGATCCATGGTTCCATATAATCGTTTATTCAGTTCGATCATTAAATCCCTGGGTGACTCAATCACGGATGATAAAGAGATCATAATTCCTTTCACTACCGCCATATAAAAAGCAGCTGATGTGCCTTTCCCGGTTACATCAGCGATGGCGATACCGATCGTCTGGTCATTGATCTTAAAAAAATCATAGTAATCCCCCCCTACTTCATTCGCAGGCAGACAGATTCCGTCGATCTCGAGTCCCACAGAAGCAGGATTCTGCTGTGGTAAGAGGCTCTGTTGAATTTTTTTCGCTATCTCCAGCTCATGCTTCAATCTCTCCTGTTCTGTTAGCTCCTGATAGAGCATGGCGCTCTCAATCGCAAATGATGCCTGGCCGATCAGCGTATTTAGAAATTGTAATTCATCATCTGTATAAGGATTTCCATCCTTTTTCTCATCCAAGACCAGAATAGCATCGACCTTCTCTTTCGTAACGATCGGACAGACGAGAGAATTCTCCCCTAAATTTAATTTTGCAAGACATCGATTGAACTCGTTGAAACCTTTAAATATATCGAGAGCGAGAGGTTTTCTCTGGTCCAAAAACAGTTCACAGATTTGTGGATTCCTGATCAGACGCATCTCCTCATATTCAAACTTTGGAAAACGGCTCATTAAGCGGAACGTATTCAGGTTAGCGTTATCCTGCAAAAACAGATAGCCATTTTCAGCTCGCAATCCGGAGGTGATTCTGTTTGTGATTAAGTCCGCAATTTTCAGCAGATCGATCGTAAAACCCAGTTCGGCATTAAATTTTTGAATTAGCTGCTTCTCACTCAATCCTTGCGTCATGTAATTAAAGGTCCGCGCTAAGTCACCTACCTCATCATTCGATCGAATATTCACCTGTTCATCAAAATGCCCTTGCGAGATACGTAGCATAGCCATCGTCAATCGCTTCAATGGTGTGACGATACGATGGCTTATGTAATATGCCAACACGATCGCTATGAGAGTAAATGCGATACCGAGTCCTAAATTGAGAAACAAATTGTATCGAATTTCATCATTGATCTGCACGAGGGAGAAACCGACCTTGACAGTTCCCAAATTCCGTTCACCGATTATAATATTGACCGATTTCGATTCCAAATCTTTCTGGCTGTCTGAAGCTATCTGTCGTTGCTCCAGTTGAATAACAATATTGGCCTCCTCGAGTTTGCTGATCGTATTTCTATTTCCAAGGTCGATCCAGTTCTGATTTAATGTATAAATTTTCAACTCATCTTGTTCATCGAAAATAGCAATGTAAACGATATCATCATAAAGATGGACTTGATTATTGATGTACGTCTGATAAATATCCCAATTTTCGGTCTCGACGGATCGTATGGTGGCAATATTTTTAGCGAGCTGCTCCATGCGTAATTTAACTTGATCGGTCCGCAGATTTAACTCCCGAATCGTGAAGATGTAAGTGACGATTGACATTAATGTAATAATCATCAACATCAACAGGACAGCAATCTTAAATCCAAGACTCGATTTAAAGTATTTTAGTAACGATTTCATAGCCAACCAATTGGATAATGAGTACCGAGCGACAGAGTATCATCGAAAGATGCCGTGGAAAGGTGAAAACGGACATGTTCGAAGCATAGCTCCGACTGAATCGATGCACACAAGTTTGCGCGATCGATCAACGAGGACTCGCAACCGATAATTCTATTTTAAATTCGAACGAAGAAGCAACGATTTAATATATAAACATACGATAATAATATCAAGTACTTATTCAATATTTGCAAATAAATTTAGGGTGATAGCGCTGACATCCGCGCAAACAAAGTCGATTGCAATCATATTTAGTGAACTCGTATTTTCGCGCTCTTATTTCACTTTAACCAGGCTGAACGCGCTGACTTCTTTAGCGCCATACGATAACAGCTCTTTGGCACATGCATTGATCGTAGATCCAGTGGTGATTACATCATCGACGATCAAGATTTTCTTGTTAAAAATTGATTGCGCGCGACTGACTTTAAAAGCACCTGCGACATTTTCAATCCGCTGGTTGATATCTAACGTCGTTTGCGATGTCGTGTTTCTCGTTCGAAGCAGACAACTTTCACACAGTGGTATGAGTAGAATTTTCGAGAGGTGCGTACCGATCACAGCACTCTGATTATATCCGCGCGACTTGACCCGTTTCTTATGAAGTGGAACCGGGATGATTAGATCGAAACCAACAGACTGTAATATCGTTCGCAAAATAGTTGGCATATGACGTAAAACATGTACCGCGACAGTAGGTCGATGATCATATTTCAATAGATGAATCATCGTTTGAACTGTTTCAGAGAATTCATAAATTGCAAATGCGTGAGCAAGGTATCGATTATGTTCTGATTTTTCTGCGATTTCAGCCGTAATCGAATGATCTTGCGGGAACAAAGGCAGATTTTCCCAACATGGCGTACAAAGCAACGAATCTTTCCCGCTCAGCCGTTGCTTACATTCGATACAAAACTCAGGGAAAACAAAATCAACGAGTGCTTTACTAATATGGTGTATTTTTTCTTGTATATCGTAAAATATTGCATTGTAATGGCGGCGCATCGAATTCACAATGAGAGGACTCCTTATCAGATCCAATGCAAATAAACGACAAATGAGTGTTTCGTGGGTTTCGAGATGTGAGGAGCAGCTTCCTGTCGTTAAGCGTTCGGGGCTGCTCCTCATCTGTTCTAGTTAAAATTCAACAATTTTTCTACGCGATATTCAGAGGCTTCTTTCTGTTTATCGAACAGTTGAATCGTTTTAAAGAGTTCCAGGATGTCGTTCACAACCTCAGAAACAGGACGATGGTTAATTGACATCGTTTTAATGACCGAGGTGATAAAGAGCCACCAGCATAGTTCTTCGAACGACTCCTTGTTGTACCAAAGAACATCCTTGTACCGATTAACTCTAAGAAATGCCTGAATTTCATCGTTCTTAAACAGGCGATTCAAAACCGTGAATAGTCGAATCTGGGGATCTTCTTCCGTGTTGATATACCACTCCTGATTCGACGTAAGTAATTTAATTAATTCAATGGTGTACCAGATATTTGAGTTGGCCATTCCCTGTTCCTGAAATGCACCTGATATGACCTTACCGAACAGCCATTCATCGATCCAACTACGGCTTTGCTGCTCATAATGTTCCTCTGTAGCCACTTTCCCGAGCGAGTGAGTGATCCACCAGCCTATTAACACATTCCAGGTAAGACCGTCATCATTCAATCTGTTTTTAATATATTTTACGATCGGCTTATATTTACGCGATTGATCTAAGTTTAATTTATGGCCAATAATGGGGAGATGAAGTATGGCATCAAATTCATTCATGATGCTGGTCTTGAGGTCGTGTACATTGTCCCGACTATTCGTAAACTTTTGTATCTCTTGTAATAGATCGTCTATTTTCCTGTCGACCTCATCGTAGAGCTTAGCATCAATTTTATCGCCGGCTTTGAATAAGCGATTGCCCAGGATGTAATCCAACATGCCCGCATTGATGATCTCTTTTAAGGGAAGATGAATCGGCTGCAGGAAGGTTTCTTTCAACGCCTCCTCAATATTGGGCACACCTCTTCCGTTCAAGAATGAGGCTAGATTCCCGTAGTGATGCCACACATTATCCTCGACCTCGCGAAAATTGAGAAAAACATGGTAGGAGTAACCATCTAATTCAACGTAAAGTCCTTTATCATGCATTTCCCTGGAGCTGCGAATGAACTCCATTCCGCTGAGTTGATCTTTGAAAATACAATAAAAGTTATGATCATTACGTAATAGAAGTCCCTCACCCAGATTTTTTTGAGATAAATAACGTCCTTCATCGCTGTTCTCTTTCATGGTGAAGGCGGCTGAACGATGTACCCAACCTTTGGCACGGTCATATTTGTTATTATAGACGACCAGAGCGCTGTCATTTCCGGCACGGTTCGAGTACGCAAATACGTTCTCATTGACATATCCTTCGGGATTATAGAAGTCATAAAGTAGGAAATTCTTGACATCCGAGAAGAGATGGCGGCGTTTCATCAGCGGAAAGATCTCTCTTTCATGGCGCTGGATAAGATGCAGATCTGGAATCTCGTCCCAGTAAGCTTTACGGTATTCCATGCCATATTTTTCAGTAAATCCCTCGATCTGACCGTGACCGAACATGGGTAAACCCGGCATGGTGACCATCATCATACAGACACCAAAATATTTATCTTCTTTACCAAATTGAGCCACGGCCGTCTCTTCATCAGGATTATTCATGAAGTTAACGAAGCGTTTCAGGATCTCAGGATCAAATTCAAGCACATTTTTAATCGAAGTCCGATATTTCGCATTATCTTCATTTTTCAGCATATTCATGAATGCGCTGTTATACACGCGATGCATGCCCAGGGTTCGAGTAAAATACCCCTCCATAAGCCAAAACGCCTCTGCTAATAACAGGGTATCCGGCATCTTCTCGGCGACTCTGTCGACGACTTCCCGCCAAAATTCTTTGGGCATCGCCTGATCAAATTGATCCCGAGTCATACCATATTCGGCCCGGGTGGGGATATCGCCCCCAGTACCCGGCTGTGGAAACCAGAGACGTTGAAAATGTCGTTTCGTCAGGGTCATTGCTGCATCGAAGCGTATGATGGGAAATTTTTGGGCGACATGAAGGATCGTATTGATCACGGCTTCTCGCAGATCAGGATTTAAGTAGTTCAACTGCGCTGTATCGTTCCATGGCATACTGGTCCCATCGTTACCGTGATAAATGTATTTAACTGAGTTGGTCCATTTATCCACTCGCTTAAAGACCACGGCAGCATCGGTTCGTGAAAAATAATGATCTTCAAGGTAAATACCGACTCGTCCGTCCCAGGAGAAATCCGGACTATTGAATGAATACGAAGGAAACGGGCTGTAATCCAGCGCTATGAACCAATCCGGATGTTCGATCACCCATTTACCGTCTATACCGACGTGGTTCGGTACCATATCGCCAGCCATTCGAATGCCTCTTTGCCAGGCCCGGTCTTTTAAATTCTGGAACGCAGGTTCTCCGCCGAGCGCTTCGGCTATTTGATAGTCGAACAACGAATACGCCGAAGCCTCTGCTTCCGGATTGCCGCACATTCGTTTTATATTTTTTGAAGCCTCACTTCGTTGCCATAATCCAATGAGCCAGAGACCGGAAAAGCCCCACCGGGCGAGGGTATCTAGTTCCTCGTCAGGAATCTGATCCAGGCGCTGAATCGATCGACCATATTTCTTCGATAACTGATCCAGCCAGACATAGGTACTCTTGGCAATGATGACTATCTTCGGCATCCAATCCCGATCATGGGAATAATTTTCCTGCTCGAACTCGACACCGGTAAATTCATAGGATTGCATGGGACCAGGACCGATGAAGTGCATCTTCTCCTCTTCCCGTATGAGATCGAGGCTCCCGAGAAGACGATAGAGGAACTTCCCGAGCAATTTACCCCATTTTTCACGTATATATTCCAGCTGCCCTGGCAGCGAATGAGGCACAACCAGGGCAGGGGTTCTTAGCATTTCTACCAGATTTTGATTATCGGGTCCGAAACCAGGTTGTTCTTCGAAGAATTCTCTCATCAGGGAAATCATCTGATGATAGGATGTCGTTTTCTCCAGGGTTTCGTCATCGAACAGTTCGAGATATGGAGAAAAAGCGGGATTTACATTCGCCAGCCAGAGCAATAGCATCTCTTCCATCGCGATATTCCGATTTGCGATACCGTCAGTCTCGCCTTTTAAATAGTCAACCGCAGACAACGATCGTAGGTACACCTGGATTGTGGGAAACTCTTCTGCAAATTGCCGGAGAGTTGATTGTACTTGATCTTCGCCTAATCGATGAACCATATACTCGAAAGCTTCAGTCATCACATTCGGCTTGATCTGTTCCTGATAAAGCTTTACCACGTAATGTAAAATTTCATCGATCAAGCCCATCGCGTTGATCTGCCCGGCTTTAACAGCCTGCTCGGGGAATCGAATCAGATCTCGCTTATCATTTATCTTCTGAGCGAAAAGGCGGGTTGCATAGAAATTAGCGAGTATCACATTCCCGCTTGAAGTAAACAAAGATTCATCAAATCCGTACTTGTCCCTCGTTTTTCGAGAAATATGAAATTCAACCTGTTTTCTGGTGGATTGATTCAAAGCGCTATCCCTTCTTTGATATCATATTTACGGTTACATTCCGAAATTATAGACAAACGATACTTTGGGTTCGAATCGTTCCTGTGCTTTATACTTATTGGCTTCTTCGTCGAATTGGAACGTGTAGATGTAATCCATGAACAGAAGCAGATAGGGTTTAATCTTATATCCAATACCAACTCGAGCTACGGAATCATCATCGAGCTTAAAGAGATCTTTGCCAGTCTCGATACTGCGTCTGTCATAGGTTGCATGAGCCGCAATTTTGGGTACGGCATCGGGGATCTCAGCTGCCAGATGAAGGATACCGCTATTTTTTATATCGTCTAATCTCTGAAAATTGCCTACGAGGTGAAGCGTATTGAACACGTGACCAACTAATTCACCAAAGACACCTTGCACGTCATCGGTGATCAGCGCCAGTGATTCATCCTTGCGGAATATGGATTCATCTTCCTGGGGACTGAAGCGTTCGATTTCGTAGAATGCATTAAAATAGGATGGTAAAAATTTATCTCCAAGCCATCGCCGTTCCAACCGCGCCGTCGCTTCAGCGATACCCGCGATTACCGTGAGGTTTGCCTGGGCACCCACGGCACTTCCTGAACCGTAATCATTGATTTTTGCGTAATCATAGTATGCATACGAATCGAACATCGGCATTTTCAGCAATGGGACTTCCACGTCGAAACCGTATTCTGTCACTTCGTCTCCTGTATCTCGCTTTTTGTCCGGATCGACATCGCTGACGAGCGTCGCACCGAACGCGATGTCTTTGAGTATCGGAATCGGCAGAACTGACCTTAGCGGTCTGACAAACACGCGACCTCCGAATATTTCAGACCGGCCCAAATTGCTGGTGACTGTCTCGAAGCCACCGAACCCAAAATCGTAATCCAGAGCAAGACCAAGCTTGCGTTGATCATAACTGGCTTGATTTGTATAATAGTTCATTATAAAACCATGTCCGAGTCGCGCGGCATCCAAAGCGCCAACACGAGTATAAAAATTATCCCGTTTGTGTCCGTACCGTACATAACGTATTAAACGTGCCCAATCATAACCTTCGTCCCAATCGACTGATCGTATTGCACCGTTATCCGTGTTATAGAGTAGATTAATGCTCAAACCTGCTCCGAATTTACCCAGTGATAACTCCGGACTTAAATTGATAGCTAAAAACGACTCATCATCAATTGTAGCCATGCCCAATCCACCATAAAACATCCCCTGATCGCCTTCTAACGCTGGAAATTGTGAATACAGATTAGTGAAACTGAGGCATAACAGCATCACTACCAAGGTCATCAGTCGCTTTTTCATATGGAATCCTTTCAATTTGTGATAGATGGTTTAACAACATGAAAATATACATTATTTAACTAAAAGTCAATATTTATTTAGACGACGCGCGTCGTTCAATAGTAAAACAGATGGGTTGACACAAATTACTTGTAATTTTTTGTTTTTTTTTGTATTTTTCGAAATCATGAAGGAAAAAACAAAGATAATGATCCGTGTCCTTGTAATAATTGCCACAGCTATCCTGTTCAGCTGCGAGCCGGTCGATGAATCACAATATAGAGCGCAATCAGTTGAACTGTTCCACAAAGATATCGCCAATACGTTCAAGTATTACGGTCGGATTAAACGCGGAGACACGATCGAATCGATCTTGCGGCAACACGATATCGATAATCCGACGCGACATGAGATCATTACTCAATTAAAGAAGGTGTACGACGTTCGCTATCTGAAACCGAACGAAACATATACAATCGAGATCGATAGTGTCGACCACTTCGTTTCGTTCGTTTATCAGCCTGATGTTGAACATGAATACATTGTGGCAAGGAATGATAGCGGAGTCTTGTACGCTTCAAGCCAGACGATCGATTTGGAATGCAGCATAGAGAGCATCAAAGGGACAATTCAAACGAATCTTTACGATGCGATTCTGGCAAAAAAGGAAACCCCTGAACTATTGATCGCCTTTAGTGATATATTTCAATGGGATATCGATTTTTTTGTCGATCCGCGAGTGGGTGATGAATTTAAGATCATCGTCGAGAAATATTACAATGGGTCGCCTGATTTTTTTGCTCCGAAATCGACTTCCAAATTTGTTAAATATGGCAAAATTCTCGCTGCGAGCTATCGACTTCAGGGTAAGGAATTGACGGCGATATACTTTCATAACAGCCCCAGGTCGCCAGGTTATTATACTCCTACAGGCGAATCTTTTCAAAAGACTTTTCTAAAATCACCATTAAACTATCGCAGGATCAGCTCACATTTTTCAAAAGCCAGGAAACATCCTATTTTAAAAATCGTGCGACCACATTATGGTATTGATTTCGCGGCGCCGCAGGGAACACCTGTCTCCTCTGCTGCCGATGGCGTTATCATTAAGAAAGCATATGAAAAAGGGATTGGGAATTACATAAAAATCCAGCATAATAATCCACGTTTTGTTACTCTTTACGGTCACCTCAGCCGTTTTGCCAGAGGAATGGCAGTAGGAGTCCGGGTGAAGCAAAAGCAGGTGATCGGTTACGTCGGTAAAACAGGTCTGGCGACTGGTCCCCACCTGCACTATACATTTTACGACAACGGTAAACCGATCGATCCGTTGAAAATTAAAAACACCTCGGGTGATCCGATACTCCCAGTAAACAGAGAAGAATTTCAACGCGTAAGCGCTTCGATGATGGACTTTTTACAGGCGTTGGACTATCAGGATCTGCCCGTCGTCCTTATCCCCTCTCACAGAATTTATTTCAATGATAATTCCGCCATTAAGCCTTAGCATATATCCTTGTTGCGATTTGACATGATAACACGTTATCATCACAAGAGTCAGACCAGGTCAAGGTCAAGTGATATTGACCCATCCTTTCTCTTCACTACTCTTGAAAATAGCGTCGATCGTCTTCATATTGTTGATCGCATCGTCAAGTGTAAACGGTAGCGGTTTATTCTCGAGTATGGAGATAGAAAACAGATCGCCCTGTCGAGTATATTGATTCGCTGGCATGATTTCAACCATTGATCTGCTTTTCTCATTCGTGATCGAAATCTTAGCAGGTAACTCGGCATTGGGTGTAAAAGGATCTTTCACATCGATACGTCCGTGAGTGCCGTAAATATGCACACCTTGAGCGTTGACCATCTGGGTGCCGCAGGTGAATAACGCCGTTTCATCTCCAAAATCCAGCATCGCATTGGTTAAACGATCTACGCCGTACTTGGGGTCTCTGTCGATTTTGCCAAACACGCGTACGGGTTCATTATTAAGCAAATAACGCGATTGCGAAATACAGTAACAGCCGATGTCCAGCAAGCCGCCGCCCCCGTACTCTGGCACATTGCGGATGTTCAGCTCATCCGTATTGCAATAGGAGAAGATCGAATGAATTGCTGTAATCCCGCCGATCGTATTTTTTGCTATCATATCCTTCACATAGTCCCACTGAGGATGAAATCGATACATAAACGCTTCCATCACCCTTAGATGAGGATATTTCTGTGATACACTTAACAATTTCAGAGCATCCTGAACGTTCACGGCGATCGGTTTCTCGCAGAGAACGTGTTTACCAGCTTCCAGCGCCTTGATCGAATACGGCACATGCAGATGATTGGGCAGCGGATTATAGATTGCGTCGATCTCCGGATCCGCGAGCAGTTCATCATACGATCCGTACGATTTGGGAATGTTGAGCATGGTTCCTAGCTGCTTTGCTCTATCGAAATCTCTTGATGCGATGGCGACAATGTCGCAGTAGCTACTCTTTTGCATCGCCGGGATCACAGCCTTAATCCCTATCCTGGCCGTGCTGATGATGCCCCATTTAATTTTTAGCATATAAAATCCTTTCCGAATGCATTGGTTCAGTTGAAGCCGTTTCCTATAGGTAGGACAATGTATTCCATAATATAAATAGGATTTATTTAAAAAGAAAGTATTAACTTACTCGTTAAATGTAAAATAAATTTAATTAATTTTCTGCGAAATCATCATATTGTATGTAATAATATACAGATCATATTGGTTTTGGGGGGATTATAGTTATACTTATTCTTTCGAAACGTCATCAAATCCTCAGTTCCTCAATTTATTACGATTACGCACTCTCCCCATACGGGCTTTTTAAAATCATCCATATTATTTCCAGGGGGATTCAATGTCAACAAACCGCAGTCCTACCAAATTAATTATTTTATTTCAGCGATACATAAACGCTTAATCAATCATTAAAAAGGAGTCAAACATGAGATCCAAATTAATCTATTTGGGAAGTTTACTGTTAATTTTATCCGTAATGACGTTTCCTGTGATGGCCGGCACAATTCATGTCGACGTCAACGACGGAGCTTGTGTGGCAACGGCGGGTCAAGCCGATCCTTATGCCGTAGTTTACTGTAACATCCAGGCTGCTATTGATGATGCCATAGCAGGCGATGTGATTGTCATTGCCGCAGGGTTATATCAGCCGACGGCAACGATCAACATCAACAAAGATAATTTGACGTTACAGGGGAACCAGGCTAATGTAGATCCACGGCCTTCTAAGGGCAGCGGTCGAAGTGCCGGTTCACCAAACGAGACAATTGTTGATGGATCCGGATCGGGCCTTGGCATAATTCTGTTTATTGATGCCAATCATGTCGTTTTAAACGGACTCGAAATTAAATCCGGTACGAGCGATATGGTCTATCAAGGCAATTCGCATGCAGGAACCAAAGTGACTTATTGTATTGTTCACGATGGACGAGGAGACGAAGGCGTACAAATTAAAAAATGCGCTAATGGCTCACTCGATCATAACTATGTATATGATATTGCCTGGGCAGGTGATGGTTTGAATTTCGCCGATTCAGACAACTGCCAGATTATCGAAAACGAACTGACGAACATCAGTAGCGATAATGCCGCCATATACGCCTATGGTTGTCAGAACATGAAATTAAACAATAACTTAATCTATAATTTACCATATGGTGAAGGCATTAAACTTGGCAATAAAAGTGGCGGAGATGCTGCAAAAACAGGCGGTGAGATAAAGAATAACGTTATTCATGATGTGGGTGGCGGTAACAGAGATGATTGTATCGCCGTTTACACGAGCCATGTACTCGTTGAGGGTAACGAGTGCTATGCGAACACTTCAGAAAATGGTACTATTTATCTGACTTTCGCGATTACAGATATCAGACTTTTAAAAAACAGCGTGCATCATAACACCTTGAGCACGAACAAATATCCTGACGCTGCCGGGATATTCATTGGATCCACTGTCGATGCAGCGAATGTCGTTATTAACAATAACAATATTTACATGAATCAGCCTTACGGTGTGACCAATAAAACAGGTGTCGATGTCGATGCCAGAATGAATTATTGGGGCGATGCCAGTGGACCATCAGGCGCAGGTCCTGGAACTGGCGATGCCATATCTGCCAATGTGATCATCTGTCCATGGTATAATGCACCGTACCCCGGTGGATCTCCGGTAGGTCCCGGTGGCGGTGCGGTCCTCAACATGGATACAGGAGATGCGTTCTGTTCGATTCAAGAAGCTATAAATGATCCTGCAACGCTTAATGGACATACCTTATTTGCATCAGCAGGTACATATAGTGAAAATGTCGATATCTACAAATCCGTAACGTTAGTAGGTGAAGCTGGAACGATTCTCAGTGCCCCCACCGCGGGAGTTGGCAACGGATTCCTGATTCGAGCTGCTGATATTACGATCGATCAATTTGAGATTACGGGCTTTCAGATCGGTATTCGATCATGGGGTGGACCTGGTAATTACAACACATTGACGATTACAAATAACAACGTCCACGACTGCAAATTAGTGGGTATTAATCTGCTGCATGATAATTTCACTGATGTGGTTATTAAAGGAAATGTCGTCTCGAACATCTATGGTTACGGGGGTAATGGCATCAGTATCAGTGATCATGTCGTGATTCAAAATTTGACAATACAAAACAATCGAAGCACCAATAATGCGGGACATGGAATTTATTTTTCTCAGCTAAGTAACCTTCTCCCCAATGTGCTAATAGCAGGCTGTACTCTGGCCGATAATAACTGGGCAGGGATTCAATTGCACAGGGCGAACCTTGGCGATGTCACTGTCAGAAACGTTACGATGCAACGCAATGCTGGTGGCATATACATGAACCAGTGGGCATCGACGATCGGAAATCTAACGATCATACGCTCTCGAATTCTCAATCAGCGTGAGTCTGGTTTTCTGTTCGGAGGCGGTAGCACTATTTCTGCATTAGTCATTGATGATAATAGATTTGCTGGCAACACCTGGGAAGATATCGATCTTTCTGGCGGTTGGTTCGGTAGCGTTATCTATGATGAAGTTGCTATAACCAACAACGTATTTGCCGGCGGCGGTGCGGCATGGGCTGCAATTTATATAGGTAATCTGGCCGTATTTAACAGCATGCCGATGATTAACTTCAACGACCTGTCCAGTGTCGGTTGGGGTGTCCTTAATTACACCACGCAACTCGTTGACGCTTCCAATAACTGGTGGGGTGATGTGTGCGGACCACTCGATGGATCCGACGATTGTCCACAGGACTATTGGTGTTACAATCCCGATGTCACAGGGAAACGCGTCTCCAATATTGTGCAATATAATCCATGGTGGGATGGTTACCCTGAAGGCAACTCGATAGATCCGATGTTCCCTGCTTTTGTCGAATTCACCGCCGATACAACCTGGGGAATCGGAGAGCTCTGTGTGCAGTTCGAATCGTTATGTGAGAATGTGTATTTCTACTTCTGGGATTTCGGGGACGGAACCACGAGCGATGAGGCAAATCCGTTGCATTGCTTCCGAAATCCGCCGCATAAATATTACACCGTTTCACTTACGGCTGGTGTCGATTGTCCCTGGTCCGATGGTCCGGTAACGGTTGTAAAAACGAACTATATTACGGTTCATGGTGAAGCGAAAGTTGCACTCAATGCTTACCCCATAGCAGGAGCGCCACCTCTTGAAGTCCAGTTCTTTAATAATAGTGGTGGGAATATCAATCACTGGGAATGGGCCTACGGCGACGGACAGAGTGATCTGTTCCACTCCGATGTTATGTCAGCTATTAACCCGATTCATGAATATCTGCAAGAAGGGCTCTACTCCGTCTCATTGCACGGTTACGGTCAAGGCGGAGATGATACATTTGCCCTGCCGGATTTAATTTTAGTCGACTCATTCTTCGTCGACTTGAAACTGGACAGCGCATCGCAAAACGTGGTTGGTAATGATGGTTGGTGTAATGTTATCGATCATGATATCGTAAGCACCAATGCCAGTCTGGTGGCCAAGAATGACGGTGATAGCTGGGCAGTATTCGAGTTTGCCGATGAAGGTGTCAAAGAGATTCATAAACTGAGATTCATGGCTAACAATGCATTCGGGTCCCGAATGACCAATCATCTGCTATCTGAATTCCAGGTTTGGGTCAGTACAGACGGCATATTCTATGAATTAGCGAAGCAAGGTAAATTGACTCAGAACAACGGCTCTGAGGAGTTTGAGATACCAGTGAAAACAGCAAAATACATCAAGCTGGTACTTCTCAACGCTCGCGGAGCCCAATCTCCGATGGTCACCCTGTGTGAATTCCAGGTTTTTGCTAAATCGATGCCAGACAATCGAAGTGTATTTGCGATCGATGCTCTCGCCAACGATGCGGCTGTGGGTAACGTACCAACGGAATACGCTCTGTTGCCAAATTACCCGAATCCATTTAATCCTGAGACGACGATTGGCTTCAGTTTACCCGAAGTGTCAGAGGTAACACTGACGGTTTACAATATTCAGGGACAGGCGATCGTGACTCTTGTTAATTCGAAACTAAACGCAGGCACTCATTACGCAACATGGAATTCTGGTCATGTCTCAGGAGGCATATATTTCTATAAATTAGAAGCGCGAAATGCAGACAATGATCATTTTATTTCAACTCGTAAGATGACATTAATGAAATAAGTACAACGCTCTATTTTATCGACTAAAAAGCCTGATAACTCGATTATCAGGCTTTTTTTTACGTGAATATCTATATTTATTGCATTTTTTTTAATATGTTACCAAATTATTCTTGCTTTTTTAAAATTTAATTCATATAATTGCAGGTGCTAGTAATTACATGTACACTGTATTATCGCCGTTCGTTACATTGTTTTCAAAGTTTCAGAAATGCAACACTAAACATTTTGTGGTATTTTGAGCTTTAAGCCATTTAAAATTGTTTTAGAGATGGCTGATATAAGATGTACGTAAAATTAAAATTTAAGCAAAAGGAACATTTTCATGGAAACAGGCACTGTAAAATGGTTCAACGCCACTAAAGGCTTTGGTTTTATCAAACGTGATACGGGTGATGATGTATTCGTGCATTATAAATCAATCGAAGGCAGCGGATATAAATCACTGGACGAAGGCGATAAGGTTCAATTCGAAATTGGTCAAGGACCGAAGGGACTGCAGGCAACAAAGGTCCAAAAAATATAAAGCATGTGATTTCAAAGAAAAACCCCGATCGTTCCATCGGGGTTTTTTATTTAACGCTAAATCAGCAGATGTTTCACATTTCCTTCAATGAGAGGTATGGCTTCTACACAAGACATCGCTGCCCATCGATTTCAAATCCGTAAACAATAACTGGTATCACAGATTAAAACAACTCATACATGACCAGTCGCCCATCGAGTCCCCCATTTGCCAGAGGCCGTTTCCAGGTTGTTTTCAGACGGACGTCTTTGATATAGCTGCGATCTCCGAAATAGACAACGACGGTCGACCGAGCACACTTACGCTTGAAAAAATCGCCGAGTTTTCTGTAAAATAGCGACAGATCATCTAATTTCTTCTGACGTATGCCGTAGGGAGGATTGCATATAATGAATCTATCTTCCAGATGATCGATATCAAACACATCCGAAAAAGCAATCTTAATGCGGGCGTCAGGATCGATCGTGCGACAATTGAGATTAGACATTTTTACGGCTTCTGCCGAGATATCGCTGCCAGAGATCAATCCGTCAGGGAGCGATTTGATGTTATTATCACTTCGCTCTTTCACGGATTTCCATGTGCTCGCATCGAAATCCGGTAATCTTTCGAATCCGAAACGTTTCCTCAAATAGCCTGGTGGCATTTGTGCTGCGTACAAATAAGCCTCGGCCAAAAGGGTGCCGGAGCCACAGAACGGATCGTACAATGACTGTGCCCCATTCCAACCCGACAGTTTCACGATAGCGGCAGCCAATGTCTCGATCATGGGCGCAGAAACTGTTTGATGCCGGTAACCTCTCCGGTGAAGTGAGCCTCCTGATGTATCGATGCTGATCGTCGCTTTATTGTTTTGAATATGCAAATTGATCCATAGATCAGGATTAATCGTATCGATCGATGGTCTGATCCCTGTTTTATCACGAAAGTGATCGACGATCGCATCCTTCAATCGCAAAGCCGCAAACTTTGAATGTTTGATTATACTATCAGAGACAGCCGAATAGATAGCAAACGAATCATCGGGTTTCAGGAAATCGGCCCATTCCATCTTATAGGCTGTATTGTAAAGGTAACGATCCGAGTGACAATCGAATGTTAATAAAGGGGCAATGATTCGATTGCACAAATGGGAATTGTAATTGATGGAATAGAGCACTTCTTTTGATGCATTGAAATAGATGCCGCTTCCTGCCATACTGGTATTCTCTGCACCCAGTGAGGACAACTCCTGCTCGACGATGTCTCGTACGTCATGGGCAGTCTGAGCGAAATAACGGCTGTTTTTTTGATAAGCGTAGTTCATCATATCATTTGTCGGAATGATTATAGTTTATTTTTCAAGACCAGGCCCCATTTGCAAGGCACTGTGAGTGAATTAGTGTGTTGGGTAAAGTCGATATTTTGCTGGTTCAACAGATCGATCCAAAGCGATCCCTGTAATTGGGGTATCACGATCGATTGATCTTTCTCCGAATTATTAAGGACCACGATAATTTTCTGGTCCTGCATCGATCGCTCAAAGACGAAAATTTCGAGGAGATCATCGGTCAGTAAAATCCGGTAATCTCCCGTTTGAAGCACCTGATTCTCGTCACGAATTTTGATCATTTTTTTATAATGAGCCAGCAACTCCTGGTCAACCCTCACCGTATCGGGCGACCTTTTTGAGCCGTCCGGTTTACAAATTTCGTCATCGTATCTGATATCCTCCCAAATCATCGGTTTACGACAATCGGGATCGTTCGCCCCCCACATCCCAGCCTCATCGCCGTAATAGATCATCGGAGCCCCGACATACGTCATCTGAAAAATCACAAACAATTTCTGCAGGCGACGTTCCGCTGCATCCGGTTTACGCACATCGTAATTTGGATTGTCTGCTGCCTTCGATAGATTGAAGAAGGCACCCCAATCGCTATAGCGACCTAACTTTCTGTTGACGATGTATGAGGCGAGCCGGTTCGAATCGTGGCTGCCGAATAAATTCTGTACGACATAGGCGACGCCCCTGGGAAACAAGTCGCGCAGGTGTCGAAGTTTCTGTTCAAATTCCGAAGCGGAAATACGATATTCGCCATCATTAAAAAAGAATTCCGAGCACGCGAACGCAAAATTATAATTCATCTCGCCATCGAACTCATCTACGCGCAGATAGTCTAATGATACTTCAGGTTTATCGACAATCTCCGCAGTTAAATAGGCTTCCGGATTGATCGATTTGACATGATTACGCCAGGCCTTCCAAAACGGGTGAGCGACGCAGAAAGCGACATCGAGTCTCCATCCATCGATGCCATAATGGGAACCTTTGTTGTCCGGATTCATCCAGCGTTCTGTCGCCGCGAAAATATAGTCTCGCGGACCCTTAACGATGCCATTTTCATCCTCACGCAATTCCGGTAGCGACTTCACCCCCCACCATCCTTCATAGCTGAACTTGCTTCCATTGTCGGGATCGTCCCATGACTTCACGATAAACCAATCTTTGTATCTCGAATCGCGTTGTTTCTCTTTCAGATCTTTGAACGCGAAACTGTTGATGCCCATGTGATTGAATACACCATCAAATATGATCCGAATCCCCCGTGCATGTGCTTCACGAATTAATTTTAGCGCAAGCTTATCGGCGCTCGTCCATACCCAGGTGGACGGATCGATCGGATCTTCCTGAGCCATCAATCGCCTGTCCCCTTTCGGATCAGGTCCGAAATTGGGATCGATGTGAATATAGCTGGCACCATCGTATTTATGATGGGACGGAGCTTCGAAAACCGGATTAAGATAAATTGCCGTGATCCCTAATTCCTTCAAATAGTCCAGCTTATCGATGATCCCCTGTAAATCACCACCATAACGCCGGCGTATGAGATGCTTCCACAGCGGAATATCACCGTTCTGCTTCTCATACTGTTGCAGCTCGTACCAATCGCTTCCCCAGGGATGAACCTGCCAGGAATCAGGCAAATCCTGGGGATCGGCTCCAACGATATCAGCTAAAGTAGGATCATTGGTCGGATCTCCATTTCGAAACCGTTCCGGAAAGATCTGATACCAAACAACCGACTTTGCCCATTGAGGAACAAACTCATCCGAGGTCTTCACAAATGTATTCTCCTGATTGTTCGACGTTCTGCATGAAAATAAAAATATGATGGCCAGAATAATTTTGAAAATCTGTTTCATGATATTACCCTTTGCATAGTCGTATGATGTTCATATGCATGTTGATTCATAAAAAAAGCGATCATTTGATGACCTGACTTTTATTGTCATTGCGTAGACAGCATTTTGTCACTTGCACTGTCATTGCAGGCGTTGCCTTTTGAGGCAACGCACGCAATCCCCTGTTCAAGCGGCAAGGGCGTCCTGATTAAAGATACAGGAAATGACGCTGCGGAACACGGGAGATTGCTTCGTCGCCCGCTACGCGGGCTTCTCGCAATGACAGCATCTTAACCTGTCATTGCACACACCGCATTTTATCACTTGCGCTGTCATTGCTGCGATGACATTCATTTACATTCCTTACTTGTTACTACGTAAAAACAGAAATAAAATGATCATTCCTCCCGCACATACGGAATCGTGAGGGGGCCCTGGGGGAGGACGCAGATCGTCGCATCAGCACCATAAGCGGATTGTAATAACGTCCCTATCAAGGCCCTGATATCGATGCATGATTTAAGCAGCAGCGATTCCAATAATTCCGGCGATAGATTGTCACTATATACATACACATCCGCCTTTTGCTGGACCAGCGCCTGAATCTGTGCTTCCCACTGGTCCTGGTTGAGAAAATCCGGTTGTCTGATGGTTGTTAACAGATCCTCCGGATCTTTTGCATTTAAAAGCAAATCCTTATACAATCCATGATCCGGAACCCCATCACGACATTCGCTGGCGATGATGATCGCTCCGCCTTTTTTTACGATTTTAGCTGCGGCGCTCATGCCTTTAACCGATTGATACAGGTTTTGATCGAGAGGATAACCGGAATTGGTCGTCCCGACGATATCGTACAGATGATCGACCGGTCTCATGGCGAGCTGCCTGACCGCGTTGCAGCCAGTATCGTGAGCCGCTAACAGGTTTCCGCAGAAAGCATTCGTAATTTGATGACGCTGATTCAGGGTCACGTTTACGATAAAATCAGTCCCGACTCTTAAAGCGATCTCCCTGATCTCCTGTTGTATAGGATTTCTTTCTATTTCGCCCCAGACTGAAAAGGGATCATCGATCATCTTCGCACCATGATTTTGCAGGATGGTGTCCAATCCGGCCATCCCGGGCATGACGGCTTTCCCGCCACCAGAAAAAGCGGCGAAAAAATGGGGCTCGATGAAACCCGTTAATATCTTCACATCACATTCTATCAACTCTTTGTTTATAAAAATATCTGTCCCTCTTGGTGTCGCACCGAGATGCTCAAGTTTTTCTCGCTGGCGACAATCATTCTGAACGATGCGATAGTGATCAACCAATTCATCCGTGATCAGTGCACGCAACTCCGATTCGGTATTCAATCGATGCGTCCCGAGTGCGTTGAAAAATGTAATTTGGTCGGCAGGTACATGATGCAGCTCATTCAGAATTGCCGGCAGCAGTTTATGATTGGGCGTGGCTCTGGTGATATCATTGAACACGATACCGACGGAGGATCTTGCCGAGACTATATCTGTGAGCGGTCGCGACTGATACGGATGGCGCAGAGCATTTTGTACTGCCTGCATCTCATTCGGAATCCCCGGACTACTTTGCGGCTCCAGAACCGTAACATCCCATCGATCATCCAAATCGATGATCAATCCTTTTTTTCCATAGGCTAAATTAATGCGCATCGATGAATCCGATTTAATTGATTTTATGGTTCGAATGATTCAAGAGACGGACCACCCAGTACTTTGTTATTCATATCAACCTCCTGACGGAACTGGGCGATTCTCTCAGCAGACGAAGCGTTGTGCGCGCACTGCTCAAGAGTCTTCTCTCCTGCCGATATCACACCATATCCGGCAACCACGCAACAGCCCTTATGCCATCTCAGCATGTTTAGAATTGGGTTTGTGGAAGTCAGATTCGAGAGTTGTGCCATATCAACCAGACCGACGCGCGGATTTAAATAAATTGCCTCAGCATCAATCGGTTTTATGACAGGATGATCGGCTAGCGTGTAGCTGATGGGCGCATCTTTGCCCAACAGAACATCGGGATCAAATCGTTTCGCCAGGATAGCCATCCCCTCCGCCGTCGCAAACGGATTGGTCGTGATCATACATGTATTTAAATGCGTCGTATGATAGATTAATTTATGCAATTTCATGTCGATTGAGTCGTATTCATATTCGTCTAATTCGACATTAAACAGCGGAAAGGTCAAGCCTTCGGGACAGGCAGACATCGGTGAGTAGATCATGCGATTCGAAGATACTTTTTGACTCATGGATCCTGTTCCATAAGCACTGAGTTGTCTATAGTAATTATATGCCATTCGTTGTTTAAAATCATCGATGATAGTCTGATCTGTCACTTCGCATATCGAATTCATCTCCAGACTAAAGAGATGAGGCGTAAAAGGCATAATGGTTTTAATCCCAAAATTAACAATCTTATTCTGTAATTCAACAATATTTACTCCCCTGCGACGTAATGAAAAAGCGAGTTTTGCACTCGATTCAAGCGTACTCACGCGATATAATGCGTCCTCTAAGGACGTACCTTTAGCAAAGGGGCCATGTCCTCTCACGATTGTCACAACATTATCTTTCAGGTATTTAGGTATCCGCTCCTCCATCTCGACGGAACCCACGGGTTGGAAGTAGCTTTCGATCTTTACTTCTCCGACCGCGTAGGCACCATACAGATCGATCGGGACAAAAGAAAACTCCTCTCTCCCCTTTTCATCATTTCCCAGATATCTTAAAAACAGGTTAGTCTCTTTTGTATCGAACGAAATGAAAGTCATATACAGGAAGTGACAATGGGTAGCAGCATTGATCCCTGGCAGCGAGAGGATCTTGCGATGAATGATCGATTCTGTGGACGCCCTGCCATCTCCCCATACGACATGGGTAAAACGCAGCGGAGTGATATCTGTCGGTACGAGTGCTCCGGTTTGGGAACCGCTTGAAGAGATGTAAAACAGATCGTCGTCATCGGGATCACGCATGGAAATATTACCACTGTGGGTATTGTTTCCATTCACCATACCTATAGCTGACCCTACTGCATGCATTCTCTGAAAAATTCTATCCAATTTTGTATCCATATTACTCTACTCTTTCATTGAATCCTGGAATGATTTCGTCGATGTTCAATCGCTCCAAAGTTACCCTGGTGGGAATCCCATGTTCATCCCATCCAAATGATTTATAGTACTCTTCGTGCATTTTCAGAAAATCGTTACGGTCACACACAAATTCACCATCTCTTGTCATGATTTTCTCGGTATAAAATCGATCGGGAAGCCAGTCGTTATCACAGGTCAACCCGCATAAGCGATTGAACATCCTTTCCAATGTCACTGTCCTGACTGCGAGTTCCTTGAGATTGCCGGAGCTATAATCATGACCGGTCACAGCATTGACCAGCTCAGCATATTCATCGAGTCCCAGCGAAAACGAACCGTACGCACAGGCTCCGATAATATCAAGACTGACGTTCAATTGAGTGGCATTTTTTGAGATTAACGGAGTGCCCTCCGTCCTGTGCGCTGGCCACTCCGCATATCCGGCACAATAAGCATGAGGGGCAGTGTACCCACCCTCCAGATGGCATCCACCGCGATTATTCATCTCGTAACACAGAGCCTGGCTGAAAGAAGTCCTGGGATCGTAGGCGGGCAATTCTAATTTCTTTACACTCATGGATAGCCTTTCGTATCCGTATCGTTTACAAAACCGATAGGAACCGAGTTTTAACAAATTCCCTATGCCCTCCGATCTTCCTATTGACGTTATCAATGGAATAAGCAGGTCACCACGACCGAATCCTGGTTCGCCGTATTCCTCTACGAAATCATTAATATCATCCAAAAATTTCTTTTCCAATAAATTCAAGTCGTCGCCCTTATTCACAATAATCGTAAAGAGTTCGAACAGTGCAGCGATGGTGGAGCCGAGCGAGATAGTATCGAGTCCGTAATGATTGGCCAAATAATTTGCTTCTGTGATGGTTACAAGATTGTATATGGATAAGTTCGCACCCAGCAATGTCACCGATTCAAATTCCGGACCCTCACCTGTCTTGATAACATGATCATTTTCATCCACTATGGCTGTTTCGCGTTTACAGATGATGGGACAATTATAGCAGGCACTCTTTTTCACCTTGATTCGTTTGGCATCAGATGTTGTATTCTGATAATGATATCGAAGTGCTTCACCGTTAATCTGTTCGATATCCTCCATCCGATGTTCGGTGTCGCGCATATTATGATGAATGAGCTGATGATAATTATGCACCATGCCTAAAATTCCCAGAGAGCCCATTGATGATAATATTCCAAAGAGGTCTTCTTTTTTAGTAAATTTCCCCATATCCAATTTCATTTTCACGGTATACATGGCACCGTTCTTATTTTTCGAATCGAACGCATCAGGATTGTGGATTTCTATTTTGATGTCAGGATCCGCAATCACGCCAACGGCGAATAAATTCTTTGATCCCCATACGGCTCCCCCACCGCCTCTCCCGAGCGCTTTTCCTGTATCACTCATGACAGCGGCGAACCTGCATAGATTTTTCCCTCCGTCCCCGATCGTCAGTACCTGGAGTCGGTCAGAATATTGATCTTTTAAAAATCTCCTGGTCACTATCGAATCGAGCTCCCGCGTCTCATTCGCATCGATAAATTCGACACCTGTACTATCGATGATCAGATAGACTGGACTTTCCGATTTACCGGTGATGATGACTACATCATGACCGGTTTTTTTAAAATCCACGCCCCAGCGGCCTCCGGCGTTGCTACTTCCGTAGGCACCGGTCAATGGTGATTTAAAATTCATATGGATCCGTCCGGAGGTCGGCATCCTCGTCCCCGTTGCCGGTGATGTCGAGATCACGATCACGTTGTCCGGGGATAGCGGATCGACTTCCCTGAAGGCATTTGAATATTTACCTTCACTCTCCAACTCAATGAAATGTTTACAAAGATAGGCTACACCGAGACCGCGTCCTCCAAAGAAAATCTCAGCCAGAGTCGTATCCAGGTCTTCGGTCCTGAATTCTCTTGTGGTCAGATCGACTTTTAGGACTTTGCCCATGTAGCCAGATGCAAATCGTTTGCGATCAGTCATGTGATGCTGTCCTCGTTATAACGTTCATCATGTCCTCATTTTGGTGAATGATTTCGATTCGAAGTGGATTACTAACGTTTTCGTTACAACTCCATGACCGCTGCAAACCCCTCTGTTGCGCAGCGTCATTCCCTTTATTTTTAATCAGAACGCCCGTGCCGATTGGACAGGAGATTGCGTGCGTTGCCTCAAAAGGCAACGCCTGCAATGACAGCGTAAGTGACAAAAAGCTGTCTGTGTAATAACAGGTTAAAATTCTGTCATTGCGAGGAGCCCGCGAAGCGGGCGACGAAGCAATCCCCTCTGTTGCGCAGCGTTATTCCCTATGTTCTTAATCAGGACGCCCGTGCCGCTTGGACAGGAGATTGCTTCGCGATTCCAAAAAGCGGAATCACTCGCAATGACAGCTCAAGTGTTGTCAAGACAGCAGGCGATCCACTAAATTAAGATTATCGATTCAGCCATTTCGGACTTTTTATCATTCTAATATCCGCAAATTTCCTGAAATTTTGGCTTGATCCGTTGCCACTGCTCCCGGTCAGATGGATGGTACGTCTTAAACGGGAATGAATTAGCGACCACGGACCTGATCTGCCTCGAACTACTCTCGCTGGCCTCACCGAACGCCTGCACGAGCACATTGCCGCAGACCGTCGCTTCGACCGGACCGCTGATTACCTTGATACCGGTCGCATCAGCGGTCATCTGATTTAATAGCTCATTTTGCGATCCACCGCCGACGATGTGCAGTACATTTATTTTTTTACCTGATATATGTTCAAGTTTATCTATTACATAACTATATCGAAACGCTAGACCCTCCAGGATGATCCGAACGATCTGCCCATGGTCGTGATCGTTATTCTGTGCTGTCCTTGCAAGGTAATCTCTTATACGCTGGTCCATAGCGCCGGGACTGAAGAATGCACGATCTTCAGGATCGATAAACGCTTGAAATGGCTTAGCGTTCGAAGCCATGGTGGTGAGGTCAGAATAATCGTACGAGTATCCGTGGGCGTTCCAATCGCGGCGGCATTCCTGTACCAGCCATAAGCCTGCCAAATTTTTCAGGAGTCGTATCGTCTGGTTATACCCCCCTTCATTGGTCAACTGCAAGGTGTTTGTTCCTTCATTGATAATGGCGTCCGATATTTCAATTCCCATCAAACTCCAGGTCCCGCTTGACAAATAAGCCCTGTTTGTTGTTGGATCCGCCGGAGTAGCTGCAACCGCCGATGCAGTATCGTGTGATGCCACGGCGAAGACGGGAATGATGTTACATCCGCAGCGTTTCGCGATGTCAGGTTTTATATGTCCAATCTCTTTACCAGGCGCAATCAGCGGCGGGAATATATGTCTGGGGATGTTTAATATATCGAATAAGTGATCCGAATACCTTCCGGTACGCATATCCATCAATTGTGATGTACTGGCGATCGTGTATTCGTTATACAGTTCACCGGTCAGCATATAATTAATGAAATCAGGCATGTACAAGATTGTTTGTATTTTTTCAAACATATTTGGATGCTGTTTGCGGAAGGCAATCAACTGGAACAGTGTATTCAACGGCATGGTCTGAATCCCGGTGAGGCGATATAATTCATCTTTGGGGATCATCTCGAATACTTCTTCTTCAATGCGATCAGTTCGGGCATCGCGGTAATGATACGGCAGTCCCAGAGGTTGCTGTTTCGAATCGAGCAGCACATGATCGACTCCCCAGGTGTTCACACCAATGCTATCAATTTCAGGGAATCGAGAACAGGCGAGCGTGATTCCATGCAAGATCTCGTTCCAGATCAGATCGACATCCCAGCGTAGGCTGTCCTCATAGTCGATCGGACCGTTAGCAAAACGATAGACCTCCCTTAGTGTAAGACGATCGTTTTGAAGTCCACCGACCATAACCCGTCCGCTCTCAGCGCCTAAATCGACGGCGATGTGGTAGCTCATTGTGCTTCAGTACTCCTCTGTATGTTGAAATATATTACCGTGATCTCTCCGTTTTACGGCTATGCCATTTGAAATGATAAAGGATCGACTGGCGGTTAAAGAAATCACATAAAATAAAATATGAAAATGTGCACAAAATTACAACCGTTTATTTTTTTCCCTTGCATCGAAGGCCCTAATTCTGTCATTGTACAGACTGCATGTTGTCATTCGCGCTGTTATTGCGATTGATTCCGCTTTTGGCAATCGCGAAGCATTCTCCTGTTCTAGCGGCACGGGTGTTCTGATTAAGAACATAGGGAATAACGCTGCGAAACAGAGGAGATTGCTTCGGCTCCCGCTGCGCGGGATCCTCGCAATGACAGCATATAAGCGGTTACTGCCTTAAAGCCAGCTGACCTCTCGCGCCTATTTCTGAAAAATCATCTTTCTCGATTCAATAAAACTGGTCTTCGCTCCTCTAGCCTGCAGCTGGTAGATGTACATACCCGATGGCGCGATGGATCCATTAAAGACACTACCATTCCATTGAACAGAGTGAGAACCGCCTGGTTGATACGCATCGACGAGGGTAGCGACTCGTTCTCCCCAAACGTTATAGACAGACAATTCGACCTTTGCTGATTGTGCTAAATCATACGAGATCGTTGTCGCCGGATTAAACGGATTCGGATAGTTCTGTTTCAAGTGAAAACCTTCGGCGTGGTTGATCGGTTGCATTTGCTCCACGGAGGTACCTGATTGGAAAATTTGCACTAATTCGATTCCATCACCGATGCCCAGATTTCTCGAATACTGCATATCAACAGGATTGTTCCAATTTTCGTATACGCCCAGACTAGACATCGGGATGCCATCGTTTTCCGGATCGTAGCTAATACCCTCCGGCCAGTTAGCAGGATCGGCCGCCTGGCGCAAATAATCATCGACACCGGCCATGTTGGGACGATTCCATTCCACTGAAGGGCCATTGTATTCAGTGCGTAACAGGTCGAAACATACGGCTTCCAACGCCACCGGATCCTGCGACGCGATGATCGAATTGGTGAAATCGTTATTAAAGGGTGCCATCTGCCATTTCACCGGATTGGCATCGGTCCATCCTTCGACGGCGCTGTAAAGTCCATCCACAATAAACAACATCGTATTCCCCCCCAGCCATTGATGTCCCATCATATCGACCTGCACGCGATACATTCCATAGTTGGTACGACGCGGATTATCATTTTCTGCAGCGACGAGGCCGTCATGCAGATGAAATGCATTTTGTCTCGCC
>JAFGOE010000080.1 GCA_016926625.1 Candidatus Zhuqueibacterota bacterium
AGGTTGCTCCCGTAAATTTAATTATACCGAGCAGCCCATACCGCCGTTGCAGTCTCTTGATTCCCTGATCCATGTGGATACAATATATCCGGGGCGTCTTCCGTTGAGGCAGCGTACCAGCGTCACTTCGCTGGCGGCTGTCGGCGACATCATGATAGGTGAACATGTTATCGATTTTTTAAATCGTTTTGGTAATTCCTATCCCTTCGACAGCACCGGACATATTATTCGATCCGCCTCGTTTGCCATCGGAAACCTCGAGGCGCCATTTTCTAAATTTGGCGATCGCTTCGATAAGAAATTCACATTTAAAATCGATCCGAAATATGCCGACGGACTCGTCAGTGCCGGATTTGATGTGCTCAATTTAGCAAATAACCATATCCTGGATTACGGCTCCGTCGCACTCGAGAGCACATTGAACACGCTGGACTCTCTAAATTTGAGCTACTGCGGTGCCGGGATGAACATCGACGATGCAAAGAGTCCTGCCTTTGTCTCGCGAAACAACATCAAGATGGGTTTCATCGGGTGTTCACTGACATTTCCGGAGGAATTCTGGGCTGGTAAACACAGGCCGGGTACATTTTACCCGCGCGAACACGACCTGCTCGAACAAATTAAAATCTCTGAACAGGAGGCAGACTTTACCGTTGTATCTTTTCATTGGGGACAAGAACTTCGGGATACCCCGAAAGATTATCAAATTTATTACGCCCATCTGTGTATCGATCATGGTGCCGATGTGATCCTGGGTCATCATCCGCATATCCTTCAGGGAATCGAATTGTATAAGCAGAAACCGATTATTTACAGCCTGGGTAACTTCGCATTCGGTTCCTATAGCGGTAAGGCACGGGATAGCATCATCTTTAAAATCTACCTCATGGACGATGGCTTTTGGTTCGCCAAAGTAATACCTTTATCCGTGCACAATAACGAAGTAAAATTCCAACCTAAAATAGTAACAGGAGAACGTGCTGCTGCAATAATATCCCATCTCAACAACATATCTTTTTCTCTGAATCAGAACCGAACTGTTATTGACGAGAATGGATATATATGGGGAAATTGGCCAGAAACTGAAAACGACCGCAATTAAAAAGATACGTTGAGGTGTAATCATGAAGCTATTCGATGGTATGACAATACCTGAAGAGTGGATCGCCATCCTTTGGGAAAAGAATTATTTTCAATCTGCTAACTTGAAATCGAAACACCATGATCTGATCATTATCATCTCCACCGGATTTAAAAACCTTGACAGCGGACCAGATTTTAAAGACATCGCGATTAAAACAGGAAATGAGATATTGCAGGGCGATTTGGAGATTCATCGCACCGTTAACGACTGGTACCTCCATGGCCATCAACACGATGCCGCCTATAATAACGTCATTCTGCATCTGATCTTTGGTGAGCCTCATTCCGATTTAGTTCCGCTTCGTCAAAACGAGACACCCGTACCGATCCAAATATTTATCGATATTCCGGACCAGGAGATCATCCATTTCATCCGACGAACGAAACGATCCGATTATTCGGCCTCCTCGCTTTTCCGCTGTCACATCAGCCATCTGGATCAGGGGACTAAATTAGCGATACTGGATCAGGCCGGATTGGAGCGACTGATCGTAAAATCCAGACGATTCGCGGATCTCAGGTTGTTCTTTTCCTGGAATCAAATTATCTACATGGGTTTCATGGAATCATTGGGCTATTCTAAAAACCAGGGAGCATTTCTGAAATTAGCCAAAATGGTGCCGTACGAAACGATCCAATCCGAGTTCACTCAAAATACTGAACCGAACGCCATCGTTATTCAAGCACTCCTTTTCGGTGCAGCAGGATTGCTGCCCAGCCAGGATAAAAATTCGTCGTCTCCCGAAATCCAGCAGCACAAATTCATCGAAACATTGGAACAATTCTGGCACGATATGAATGCACGCATCGGCTTCACTCCGATGCATCGATCCGCCTGGCGCTTTTTTCGTCTCCGCCCCAATAATTTTCCCACCAGACGCATCGCTGGAGCAAGCTACATACTCGAACGCTTCATTCATGTCGGAATCCTGGATCGATGCGTCCGGCTCATGCAATCGATAGTCGAAAAACGACATCGGCTGATCCAGGAACTGGAAGCACTGTTCATCTGCCCGGCTATCGGGTTCTGGGCTGACCATTACCTGCTTTCTCCTCAAAATGATCATCCGGTCGTCAATTCGACTCTCATCGGGAAAGACCGGGCTGTCGACATTATTACCAACATCATCATTCCCGGTGTTCATGCCTATGCAGAAGAAGCAGAAGATACGATGCTGATGTTATATTCGATCGAACTCTTTAAACATTGTTCGAGTCAATCTTCGAATTCGATCATACGTGAAATGATAAAGACTCTCGGCATTCAGGATACAAAATCGATTAAAACAGCGCTAAGACAGCAAGGCCTCATCCACCTGTATAAGTCGTATTGCCGCAGAGGTGAATGTGATCTGTGCGTTAAGGAGATCGAAGGATATGGCACATAAAAGATCAAACCCAATGATAGATCATCATCACGACGTCGGAGTTATCTCGTAGTTTGTCAATTTCGGATAGATAACACGGTAATTTCACCTCTTCTGACATGTAACTTGTGAAGTTGTTATAATAATGATTTTTTTAAAGAACCATTTAATGCTGTTCAATATCGAAATAACATAAAATGATTAATTCAGTGTAAAATTAATTTTACACGGGAACTCTGCATCAATGTCCTCGTTAAATTCGTGAGAATGTCCCCCAATTCCGGTTGCTTAAAGAAAATCAGGAGACTCAGGTGAGAAATATTTGCTTGTGGTTATTAGCATTCGTGATTACAATCTCAGTTGCCATCCTGCAACGACTTACCGGACCTACTTATCCTGTCCGCGGCAAGGTCACCTTACATGATAATACAATATCGTTTAAACTCCCAAGAACACACGGCGGAGATAAAGATCATGTGTTCAGGATCCACGCTCCTGATCGAAGCATTCGCGGAGAAGTAGTCTATAAGCGATATAAAACAAATGATGAATGGACATCGATTCAAATGTTTCGTGAGGAGACTGATCTGGTCGGTTATCTACCGCATCAGCCACCAGCCGGTAAATTAGAATACAAGGTGCATCTGACCAACCAGGATCAAACAGTGTCGTTAACGGGAGCTGAATCCGTGGTCATTCGCTTCAAGGGGCATGTACCGATTTCCATCTTGATACCTCATATCATAACGATCTTTGCGGCGATGCTGATGTCCACCAGAACTGGATTGGAAGCACTGCACCGTGATCGAAATCCCCAGAAATTAACACTATGGACGATCATTTTTCTGTTTGTGGGAGGGATCATCTTCGGACCGCTGGTTCAGAAATACGCCTTTGGTGTGCTATGGGCAGGATTTCCGTTCGGACACGATCTGACGGATAACAAAACCTTAATAGCGTTCGTGACCTGGCTGGTCGCTTACTTCATAAGCCGGCGGAGAGTCAATGGCAACGGGTGGATCGTACTCGCATCGGCGACTCTTTTAGTTGTTTTCTTAATACCACACAGCCTTTTAGGCTCAGAACTCGATTACTCGGAAGTAGATCAGGCATGTATAAGCTTTCCTTTCTTATTTGCTTATGTATCATCGCAGTTGCGGCGACTGATTGTCGCAGTGTAAGCAATCTTTCTGATTCCCTGCTCTCAGATATCGAAGACGGCAGACTCGATGATTTCACCAACATCGAAGCCGCTTTTATCATCTCCGGAACAGAGGATGAAACCTCATTAAAACAAGCAATCGATTGGCACCAGTCGATTTTGCAGAAGATACATGAACTAAACATATTCGACGTCTTCGCAAAAGAAGAATCGGCGGAAAAAATTTTTCATTTTCTGCATGCGACGTGGCTAAGAAAATATGTAAGAACAGCGACCACACTCATCGACATTAAACAGAACCAGGAATTTAATTGTGTCAGTGCTACCATACTGTATAATCTGACGTGCGACGAGCTGGGTTTAAATACGATGGCCTTCGAAACACCCACTCATGTCTACACGATATTCAGCGACTTTGGCCACGACATCATGGTCGAGAATACCACGTCCCTGGGCTTCAATATCATCAAAAATCTGCATAACTATTCGAACTACATGGCGCAATACTACCCTCAAAATCAACTCTATAAGATAGGACTCGATCGACTCTACACCTATGAGAACTCCAAAGGTCGACGTATCAGTAACACCGAACTACTGGGTTTAATTTGTTATAATCAAGCATACTTTTCAGCCGATCGAAACGAGTTCGAGGAAGCGTATAACTACGTGCTGATGGCACAACTGTTTAATCAAGATTCACGATCCAATGTTAACTTTGAAATATCTCTCTATTATCGTCACGGGAAACGACTCTACGATCTGAACGATTTCCATTCCGCGTTTCAGCTATTCGCTGATGCTTACTATCGCTATCCATCCAATAGCGACTTCAGGCTGAACTGCATCAACTCATATTTCAAATCTCTGCATATGGATTGGCTGCAGAAGGACTGGACTCGCATCGCATCCTATACCTACGAGATTGCCGACCTCGACGTGCTCGAGGATCAACATCTGGTCGACATCCACACGATTTTCTATGATTGGGCTGTTTATTTTGCTAAACGTAATGACAGACAAAGCGGAATTGAGGCCTTGAATTTAATCAAAATATTCAGTAAATTAAATAATAGAGAACGCCAAATCGAGACTATGTTACATTCGATTCGGGATAAATACGATTTGCACTAACGAATAATACATCAACGAGTACTTCATGATGCTATCTCATCTGAACCCTGTTGAATAACTTATAAGCGCAGAGGAGCGTAAAATGGGCAAAACAATCATCGAAAAAATAATTGAAGCGCATTGCGGAAAACCTGTAATCCCTGACGAGATCGTCGATGTGCGGATCGATACACGTGTCGCGCGCGACTTTGGCGGGGCGAACGTTGTGAATAATATTCAAACATATAATCTGGGAATCGATGATCCAGACCGTACATTTTTTACATTCGATTGTAACCCCGGCGGTTCAGATCAAAAATATGCAATGAACCAGCAGATCTGTCGCCTGTTTGCCAGAAAACACGGCATCAAAATCTACGACATCAACAGTGGTATTGGTACTCACATCGCCATTGATAAAGGGTTGGTCACTCCCGGTGACACCTTCATCTCCACCGATTCTCATGCGAATATCATGGGCGCAATCGGTGCTTTCGGACAGGGCATGGGTGATAACGACATCGCCGCAGCCTGGGCTAATGGGAGCATCTGGTTCAAGGTACCACCAACCGTTAAGATTATCTTAAAAGGCCGACCCGGACCAGACGCCACGGCCAAAGATATCGCTCTAAAAATAATCAGACAAACAAGCGCAAACGGTTTACTCGGCTACGCGGCCGAAGTCTACGGCGATATTGTGGATGAATTGAATCTACCCTCGCGTATCACTATCTCTTCGATGAACACGGAAATGGGCGGCATCATCCTGCTGTTTCCGCCGAACAGGGAAGTCGTGCAGCACTGCTCACAAGCATCCGGTCGTGACGTTCACGCATTTTACGCCGATGAAGACGCCCATTATGCGCACGAAATCATCGTCGATATAGACAATTTACAACCCCTGGTCGCGCGACCTGGTCACCCCGAGGATGTAGTCGAAGTTACTAAATTATCACCAGTAAAAATCGATTCAGCCTTCATCGGTTCCTGCACCAACGGACGTTTTGAAGACATGAAGGAAGCGGCTCAAATCCTTGATGGAAAAACAGTCGCCCCGGGTGTTGTCCTAAAAATCGTCCCGGCGACTGATGAAATATGGAAAAGATGTCTCGATGAAGGGATCATCGAAAAATTTAAACAGGCAGGAGCGCTCGTAGGAAATGCGGGTTGCGCGGGTTGTGCGAACGGTCAGATCGGGCAAAACGGACCCGGTGAGATAACTGTAAGCACCGGAAATCGTAATTTCGCCGGAAAACAGGGAAAAGGCGAGGTCTATCTGGCGTCGCCAGCCACTGTGGCTGCTTCCGCCATCGCAGGGATCCTTACGACACGCTCGAACATACCCGCCACACCAGCTGAATTCACAATCAGTATACCGGAGCCGAAAAAAGCCAGTACCAGCCCAAAAGCAAAGACGGAGCAGGCTGCTAACCCGGCACGTATCAAGGGACGCGTCTGGGTCATCAACAAAGACAATATCGATACCGACATGATCTACCACAATCGATATCTCGCTATCACCGACATCAACCAAATGGGTCAATATACGTTCGATAACCTTCAAGGCTGGGAAGATTTTGCTTCCAAAGCTAAACTCGGCGATATTATTGTGACTGCGAAAAACTTTGGTGCCGGAAGTTCACGGCAACAGGCGGTCGATTGTTTTAAAAGTCTGGGTATATCGCTGATCATTGCCCAATCTTACGGCGCCATATATGAACGAAACGCCATCAACACCGGTATGCCGATTCTCGTCGCCGATCTCGTCGACACGAAAATTCAAAACGGTCACGAGATTGGCGTCGACGTACTTACGGGCGAAATCACTAATCATTCCACAGGGGAGAAAATTAAGGGCGTCCCGTTTTCCGCCGTACAGCATGATATCTATCAACGTGGTGGTCTGTTGAGTAAACAAGCCGAGTAAATATACGGTATCAGGATCAAACGATAGAGATGATGGCGCGGGCCTGAGAGTGGATGAATCGAATTTTTTCACATCGTCTGTTTCAAGCCGGCATCTCGGATGCCGGTTTAACGATTATTGTGTAAAAGGTTTTACATCACAAAAAAATAAAAGGATGCTGCATGGATTCAAGAAATCGCTGCTTTTGGACTGGCGACGATGAGCTGATGATAAAATACCATGACGAGGAATGGGGCTTCCCTGTCCATGATGATCGCAAGCTATTCGAATATATGGTGCTCGATACATTTCAGGCCGGTCTCTCCTGGAGGACTATTCTGCATAAACGCGAAAACTTCAGGAAAGCTTTTCATGACTTTGACCCGGTCAAGATTGCTGCGTATAAAGAGGACTACATAGCCACACTGCTCCAGGATACGGGCATTATTAGAAATAAACTCAAAATCTACGCGACCATCAATAACGCTCAAAAATTTCTGGAGATCAGGAAAGAATTTGGTTCGTTCGACGCGTATATTTGGCAGTTCACCGATTATCAGACGCGACGATATCCTGCAGTAATAACCAAAGAAAACATGCCGTCATCGAGTAAAGAATCAGATGCGATGTCGGCGGATCTCAAGAAGCGCGGCTTCAAATTCGTGGGCACGACCATCTGTTATGCTTTCATGCAGGCCATCGGCATGGTCGATGACCACTGCACAGATTGCTTCAGAGCAGGCCGATAGAAAATCAGCACATCGCCCCGCGCGCCTCTGCGCATCATGATAATATGCAGCTTTCATGGCGATCCCGCTGAGTCGGAAAAACATTCCCATCTGCCTTCTGCAACCTACTTCCTGATCCAGATTTAGCAGTGGCATCACATTGCAGAAATAGAGAAGAGCGTTTCGAAAAAAAACGCTCTGCAAGGATAACAAGATGCTCAATTGATCAGATTTGCGCTGGCAATCTCCTTCACTTGCTGTAAGGTCCATCCTTGCTGAGGGGTGGAAGCCAACAGGATCATCCTTATCCGAACACGATCTTACAGATAAATAAAGCTGCAAGCAACCCTGCCAGATCACCGATAAGTCCTCCGGGAATCGCATGACGGGTCTTTTTGATTCCGACTGCTCCGAAATAGACTGCGATCACATAGAAAGTCGTTTCCGTCGATCCGTAGAACGTGGAAACCAATCTTCCGATGAAGGAGTCGGGTCCGTGTTCGACCATTAACTCGGTCGCGATGCCCAGTGAGCCACTGCCGGAGAGAGGTCGCATAAGCGCAGCCGGCAACGCCTCTGCGGGTAAACCGATCAGGTTTGTTAAAGGCGATATCAACTTAATAAATATATCCATGGCACCCGAAGCTCTGAACATGCCGATAGCGACTAATATCGCGACCAGATAAGGGATAATTTTTACAGCAACATCAAATCCCTCTTTGGCTCCGTCGACAAAAGATTCATACACCTTCACTTTTTTAGTAAACGCCACCACCGGAATGACAAATAAAAGCACCGGAATGGCCCATGTCGAAAAAACGCCGATTATCTTTGCGAACATCTATTTTACCTCCTTTACTTCATCCGTATTCTCTTTTTCTTCGACATCTCCAATCTTAAACATTGGCAGTCGCTGCAACAACTTGGTACCCGTCACCGCAAATATTGTCGCAAACGTCGACGCAAAAATGGTGGTCCCAATAATCTCTGTAGGGTTGGTCGATCCTAATGAGACGCGTACACCGATGATGGTCGCCGGGATGAGCGTGATACTCCCGGTATTCAAAGCTAAAAAAGTAGCCATCGCATTCGAAGCCGTATCTTTGTTCTCATTTAATTTTTGAAGCTCCTCCATCGCTTTAAGACCAAGCGGAGTGGCTGCGTTAGATAAACCGAGCCAATTAGCCGCGATGTTTAATACCATAGCACCGATGGCAGGATGATCAGATGGAATTTCCGGAAACAATCTCTTGCTGATCGGCTTGATCGCTTTCGCGAGGAAGTTGACTATCCCTGCTTCCTGAGCAATTTTCATTATCCCTAACCATAATGCCATTATTCCGATAAGACCCAGCGCAATATCTACCGATATCTCCGCGTATTCAAATGCAGCATTCGTTACTTCGGCTAATCGACCGTTCAAAGCACCTACAAATATGGCGATAGCCATTAAACCAAGCCAAATATAGTTCAGCATAGTCACTCTCCTCAAAAATAGTGATGATGCAACAGTTAATTTTTTCGCTTATAATTCATCCCGACCACCTCTCTAATCTAAAATATTTTTAACCATAATCAAGACTTTTTTAATAAAGAAATGACTTGATTTTTTCATCATTTTTCTTTATTTATACTTATCTGGAATTCGCTCTGCCTGGATCAGTTTCACAGAGCGAAGTTTATCGGAATAAAGCAGCTAGCGAGCATATTAAACGACGGCGAATCGATCAATGCAGAAACAGTGCCAATCCCGCACTGCAGAATATTGGAACTTACTCCAGCCAAAAACATCGATATAGGCTCATCGGCAGCTTTATCGAACTATCAACCAGAAAACATATGACAAAAGAGATCTCGGGCGATGAGGCGATTCTGTGGGGGGCTAGAGAAGCAAACTTCGGATATATCTCCAGCTACCCTGACATATTGACCAAAGAACGCCTGAATAAAAATTACCGCGTGTTTTCGTCTCAGTCACCGGTCATTCAATTGAACCGCAATGGTAGAAATGCATTCGAACAAGCGATCGGAGCATCCTATGGCGGTGAACGTTCTTTGATCTATTTAAAGAATTCGGACTTCTTCTCGCTCATCGATACGATGATCGCGGTATCTTTAAAAAGAACAAAAATGAAGGGATTCGTCATCGCCCTGATCGATGATTTACCTGGCAGGCCGGAATATGTAGTGGATTCACGAAAATTTTTCCCCTTACTAAATATTCCACTGCTCGAACCATCCAATCCGCTGGAGGGATTCGAGATGACCTGTGAGGCGTTTCTGACATCAGAATCCTATCAGTTACCAGTTGTACTTCGCCTGCGACCAGGTTATCAGGCGATGGTCGAACAGTTCGAAGTCGATGAAAATGAAGACATCAAACACTTTCACAACGATTACATCAAAATTCCGCGACTCGAGACTATCCATGAGGATGTGGATGATAAAATCGCTTCCTTACGCCTGCTCGTCGAACAATCTCCTTTTAATAACCTGATAGGACATGGTGCATTCAGGATGATCGTTTCCGGTTTCTTGTTTCAAAAACTTCAAGGCATTATCGGCAATAATCTGGACGAGAGATATCTCATTCTAAAATTAGGCACCATCTATCCGTTACCGGAAATGATGATTAAACAGTTATTGCATGAATCTGATTCAGTCCTGGTTCTCGAAGAGGGCGATCCTTTTATTGAAACCATGATCCAGGATGTTGTTCACCGCTACAATTTAGAGACCAGGATCTACTCCAGACCGAAGACTAATATGTCTGACACGAAAGAGCTTCAGACATGGGAATTGGAGGAGCTGCTTAACAAGTTCGTTCCGGGATATCAGGCTAACGTCGTTCTTTTCCCTTATAAAGAGAAAGAGACGTCAATAAGAAATCTTCCTATTTGTGCCGGATGCGATTTTCATACGCTCTTCACTGCGCTTAAAAAAGCGATATCGACAATCAAGGGTAAACGCCCTCTGGTACTGGGTGATCGAGGTTGCCCGTCCCTTCTCGATAAATCACCCTACAGGCTGTTGGATATATCGAATCCACCAGGATCAGCCATTGCCGTGGCAACAGGGATGTCCAAACATAAGCCCAACGAGAAATTTATCGTATTGACAGAAAGCGAGTCGTTTTTTCAAGAAGGAATCAATGCGTTCCTGATGGCCATACAATCCGATGTGAACATGATGGTTATCATACTTGATAAGATCGGCGACGACGTGGTGACCTGCTATCGAAAAGGGAACGAGGACATGTCGATAGACCTTGAAGAGTCATCAAGATTATCGCTCCACCAAATTTTAGAAAGCTATTCGAATATCGACGTATTTACTGTCGAGACCGAAGATTTCCCGGACTTCGAAGAAACTTTTTATCGTGCCTATGATTATAAAGGATTGTCGGTTATCATCGCCAGGACAAAATGTATCATCAATCATCTAATTTATGAATCGTAAATCATACTATAATAAAAGTGACATTGGAGGTTTCCCCACATGGCAAAAACAAACATCAATTACACGGTGGTAGATCGTTTTCTAAAATACACAACATTCGACACCCAATCCTCTGAGACATCGGATACTTTTCCCAGCACCGAAAAACAGAAGTTGCTGGGTGAGTATCTGGTTAAGGAACTAACGGAGATGGGTCTGAAAGACGCTAAAATGGATCAATATGGATACGTCACCGCGACGTTACCGGCTAACTGCAGCAGAAATATTCCCACGATCGGTCTGATAGCCCACATGGATACATCTCCTGATGTCTCCGGTAAAGGCGTCAAAGCGGTTATACATGGCAATTATCAGGGAGGTGATATCGTAGTACCAGGTGATACCTCCCAGGTTCTCAGTTTTGATGAGACTGCGGACTTGAAAAATCAGATCGGTAACGACATTATCACGTCGGACGGAACGACCCTGTTAGGCGCAGACAATAAAGCCGGGATTGCTGAAATTTTCGACGCCATAAACCATTTAATACAAAATCCGGATATCGAACATGGTAAGATTCGCATCGCTGTCACACCGGATGAGGAAGTAGGCAACGGAACGAAATATTTTAATGTCGAAGAATTTGGTGCCGATTTTGCCTATACAATCGACGGTGAAAGCGCGGGTGAGATTGAGAACGAGACGTTCTGTGCCGATAGCGTTGTCATTAAAATCCACGGCTACAATGTTCATCCGGGCTATGCCAAAAATAAATTAGTCAATTCAATCAAGATCATGTCCGAATTAATCGATCAATTACCTGAAGATAGACTATCACCCGAAACAACCGAAGGAAGGCAGGGCTACGTTCACCCGCACGGTATCGAAGGAAATGTAGAAACTTCAACTGTAAAGTTTCTGATCCGCGACTTCACGGTCGAAGGGTTGAAAGAAAACGAGGCCTTTTTAAAGAATCTCGCCGAAAAGGTCGTTTACAAATACCCGAAGACTAAATTGGAATTTGATGTATCCGAATCATATCGAAACATGAAATACAAACTCGACGACACGCCACACGTCACAGAATTTGCGATCGAGGCGATCGAACGCAGCAACATGAAGCCAAAACTCGGCCTCATTCGTGGTGGAACGGACGGATCGAGGCTATCCTATATGGGACTCCCGACGCCAAATATTTTTACGGGTGGTCATAATTTCCATTCCAAACTCGAATGGATCTCCGTCCAGGACATGCAGAAGGCCGTCGATGTGATCGTTAATCTGGTTCAAGTTTGGGCTGAAAAGGCTTGAGCCCGGGTAATCTGCCGCGTTCTGATTGATCGTTATGCACTCAGTCCCGTACGATTAGATTCATAAGTATTTGAATGTTTTCAAACAATGGCACCATAAAATTCATCGAACGATGACCTGTGGGTCTTAATTCAAGATTCTTGAGGGAATAATTCGTTCATTCGAAAATAATGAAAAACAATAAATGGTTAATCATCCCAAAACGATTATGAAAATTACCACTCAAAAAAACATTATACTACCATCATGGGTCGATCATTACAAGTTCGACACACTATCTCTCATGAATGATATCGATAAAATGGAGCTCGTGATCGAACTCGCTCAGCAAAATATTCTAAAGCGAACCGGTGGCCCATTTTCAGCCCTTGTCATCAATAGTGAAAGTAACGAAGTCGTTTCCGTCGGATTGAATCTCGTAGAATCCATGAAAACTTCCATAGCCCATGCTGAAATCGTCGCTTTGCTTCTGGCACAAGCTAACATCGGAAATTATCGACTCCATGATGGAACTTACGAATTAATTAGTCTGGCACAACCTTGCTCAATGTGTTATGGTGCCATATTTTGGTCAGGTATAAAAAAGGTGATCTATGGGGCGACAAAGCAGGACGTGCAGGAGATAACCGGTTTCGATGAGGGGCCTCTTCCCTCAGATTGGATCGATGAGATGAAAAAGCGGGACATATCGATCATCAGCAGAGTAAATCAGAAAAAAGCATGCGAGGTTCTGTCGCTCTATGTTGAGAATGACGGCCTCATCTATTAATGGCTGATCTGACCTGATGAGAAAACGCTGATCACAAATTCCCGGTCAACCCCCCTGTTTTAAACCATGCTGCGGCTGATGAGCGAGTATTTAGCAAAACTTTTCAAGCCTTATCAGCCGCATGGTATTGATCCATAGACAAAAATCAGAGAACTTACCCATCACATCGATGGATCAGAACAACGTATAAATAAACGGAGCGATTGCTGAACCTTCCGTTAGTATGATTAATATGCCCAGCAAAATCATGATAAAGATGATGGGACCCAGCCACCATTTTTTTCTTACTTTTAAAAATTGCCAAAACTCAGCCATAATGGAAAGTTTACTCATCTACCCAATCTCCAATTAATAAAGATGTTTATATTTTTCAGTATCTGTTGATTCAGGGGGTCGTTTAATCCAGTACGAATCGACCCGTTTATCGATACGCAGGCTCAGAAAATCCTTGCCCGCCAATCGCATCACAAGACCGATCGGAGTGAT
>JAFGOE010000016.1 GCA_016926625.1 Candidatus Zhuqueibacterota bacterium
GAATTCATCTCTTCTTTTCTCCTTTTAAAATATATATCTTGCTATCCAGCTCATTTATTTTACTCTGTTAAGATCGATAAGTATCAGATCTGACTATGCGCTGTTCGGCAAAACCTTGATTTTCTTCCTGAAATGATCGATTTCAAAATTAAAATGATAAGCCAACACCAGGATTTGTTGGACCAGGTGTTGAACTTCACCATCAGAAGAACTCGTCTCCGGTAACTGCAGGAAGGCAGGCAACCTTGTGTTTAGAATATTAAAAATCAGATGCTGAATACGAGTCTCCTTGACCGGAAGACATAAACGATCGGATATCTCTTTCAGGAACATGGCTTGCTTGCAGTAAGCAATATCCAGCTTCTCTGCTAAACATTCCAGTTTGTTTTCAACCAGATTCTGAAACAGCAGGGTAATATTTTTATGTTTCACGGTAAAGCCAAGGCGTTCGATTTCATCGAGCAACTTGAACAGCGGATCCGGATTCCCATCCCTTGCATAGTCAAGTGCAGTATGTTCTAGTAAATAATTCAGACTGTACTCCGTCGAAACAACGAATTCGTAGGGGATATCGATACCCGAATCTTTCATATCGTAGATGACATGCTTGAACCGATCATACATATCGAGATACCACGCTTTCATGAACATATGCTGGGTATCCAGCAGCTTATTATACAGTTCGACCTTCGCATCGAACGGAACGTCTTTCAGAGAACAGCGCTCACCCCCCCCACAGTTCCGGCAGCTGGATGACAAAATCCTCATCGTTCATATGGGCAATGACACTCCGCTTCGCGCTCTCATAATCGAAATCGGCATGCTCCAACCATCTGACGAACGTATCAAAGCAGATATCGTTCAGTTTACGTGACAGGAACGCGTAAGCCCGCTTTTCATGAGTTGTGCGATGGAAGATCTCGACAGACCCAATACAGAGGTCGCCCCGCGGAGTGGATATCCTCTGTTGATCCCTGCTCGTTATTTCATATTGATAGATGACGCTCTCCGGTGGTTCGGAATCTTTTTGAAAGAACGAATTGATCGCATAGAGATTCGCCATCCGATGAAATGAAAACCTTGCAGGGCTCACATATCTGCGATAGATATCGCGACCCGTCCCCATCTGCGCCAGATTACTATGAGCATCTTTCAGGATTTCGAGGAAATTTTCTTCCAACATCTCGTTCGAAAAACCGTATGCATAGTCAATAGCACGGGCAGCGTACTTCATTATCTGAACCGTCTCGATACCTGAAATGTCCGCAAAAAACCAGGCACAACTGGTGTACATCAACATGGCATGTAACTGCATTTCGAGTAATTGTAAACAAATCGTCTTTTCAGCCGCAGATAAATTTCTGTTACAATTGCGACCCCAAAACCTTTCCATGCTCTCAGGGGATCGGTTCGTGATCACATGAATATAGTCATCTCTCGCTGCCCACGGATCGAGAAAATAATGTCCCCCTGCATTGCTAAATATCAGCGCGAGCCGGTCACGCAGGTAGTCGAGAGACTTTCTCAAATTCCAACGCCATTTCTGATTCCAATTCCCCATAGCTCCGGTGCTACAACCGCAATCGCGATACCAACGCCCGACACCGTGAAAACAACTCCACGATGTACCCTCTCCGTTTGGTCCGGGTTTCAACTCCACTTCATGATGTGGCGGATGCTTCTCGAGAAATTCACCAAAATTTGTCAATTTAAAATCCCTCGAAACGGCTTCCTTATGCAGTAGATAAGCTAATGCCATGTCGCCGAACGGCTCGTGATGCCCAAACGTTTCTCCGTCAGTACAAATAGTAACCAGTCTATCACGTTGTCGCGAACCATCAAATACGTGCTGAATAGAATCAGCAAAACGCCCTGCATTTTTCAAAAGATGATCAAACGCCACTCCACGTGATAAGTCGGCATGATAGAAAAGGATGTCGATATATCTATCGTGCGACTTCCTGCCGTTTTCATCCATCGCGAAACATCGGTATGCCTGATTTGTATCGATGGTACCCAGACTCACATCCGCCCATTTCGAATGGCCCTGCAATCGCCGCACGCGCAAAGCCTGATGCGGGGATAGGATAATGTACTTTATCCTCATATCGATCAGCGTCTCAAGCGTTTCGTGATCGATTGCGGTCTCGGGTAACCAGATCGACTCCGCTTCGCGATCGAAATGATACTTAAAATCCTCTAATCCCCATAAGATCTGAGTCACCTTGTCACGCTTGTTCGCAAGCGGTAAAATCATGTGATTATAGGCCTGCGCGATAGCGTTACCATGTCCGGAAAAATGGATTAAACTCTGCTTATCCGCCTCGATGATCGCAGAATAAACGTCAGGAGCGTTCCTGCGTATCCAATGCAACAGCGTGGGACCAAAATTAAAACTTATGTATTGATAATTGTTAACAATATCGATGATTCGATTGCCCTGGCCCAAAATGCGTGAATTCGCGTTGGGACGATAACTCTCTTCTGTGATCCGTTCGTTCCAGTCATGAAAAGGTTTGGCACTTTCTTGAAGTTCGATGGCATCGATCCACGGATTCTCTCGTGGGGGTTGATAAAAATGTCCATGAATGATCAGATGATTCGTAGATCCAGTCACTATTTCCGTTTCCTTTACTGGCTATCTCTGCTCCAGCCTATTTCCATATTCTCAATGTATTACAGCAGGTAAAAACTTAAATTATCAACGTCACACCATTCATTTCTGGCGAAACAGGGAATTTAAATCATTCCCTGTAAACGTAGATGCAAAATCCCATTACAACTCAGCAAGTAAGATGAAAAGCGCCCATCACTCGGCCGATATCTTCGGTTAGTTCATTATACGTTTGCCAGGCTGTTCCGGTCTTCTTGATTACCAAACAGATACCCTTCGATGCACACCAGGTCTTAACGTCATTAGATACTTTCATTAAACCAAATTTGCCGGTGCCGATGACTAAAATACCAGGATCAAATTCCGTCAGATGATCGATCATGTCGGAGACGACGAGGAGATGACCCTCCTTTCGCCTCCAGCTACCTATTATTTTACTTTCAAATAGGATTAAGTCGCTTTTGTAGCAGACGTCGTTTACAATCATGCTGCCAAAAGAGTAATCATCGATCATCATCCTGGTCATTTTATCATCGCTATTCATTGACCACCCGAAAATTTACACCATGTTTTTGCAAGATATCCGAACCGTATTCTAATGCCTGTTCTCTCGATGAGAACGAACCAACAAGAACAAGGAAAAACAGTTTATTATCAATCTTCCGTTGTTTCATTTTTACGGGATAACCTAATTCCTCTAATTTCGCATGTAATCGCTCGGCGTTCTCCGGGTCTAAAAACGCGCCGACCTGTAGGGCGAAACCAGTCGCTTTACCATCAGGAAGTTTAGTCGCACTGACCCCTTTCCTGGAAACGAAATCATCATCCTGTTTTGCGAGCTCAGGTTTATCCTTAAGCCACTTGTCGTCCTCTTTGACGAGCTTGTAGTAATCTGATCGTCTGAATTTCTCAAGAAATTCATTCATGACAATCTTCGCTTCGCGCAATTCATCCAGGGCAAGAAAATTTTGTATCAATAGATAGTAGACATCATCCAATATTTTTTCGTCGGATGAGGATGTATTCTTCAAGATATCCGTCAACATTCGCTGCGCCGACTCGTAAAGGCCCTGCGCATAATAATACTGCGCGAGTCTCAATTTAGCCTGATTGATGTAAGGACTGTTCGGAAACCTGGTGGTGAACTCTAAATATTTTTCATACGCGAGTTTACCATCTTCTTCCAGAAAGGCATCTACATAATAGGTGATGGCATGATTAGGGTACTTTTGCTTGATGCTCTCGATGGTGGATTTTAAATCATCGACTTTTCGCTTCTCGATGAGCTCTATAAGTCGCGATTCAAGTTCATTAGCGTACGCATTCGAAACGAATAAAAAGCTAAACAACATTATTCTAATATACGTCATCGTCATCATTAACTCACATAACTATTCCAGGCTTTGCATTGAGGACAGTGCCAATACGGTTTATTCGAATTAAAACCACATATCTCACACACAAATTTCTTTTCTTCCGAAAGAGAAGTATCGATGAGGTCCAATGCTATCCGAAGCGCATCGTCGATCTCATTCGTCTTTGCATAATAATTCACCAGATATTGCTTCGCCAGAACAGAATCAGGTTTGGTCTCAAGTACCCTCTTACATGAATCGATCGCTCCTCGCATATCACCCTTTCTCTCATAGAGATCGGCCAGAGCGAACCAGGCTTCATCCAGTTCAGGATTCGACTTCAATAACGACTGGTATATCGATTCGATCTCTCCGAAATTTCCTTTCTGGTAAAGGATGTCCTTCAACCGGTCGAACGCGAGATAGGCCAGGTTAGGAACGTTGCTGATAAAACGCCGCAGCTCGGTCAAGGCATCGGTAAGACGATTCTCACGAATGTAAGAATCGCTTAGATAGAGGAACGCCGGCGCACAGTTTTTATCAGTTTTGATCGCCTCACGAAATTTCAACCGTCCGTCATGTTCACTGTCTCGCCGGGTTAACTTCAAGCCCGCCTCAACTTTATATAACGCCATCAACCTGTTCTGGTCCTGAGAATTATTAGCACTCGATATTTTTTTGCGCAGATCAAATGCTTTATCCCAATCTTCCATCTCTTCGTATAGTTCCAATTGATCTCTCTTCACCCAGTCCTGATTCCTGGTCATTTCCAGCAGCTCTTCGCTCGCTTTCAACGCGCTGTTAAATCTTCCGGCGTCTCGATAATCTTTGAACAACGATTTTAAAATTTCAATGCGTTCAAGTTTGTTCATGTCGTTTCTGATCATCAGACTTCGATGAATCTTTATTGCGCGTAGATATTCGCCCTGATCCCGTAAAATATCTCCAATTCTAATGTACGCATTGATATTACCAGTATCTTTCTTGACGGTTTCCTTAAATTTCTCCAACGCTTCCTGTTTTTCACCGTTCAACAGATAATTCAGGGCGGCGGTATATTCGATGGAAGAATCTCGAGAACTTGTGTTCGCTCGTCTTAAAAAATAGCGGATCAGTAGCACCGAACTGAGCAGCAGAGCGATAACAAGAACGATGTAGATTGCGTATGATTCCAGAGCACTTAATAAACTGGTAAAATCTATCACAGGATATCTCCCTCAAGTTCTTGATTACCTGACGTCTCTTCCTCAATTGAAATATTTCTGAGGCTGTAGATCTCTTTCTTCAATGATGTATTTTCTTTGTTCAACTTTCGAATTTCATTCTTAGCCTGCAGCACCTTAAATATCGAAGCGAACAGCCAGACTAATATGCCCGCGCCGAAACAGAGATACATCACGATCCAGAGTTGTAATGGCTTCGTCTCCCATTTTAAAAAACTAATCTGAACAGTCTGCGATGAATTTTCGGCTCCGAAGTAAATGACGAATAATATCAGTAATACCCATACAATCCAACGAATGATCCACATATACTTCTCCCTCTATTTTAAATTAATTCACCAAATAATGTCATTCCAGATACCTCATTTATTCTTATATCGACCATATCTCCGACCGACACCTGATTTTTATGACGGAATATGGCAATCTTATTCGTATCTGTCCTCCCCATAAAATGGCCTGCTTTTCGTTTTTTATCCGGCCCCTCCACGAGTATTCGCTGCATCGAACCGATTAATTTACTGTTTCTCTCGAATGCGATCTGTTTTTGCAGTGCGTTTAATCGAATCAATCGCGTCGCCTTATCTTCTTCGCTTATATCATCTTTCAATTCATAGGCTTTCGTCCCCTCACGAGGGGAATATTTAAAACAAAATACTCCGTCAAAGCGTAACTGTTCCACCAGATCGATGGTATCCTCGAAATCCTGCTCACTTTCACCCGGGTAGCCCACGATGATATCGGTGTAGATGCCGGGATCACCAATAATTTCTCGGGCACGGGTAATCAGCGAGATAAAATGTTCCCTGGTATAGTTCCGGTTCATCGCTTTTAAAATAGCATTAGAGCCTGACTGTACCGCTAAATGGATATGACTGCAAATCTTCTCATTCCCAGCAATGATGCGAAGTAGATCAGGCGACAGATCTTTGGGATGGGAAGTCGCGAAACGGATGCGCTCTGCTCCATCAATTTGACTGACCCGTTCGATCAACCGCGGGAAATCAACATCCCCGTATCGGTACGAGTTTACGTTCTGCCCTAACAATACTATTTCTTTGAACCCCTCGTTAACGATCTTCCTGGTCTCGTCCAGGATATCATCGACGGGGCGACTGCGTTCGCGACCGCGCAGGTAGGGAACGATACAATAAGAACAAAAATTATTACATCCTCTCATAATCGCAATCCACGCGGAGATCCCCTTGCATCTCGAAGGATAAATATCTGTATATGTCTCTGTATTCGTATCGATGCGTATGTCAGTATGCGGTCTGCCGCTTCGATGTAATTCCAACACATTCGGCAGATTACGATACGCATCAGGACCCAGAGCGAAAGACACCGCAGGGCTCATTTCGAGAAGCTTAGGACCCAGACGTTCCGCCATGCAACCCAGCACTCCGATGATCGTGTGGGGCGATTTCCTCTTCGCCGTATAGTATGAATCGATCTTATCGAGGACCCTTCTTTCTGCATGTTCACGCACACTGCATGTGTTTATCAGAACAATATCGGCCATCTCGATATCATCTACCGCTTCATACCCGGCACTCTTCAGGATGCCCGCCACTAACTCCGAATCGTATTTATTCATCTGGCATCCAAAAGATTCAATAACAAATTTATTCATAATAAATTATATACATATTTTCGGTAAATGTCAATATAATTTTCCGCAACCAGGTTTA
>JAFGOE010000081.1 GCA_016926625.1 Candidatus Zhuqueibacterota bacterium
AATGAACTGAAATATCTGGAAAAAAGCATCGGCACCACGGGTAAGCTCGCGTTATCTCCGATACTGCACACCTCACCCCGGGATCTGTGGCAATTGTATCATGTGCAGGATGTCACCATGCGCAAGAAAACGACCAGAACCGCCTGAAATGGTTCATTTGGCCAGGACTACCTTGCGATGCAATTTCAGTGTGAGTCAGCGGATCTTTAAGAAACTGTCATTCCTACCAGTCAGAATCCTGTTTCGCGAGAATAACAATTCTGTAAACACATTTTTTCATCAACCCTCTTGACCCATGATGCATCGAAATCGTGATGTATCTACTTAGATCACCGAAAAAAAAGAAACTTAACGTTATGACCAGAGTTTGATTAAAAGAGAAAGACGATGACCGTCTGTCAGATCACTTGCGGAGTTCGGATGAAACACGATCTATATATAACGTATTTGACTATACGATCGAAAATCATACTCATCACAATTATCATGATTAGCTCATGCTTCTCGGCCATTGCTCAGGAAATGGACGGTCTGAAATCGATGTTTTCACTCATCGAAGCGGATTACCGCGAATTCTATGCAAGGGATAATTTGATCGATTTAAGCATTGCTTCCGCTAGTGCCGTTATTATGGCACATACGGCCGCAGACAGGAAGCTGATCGTCTGGCATCAAAATGAAATACGATCGAATTACAGCGATGAGATTTCTTCGATAGCCAAATTATTTGGAGAGGGAAAATACCTTTTGCCCGTCGCTGTGCTCAGCGCATCCTCTGGACTATTCCTTAACGATAATGCTAATCTTTCATGTATTTCAACATGGGGAGAGCGCACTGCCAGAGCCTATCTGTTAGGTGCACCCTTTACCTTATTATTACAACGATCAACCGGTGCATCTCGCCCGGGGGAACGGAGTTACCATTCCGAATGGCGGCCATTCAGAGATGATAATGGTGTCAGTGGGCACGCCTTCATCGGTGCTGTTCCGTTTTTAATAGCCAAAGACATGATCAAAAACAAGTATACAACACCGATCTTTTATCTATTATCCGGCATGACCGCGTGGTCACGTATCAACGATAATAAACATTATTCATCTCAGGCATTCCTCGGCTGGTTCATTGCCTTCAAGGCTGCGTCTGTCATTTCGAAGGATCAATCATTTAGAAAAATCGGCATGATTCCCATCGAAGATGGATTCATTGCCAACATGTACATTCACTTCTAGTCAAAAAATGATATAAAGAGGAACATCATGAGCACTATCCGATATATTCACTGGAACGCTGAGGAAGCCGAAGAGGCGGCGAAGCGAATCCGGTCGTGGAATCATGATGTTCTGTGCGACGTGCCAGACAGCGGACAATTTATTAAAAAGATAGAGTCACAGCGCCCCGACTTGATCATCATCAATCTAAATCGGTTGCCCGCTCAGGGCAGAGATTTTGCGTTTATGATACGAGCCAGAAAATCAACTCGCTTTATCCCCATCCTATTTCTCGAAGGACAACCGGACAAGGCGGCATCGATACGCGATCGATTGCCTGACGCAGTCTATACGACATGGGATCGACTGGCAATCGACATCGAGCGAGCACTTGCCGAAGGGGTATCGAACCCGTTCGTACCCGCTTCGATGATGGACGCATATAAGGGTAAACCTTTAGCCGAAAAATTAGGCATAAAAGATAATTTCATCGTCGCCCTGATTGATTCTCCTGAAAATTATCCTGAGATGATCGATCCGCTACCGAATAAAGTCACCTTCTTCAAAGCGCCTGTTTCACATTGCGATTTAATTATCTGGTTTATTCGAGATGCCGCAAGCTTTGTCCAACGAATCGATCAATTATTGAATGCGACGGATTGTCGTAAAATCTGGATCGCATGGCCGAAAAGATCATCATCTTTTCAGAGTGACCTGAGTCAGAATTTGGTAAGGAAAACAGCACTGGCTGCAGGACTGGTGGATTATAAAATCAGCTCATTCGACGATACATGGTCCGGATTGCTGTTTAAGGTACGAACATTGTAAAAACATCTCACAAAAAAGAATAGTACGAAGTGAATTATTGTTTTTAATTTAATTCATCTGTTAAAAAATCATAACATGGTAGCCGGTATTGAAACTACCTTATAAAATATTAGTGTAATTACTATAATTTCACGGTAACGAGTCATTTTTCAATATACGATTGGCGATCGACAATCAGTAGGAGAAAGAAAATCGCGAACTCATAAACATTGCTGCGGATGATAATAGTTTAAAGCGATTCATGCAATTGTGTTGTCATATATCAATCAGATATCCACAATCAGCTAGCGATATCATGCAGGTAATTCTCGTCGAAGACATCAACCTGAATTTAATGAGTATATCGGCATCTTTTGTATAATCCATTGAAAAAATTATCATGGATAAGTCGAGTAGACCTGGTTAATGCACATAATTCATCAAATCGTTTCTTTCATTTTTTAGGTAATCCTATAAATTTCAAACGGAAATATAATTATGAATGATCTGATTCCACTCGTATTAAACTCGAGCCTGGTGGCAAAAATCATCTTAGCCATTCTCTTCCTACTATCTGTCATATCCTGGGGTATCATTATCGAAAAATTTTTCATGTTCAGGAGAGTAATCAAAGAAAACAAAAAATTTTCCCACTTGTTCACCATGCGAATCAAGTGGAGCGACCGGATGGTCTACAGTCGCGAATTTAAATCGAGTCCGATCGCGAAAATATTCAGAAATAACTTTAATGAAATTAAGCTCTGGCTGGAGAGATCACATAAATCGGACGAATTACAAGCAAACATCCCTCCTATTCAGGAGCCAAAGAAACAACGAATTCCGATGAAAGAATTATTCGAAGTCGGAATTGCTGAGGAGTTATCATTATTAGAAAAACACCTTGTTTTTTTAGGTACAACAGTGAGCGTGAGTCCTTTCCTCGGATTACTGGGAACAGTGTGGGGAATCATGACATCGTTTTTGAGCATGGGGATGAGATCATCAGCCGAGATAGCAGCAGTGGGTCCCGGCATCGCCGAAGCGTTGATCACGACAATCGCTGGACTGGCCGTAGCGATCCCCGCGCTGGTGGGCCACAATTATTTTGTCAACAAATTAAGACAAATTTTGAATGAAGTCGATAACTTTTTTATCAGCCTCATGATCAGCGTTAAAAAAGAGAGATCGTTGTGAAATACTCAAAATACAAAATTATATCTGAAATTAATGTTACGTCACTGGTAGACGTGACGATGGTGCTGCTAATCATTTTTATGATCACCGCCCCGTTGTTGCGAAGCGGAATCGATGTTGAACTTCCAAGATCGACTGCTAACGATTTAAAACAGTATGATGGCATCGTGATTACGGTCACCAGGGATGGTACAATCAAATTGAACGATGAGACAGCGACATTTGATAATTTTGAGGCGATGCTACTCAAAATGTATACGTTCAGTGCCAGAAAAGAGGTTCTTCTTCAGGCAGACAAAGAAGTTCCTTATGGCAAGGTCATCCAGGTAATGGATAAAATTAAAAAGGCCGGAGTGAACAACCTCGGTCTGATCGTGCAACCCGATATTGAGAAATGAAGAAATTTTATTTTACATCATTTACGTTACACACGTTATTAATTGTTCTGCTGCTGGTACTACAACCCGAGGCAAGGCCCTGGGATCAATCGATGACTATTTATCCGGTGGAACTAGTTAACATTTCACCTATTATTGAAAATGCACGCGTCATTGAGACCGAATCCGAAGAACAGGAAGCAGAAACTGTTGCAGAGGTCAAAAAACCAAAAGAAGAAGCGCTCGATATCTCCAGACCAATCACAAACAAAACACACGAGGAAAAACGAGAAGAACCTGAACAGCCTGAGAAAAAGACAGAGAGCTCAGGAATCGCCGATTCCGTAAGTCTGAAAATTGACATCCAGGATTTTCCTTTTGCCTATTACATGACGATCTTAAAGAATCGAGTTCGATCCAACTGGAATCCTCCTTATCAAATTAGTGCACCAGCAGACAAAATATCCACGATCATAGGTTTTAAAATTATGCGAAACGGGAACATTACCGATGTGAATATCGAAAAATCATCACAAAGATATCTCTACGATCAGGCAGCAGAGCGGGCAGTCTACTATGCTAATCCGCTACCACCACTGCCTGAAGAATTTCACGGTGAGTATTTAATTGTCCATATCGAATTTGAGTGAGCATAATAAATGAAATTGCCAGGATTTTACACTATCAACTTAATCATCCTATTGCTATTGGTACGATTATCATTCGACTTATATGCACAAGATGAGATCTACCTGAAAATTCAGTCGGAAGGTTTTAAAAAAATCGATCTTGTCATAGAACCCATGCAATCCGAAGTTCCTTCTTTATTGACGACTGAAATTAGAAACGTGTTGATCAACGATTTAACTTTATCCGGATTTTTTCGACTATACGATGAATTTCAATTCACTCCTCTGGCGGACAATGATAGTCGCAATAAGACCATGATCACTGGCGCAAGAATCGAGACGCAACTTAAATTTAATAGTGCGGGGATTGTTCTCAATGTCATTTTAACAGAATTGCCGACGAATCTTAAGATATTTAATAAGGACTTCGATTCTAAAGTGGAGTCCGCACGTTTCCTGGCTCATCAGGTATCTGATGAGATCGTCTATTATCTGATCGGCGAAAAAGGTGTCACTACCACCAGGATCGCCTATGTTAAAGAGCAGGGACAGGCGAAAGAGATCGTTGTAATCGACTATGACGGACACGATTTCGAGCAATTAACATTTTCAAAGTCACTGAATTTATCTCCCAGATGGTCACCTGCAGGCGACAGGATCGCTTTTACGAGTTACATCATGGAGAATCCCGATCTGCTAATCTTCCCGCTGAAAGACAGGACAGCGTACCGTCTATCGAGTCAGCCTGGTTTGAATACGGCGCCGGCATGGTCTCCGGATGGAAAAAAAATTGCGCTGACATTGACTATCGACAAGAATCCTGAACTTTACTCCATCGATGTCAAAGGGGGAAAACTAAGAAGATTAACGGATCATCCGGCTATCGACTCATCACCGTCCTGGTCGCCAGATGGCAGAGAAATTGTTTTTACATCAGACAGGACAGGGACTCCGCAGGTCTATCTGATGGATTCCCAGGGCGGCAATGTTCGCCGCTTAACGTTCGAAGGCGGCTATAACGATTCACCGGCCTGGTCGCCTCGAGGAGACCGTATCGCATATGTCTCGCGGGACGAGGGTCAGTTTAACATCTATACGATCAATGTCATCGGAGAAGAGCTGAAAAAATTAACTGACGGACCAGGTAACAATGAAAATCCCAGTTGGTCGCCAGATGGTCTGAAATTGGCATTCGCATCGAATCGGGACAAACAATGGGATATCTATGTCATGAATTGGGATGGATCACAGTTAAGAAGGGTGACTCAGGATGGGGGGAATAAATCTCCTGCATGGTCACCCCGGTTGAACTACGATTGAGTAACAATTTTCCTGGTTTCTGTTTGAATAACTGGTATTTCATCAAATCAATAACTGACTTTTTCGACGTTGCGAGTCTAAAAAGGTTGAGCTGTTAAATCATATCGAGTGACAGGCTTCAGAGGAATTATTTACCAGCATCATGCTTCATTCTGCTGCATGGTGCACTCGGCCTGGATATCAAAATTTTTTCTCAGAAATGAGACAGAATCAAAATGAAAATTTTGTATAAAATTTGCAAACGTTCGTTAAAAAAGGAGTATCAACTTTAGAGAAGGGTCAAACTATGAAAAAATCAAATTATATTTTAGTGATCTTTGTAATGTTATCTTTGATAACGGTGAATAGCTGCTCTAAGAAGGTCACGCAAACGAGTCCCGCTGCTCAGGAGACGGTTCCGGTTTCAACAGAGCCCGCGGCCAGGAAAACAACGACAGAGACAAGCATAACGGAGACGACTGAATCGACAGTCGCTAAATCTGAGTTGATTTTTCAGGATGTCAATTTCGACTTTGATAAATACGATCTCAGGCTAGATGCTTTGGAAATTTTAGCTGACCATGCGCAATTACTACGCGAGTATCCGGACATAAGATTAAAAATTGAAGGACATTGTGATGAATGGGGCACCATTGAATATAATCTGGCTTTAGGAGATAAACGTGCGAACATCGTCAGGAACTATCTGATCAATTACGGCATCGATCCAGCCCGATTATCCACGATCAGCTATGGGAAAGAACGTCCGCTCGATTCCAGGTCCACGGAAGAAGCCTGGGCAAAGAACAGAAGGGCGGCCTTTGTCATTATCAGATAAGCTATTCGAACCGCCTGTATTCGCTGCAGATCATCTGAGCTGAGCGAACTATAAAGGAAAATAATTATGTCCGAGAAAAGAATCGGATCAATTAGTCGCTGTCAACTTAGCTCTTGAATTAAACACGGACTGAGTAACATGAAAAACTATGTCTTTAACACGAGTATTGTCGCATTGCTGACACTGTCGATTTCAGGCTGTGCAACGCGTAAAGAGATTGTTCGCTTTAAAGAAGATGTATCTTATATCCGCAGTCAGACAGAACTGCTGCGACAGGAAAACGCTGAGATCAGACGGATGTGTGAAAAATTAAATACGAGCATCAGCAATCTGGAGAACGAAACACGGCGCACGAAAGCCGATCTCCTGGCCGAGATTGATCACGTCAAGGCCAGATCCCAGGCGATCGATAGCAAATTGGAGGACAACACCTACCGGATGTCCCACTTTATTCAAAAAGCAGAGAACTACACCGCTCCATCTGATGTTCAACAAGATTCGGCGGGTATTTCCGCAAAACAGAACAGACAACCGCATGATACCAATAAAGACGTCGATCTAAATCCCCTTTCAATATACAATACAGCCTATATGGATCTATCCAGGGGAAATCTCCAGCTTGCGATACAGGGATTCCAGCAATTTCTAGATACATTTCCGCAGAGCGAAATGGCAGATAATGCCTTATATTGGATCGGAGAAGTATATTATTCAAAAAATGATTTTAACAAAGCGATTGCAGAATTCAAGAAAGTCGTTGAAACCTATTCTCGTGGTGATAAAGTCCCAGCAGCGTTGCTAAAGATCGGTTACTGTTATTTAAATCTTGGGGATCGAGTCAATAGCAGAAAATATCTGAATAGTGTGATTGAAAAATTCCCCAGCACCGAGGAGGCGAGACTTGCGAGGGGCAGACTTGAAGAGATGTAGCTCAGCAAACGAATTACAACCGCACCCATCCCATTCTATTCAGTTCAGCCTGCGGATCAGCCTGTCCAAATGACCGGGCGTGGTTAATCGCCCGGCCGCTTTAAAATTGTGTTATTGTTGTTTTTGTTCGACGTCTTTTTTAGCGTCCACCTTTACTTCTGGTTTGGTAACTCTTGCCCTATCTGTCTGCTGGTCAGGCTTCGTTTGTTCTTTGATCTTCATCTTTTGAATCGGCAGCCATATTTCGATCTTACCACCCAGTGCACCGGATGGATACGTTTCGGGAATCGATAAAAATTGCTCGAACATGGGTCCTGCCGGTTCACAGCCGTTCTCATAGACATATTGATATAACTTCTCATACATTCGATTATAATCATCGTTTCCGAATTCACCTTCATACGTCACAGAAGCAACGCGAGTGAAATTCCACTCTTTCTTAACCAATGGTTCATTGATCTCCAGGCTCTTATCGACTCTAAGACCGACTGCCCAGGCAAGGTCCGCCTCAGCGGTTGCTGCCGGATTATTATAATAGACACCGAACGGTGTCTGATTCAGGTCGACACTCTGTTTACCTGCCTCAGTGTACAATGAATCAAATGCAATATCATGTTGGTTGTAACTGCCGTTCATCTCGAGAATACAGTAGGAAAAGGGATCGACTGTCTTGTCTTCGACCTTGATTTCCAATGGCACCGTTTCTATCGAAGTTTTCTCGGTACTTATCGCTTGTTGCTCCTGTGCTATCAGAGTCCCAATGAAGGACAGGATTAGTGTCGCTATAACAACAAAGTTCATAATTGGTTTCATCTCTAATCTCCTCGGTTGTCTATAACTTTAATAGAATTAAAGTTATAAATTACTCCTCACTATCGTCGAATCAGTTCATTGTTTGATGATAACTATTTTTTGGTTTGGGTCGACCGGATAAATCGCTCGCTACGCAAAATTTGACTAAATTCATCCGGTAAGTTTCCCATGAATTTACCTATAAGTTATCAATTTATTATTAAAATATCAAGCAAAATATTGTATTTAACAGAGCTACAGCTGTGTTTCCGTCAGCCTGTTTCTTGAATAAAGCGATATAGTTACATTCATGTAAAATCGAAATGATGTTTAAATTGACTACAAAAAAGCAGCTTTGCCTGATCTACGACATGATATGAGATTCCATTTTTAATTAACACAAAGTCCATAAAATTTTCCTTGCCTCATTCGATAATTTTGTTATATTCTTAAGGGTTAAATTTCATAATAGGATATGATTCTTCAAAACAGGCATCATTAAGCGGTTAACAGGAAAAGAATTGACATAGGATCGATAGCGACCATGCAACAAAAATTATTGACGCAGTACCTTGATCATGCTGCCCGAGAGGGGAGGCGACTCGTCGTTCCTCTCATGGGATTCCCCGGATTGGGCATAGCGAATACTAACGTTAAACTGGCGCAACAAAATTACGGTGTCCATTACAGAGTATTGAAATCATTGGCCGACAGATATCATCCTGATGCCATGTTTCCTCTGATGGATCTTTCAGTCGAAGCGAACGCGCTCGGACGCTATACGGTCTTCCCTGTGGCAGATTCTGCAACTGTGGTCAAGGATCATTTTGAGATCGCACAACTGACGATGCAGCGACAGATCAATATCAGTTACGACACACGTCTTCAAGGTTACGTAGAGACCATGAAGCTGATGAACATCGGACTGCCGGGTGACATCATCAAAGGTGCTTATGTGACAGGGCCCTATTCTCTCGCTGGCCTGATTATGGGGGCTGACGAAGCGGCGATGGCCACGATATTGGAACCCGAGAAATTGACTGAGCTTTGTGAATTTACGACGGAGAAGATACAGGAATATGTGCAATTGCTGATTGGTGCTGATGCTCAGGTCATCTGTATTCTTGAACCCAGCGCCGTCATGCTGGGGCCAGACCAATTTGAACAATTTTCATCGTCCTATGTCAAACATATCACCAATCTCTGCAAGTACACCAATGTGGCCACCGTGTATCATACTTGCGGAAATACCATGCATCTCATCGAGAAAATGGCTGAATCTGGTGTGGACGCCATCAGTCTGGACTCGCCTGAAGCCGGAGTCGACCTTCCCACAGTCGCCAAACGCCTTGATGATAGTGTGGTAATCATGGGCAACATTAATCCTACCGGATCGATTTTGTTCAGCAAACCAGAGGATGTCGAACGAGATGTAAAGAGCTTACTCGAATCCATGGCTCCTTATCCGAATTTTATTGTAAGCACAGGCTGCGATCTGCCGCAGGAGACACCGTTGGAGAATATCGAAGCATTCATACGAACTGCGCGTGCGTACCGAATAACTTAACAGCAACAGTCTGACGCTCGCCTGAATAGAGATTCTTGTATGAATTACACCGATCTTGCTACAGTGCGGCGGATGATATGTTGTCCCCCCGATTGATCCGAGCAAATCGGGATGCGGACTTATAATTCAAAACCATTATCCTGTTCAACTTGATTTTACGATCGTATGAAACAATCTCAGATTACTGTCTTTCGTGACCAACTCATAACCTGGTTCGAAGCGAACAAGCGGGACCTGCCGTGGCGTCGTACCGATGATCCTTACTCCATCTGGGTTTCGGAGGTCATGCTGCAGCAGACTCAGGTTAAAATCGTCCTGGATTATTATGAACGCTTCCTCGAATCGTTCCCGACAGTCATCGACCTCTCGCAGGCTGATCTGCAACTGGTTTTGAAGTCCTGGGAAGGTATGGGTTACTACGCTCGCGCTCGCAATCTGCACCAGGCCTCCGGTATTGTACGTGATAAATTCGATGGGCAGCTCCCTCGGGATCAGGGATCATTTCGTTCACTACCCGGTGCCGGAGAATATATTACCGCTGCCGTCTTGAGTCGCGCCTTCGATAAACCATTAGCCGTTGTCGATGGCAATGTCAAACGGGTGCTTTCCCGTTTGTTCATGATAGACGAACCGATTAACAGCGCCAATGCAAATCGTCAGTTTGCGGAACATGCATCAACCATGTTAGATCCACAACGGCCTGGCCAATTCAATGAAGCCATGATGGAATTAGGGGCAACGATATGTACTCCGAAGAATCCCAACTGCAAGATCTGTCCTGTAAGCAACTTCTGTGAATCATATATCCAGGACAGACAAAGAGATTACCCGGTAACCGCAATCAGGAAAGCGATACCACATCATCATCTCGTCGTAAGCGTGATCTGTAAGGACGATAAAATCCTGATAGTCCGCAGGCCTCTATCTGGTCTGCTCGGCGGACTATGGGAACTGCCTGGTGGTGAAATCGAAAAAAATGAAACTGGGATCTCCGCATGCTCCAGGATAATCAAGGATTCCACCAATCTCGACATAGAAACACCGGAACAGATTACGCGAGTGAAGCACGCCTATTCTCATTTCAGTATAGAGATCGATGTGTATCGGAGCAGATATAAATTGGGCGATGTTTATCTAAAGGATCATATCGATTACCGTTGGATAAATTGGGCGGAGACGGATGATTATGCCTTTCATCAGGCGCATCGTAAAATATTCAACAAGCTGACTAAGGGGTAATATTCTTAAAAGCTTTTACCACCGAGAACACAGAGACCACAGAGCCACTCCACCACCATAAAAGCTTGAACCACGGAGGCCACGAAGACACACGAAGGACACGAAGCCACACCACCCACCATAAAAATTTTTACCAAGAAGCCCAACTACCCGACCACCAATAATAAAATAAAAATAATATTTTGGCTTTAATACCATTACATTTTTTTTAACCCAAAACTTTATGGAGAGGTAGGTGGGTAGGGCTTCGTGGCCTTCGTGTCTCTTCGTGTCCTTCGTGATCAAGGCTTTTGTTGTGGGGGTTGGGCTCTGTGTTCTCTGTGTTCTCTGTGGTAACAGCTCTTTAATAATGGCCAAGTCCCCTGATATGATTAACAATCAAATTCCCCATTCAAAAACGGCACCAGGGCGGCGATGAGACCCTGGACATAGATATCACGCCGGGTTATCACTCCTTTCGTAAAATATCCGATCGCACCACCTTTTCGCTTGGTGTTATAATCACCCGAAAGCTGATCCATCAGCAGTCCCAATTCCTCCCCCTGCAGCAGCGAATCGACAATACTCGAAGGTATCTCAAAATGGATGGATGTACCTAATCCCATCTTACCGCTGTTATGCATGATACATATCACACCGAAGGCGAACCATTTATTAAAATGATTCACAATGCCACCCTCGATACCCACAAAGTAATCAGCACCCAGCTCTCGTTCGTTATTTATTTCCCTGAGCCGATAGACACGATTCCGTGCGCCTTCGTACGTCTCATCGTTCACGGGTTGATCAGAAACACCGGATTCCACGGATAATGGGACGATCTCAAAGTCGTTAAAATAATGACCGAAGGCATCCTTTGCCGCGTCAATCTTGACCGGATTATTGGAAGCAATCAGCACCTTTAGCACGAGATACCTCTATTGTAAATTGTAGCAGCTTTCTGTTGAAATTGTTACTCAAAAATTAAGGATTTATCATTTAAAAAGCAAGAAGAAAGGAAAGCATTTGAAATTTTAAAAATACCTTCGTTGCTTATATCAGCCAGACTACGCATTTGCTCACGTAAGAAATCTAAAATAAAAGAAGACGTGCTGTTGATCATTAATCTGGATATAAAAATCCAACATAAAAAAGAGTTGTCATTATTCGTTTTTATTGATTATATTATCGCTAAGAATAGACTATATTCTCAACAAGGAAGATAACAATGTACCTTTTTTTCGACACCGAGACGACCGGCCTGCCTAAAAATTACAATGCACCTATCAGCGATGTCCACAATTGGCCCAGGTTAGTGCAGTTAGCATGGAGTATTTACGATAAGAACGAAACATTAATCGAAGAAAACGACTACATCATCAAACCAGTTGGATTCACGATCCCGGCCAATGTGGTAAGAATTCACGGGATAACGACTGAGATCGCCTTATCGAAAGGAGTTCCCATTATCGATGTATTGGCCAGATTTCGAACCGCAGTATCCAGGGTCAATTACCTTATCGCTCATAATGTCAGTTACGACCTGAATATCCTTGGAGCAGAATTCATGCGGATGAAGACCGACATCCCTTTTCCGGGGGTCAGACAGGTCTGTACCATGAAATCAACGGCAGATTACTGTAAGATCCCGGGGACATATGGTTACAAATGGCCCAACCTCAATGAACTTTACATGACGCTATTTCATGAACCTCTTGCGGGCGCACATAACGCTCTCTCCGATGTGAGAGCGTGTGCCAAATCATTTTTTGAATTAAAGCGAAGAGGTGTATTATAATAGAATCCGTTAGAATTGGGCACCCGTATAATTTTTAATACGTAACATCCTCATGAATAGTCATGTTCATTTTCCGATATCTGCAGTTTTAACAATCGATAGCAGCTTCGATCTCCTGCATCAGGGAATCCCAAATCGATTCGTATTAAGGCAGATAATTCTGGAAGGAGATCGCATGAAACACATATCAATGTCGCTGCTGTTTATACTCAGCAGTAGCATCGTATCCACTGGCATAAACTGCCAATCCGGTTCCTCAGTCCAGGAAAACTTTATTTGCGAAGAAGGGGGAATAGTTCGCGGTGATACAACGCAGAACATCATTTATCTTGTTTTCACAGGAGGCGACTACTCTGAGGGTGGCTTGAAAATCAGAGAAACATTACTAAATCACTCGATTAAAGCTCATTTCTTCTTTACCGGCGATTTCTACAGAAACGAACATCACTCGGATCTGATCCGGACCTTAAAATCAGATGGCCATTATCTCGGTGCTCATTCTGATAAACATCTGTTATATGCCGCATGGAATAATCGTGACTCCACACTGGTCACGCGAGACGAATTTGTCAGCGATTTAAACGACAACTACCGCGAGATGACCAAATTTAGCATATCGCGGCGAGATGCTCCTCTGTTTTTACCCCCTTACGAATGGTATAACCGTACCATAAGCGACTGGGCAGGTGAGATGGGATTGACGTTAATTAATTTTACTCCGGGCACCACGTCCAACGCCGACTATACGACGCCTGATATGTCGAATTATATTGATTCTGAGACGATTAAAAGAAATATTTTCAACTACGAAAAACGATCACGACATGGGTTGAACGGCTTCTTCCTATTGATGCATATCGGTACGCATCCGACAAGAACCGATAAGTTATATGATCATTTGGATGAAATATTGCGCGAGTTAAAGCACAGAGGATATCGCTTTGATCTATTTAGTAAATCATATGAACACAAACCATAGAACAATAAAAAAGCCTCACCAGGTGAGGCTTTTTAATGATTAAATTTTTGATACGTTTACAGCTTGTAAACCTTTGTCCGTTTCAGTGACCTCAAATTCCACCTTGTCACCTTGATCCAACTTTCTGAAACCATCGGCAACGATCGATTTGTAATGCACGAATACATCATCGCCGCTAGCTCTCTGGATAAACCCGAAACCCTTGGAGGAATTGAACCACTTAACAGTTCCTTGTTCCATGGATTGAACCTCAACCAAAAAGACGAGAAGTTGGTGTACTGCGAACTTTCTGATTCCTTTAACGTTACTTGTGAAGCATTCTACAGTAGGAATAAACACAAATAAAACGCAGGAAACGCAAAAAAATACAGTGCACGTTAATTATACAGATCAATATAATATTTAATTTCGAATAATGCAAGAATTTTATCGTTTTTTTAAAAACCCTAGGCCATAGCCGGATTGTAGTCCTTCAATTCTTTGAGCAGTTCAACGATAAAATCCCATACCTTACCGATACTGACGATATTAACCTTCTCATCCGGGCTATGTGGATAGCGCAGATCGGGTCCGATAGAGATCATATCCATCCCCGAATATTTATCTCCGATAATTCCGCATTCGAGTCCAGCATGAATAACTTCAACCTTGGGTTCTTTATTGTACATTTTCTGATATAGATTTACACTCTTCTTCAGCAGAGGTGACTCCATATTGGGTTGCCATGGTGGATATCCGTCGCCGCTGGACGCACGGCCTCCTGCCAATCTGGCAAGTGCTTCGATGCGGCTGGTGTGTGCATGTAACCTGGAAACCACTGAACTTCGCTGACTGGTAAGCACTTTCAATTTCTCGTCTTCTATTTTGATATTGGCAAAGTTATTTGATGTCTCCACTAAATCCTTAATGGCCGTTGACATGGCATCGACACCATGAGGAATGGCTTCAACATAGTCGATTAACCGTCTCGTATCGGCCGGGTTGGTGGCACGATCAAACTGTTTTTCACCGGTATCCAATTTGACTTCCAGATCAGGATCGGTGTCCTTGAATTCAGATTCTAAAACTCGTTCGAAATCTTCGACGATCTGTTCGACTTTCTTATGTTCACTCCTGGGGAAGAAAATGATCGCTTCAGCATCGCGCGGGATGGCATTATGAGCACTACCACCTTTCAGACTGGAAACTCTGACATCGATGCCCTGCTTAACCAGTCGATCCAGTGTTCGTCCGAGTACCTTAATGGCATTCGCTTTCTCCATGGCAATGTCTATTCCAGAATGCCCACCCTTCATACCACCACTGACGAGTTTGAACTGTTCATATCCGTTGGGTACGGCTTCAAATTTCAATGGGATTTCAGACGATGTATTGATTCCGCCGGCACAACCAACGGTGAACACACCTTCATCCTCTGAATCGACATTAATCAATATTTTACCCTCGATAAAGCCGGGCTCCAACGAATTGGCACCGGTCAATCCGGTCTCTTCATCAACGGTGAACAACAACTCAAGGGTCGGATGTTTGACATCATCTCGAGTGGCCAAAGCCATCGCCATCGCCAAAGCGATACCGTTATCTGCACCTAATGTCGTGCGGTCAGCCGTCAGCCAATCCCCATCATATACCAACTTAATCGGATCTTTTGTAAAATCATGGTCCGAATCCGGTGTCTTCTCACATACCATATCCATGTGCCCCTGTAACACGGCGATGGGAGCGTGCTCGAATCCTGCCGATGCCGGTACTTTAATGCAAATATTGCCCACACGGTCTGTCTTCGATTGAAAATTATGTTGCTTAGCCCATTCCAACAACCACTGTCCAATCTTCTCCTCATGTTTAGAACAGCGCGGTATTTTGGTAATCTCTTCGAACCATTTTAAGACATCATTAGTAGGTTCATGATTCACTTTCATCATCAACTCCTTATGTTAAATATTAAGTTAGTGACTGATTTACTTTAAGTATTTGATTGAATTCATAATAAAGCAGAAATAAAGACAAAATAACTACGAAGTAGCAGGGTCGATCTTCGAAAGAAATATACAAATTTAATGACGCAAAAGCAAATAAATACTACTTGATTCAAAAAATAATTTTTACTATTTTCTAGTTTGATAATAAATTAAATTGAATAAACTATTCGACTTTCATGTTCAATCTCAGACTAATTCTCATAATTCCTTTTCTGTGTTTAATATGTTCACTATCGTTCGCACAAATACACCTGGATGGGATATTGATCGAACCCGGCCAACTATCGGACAGGTCAGGTTTTATCATTAACGAAGTGCAATTATTAAACAACGAGAAGACATCAAACGACGTCATTTTGCGTGAATTGTATTTTACAGTAGGTGACACCGTGACGTTTGAAGAATTAGCTTTAGCTCAAAAACGGCTGCTCAATTTGTTTTTATTCAATCGCGTGGTATTCGATCTGATAGACGACGATGAACGGTATAAATTGATCATCGATGTGTCTGAGATGTGGTATATTTTCCCCGTCCCTGTCTTTTACCTCAACGAACGAAGCTGGGATAAAATCTCCTACGGGGCGAAAATTTTATATTACAATTTTCTTGGTCGTAACATCCTGCTCAATCTAACCGCTGCCTTCGGCTATAATCCGGAATGGAAATTCAGCTATCGCAATCCGTGGTTTGGTGGTGATCTGAAGCTATTTACCAACATTTCGATTTTTAAGAGTCGCGTCCGTACACAGACTCTCCAGTACGAGGCTTCAGACGATAAAAGGATCGGAATAAGCTGTCTTCTCGGAAGAAGGTTTGGCAAATATTTTTATACATCGGCGTTGTACGAATACGTTGAAATCAGTCATCCGCTCATCACGATGAGCGCTGATCTCTCCGATAAATTATCAAGTTACGGGCTCACATTATCCTGGGATGATCGTGATCTCGTTGAATACCCTCACCGGGGCATGCTCGCTTCCGTATGGGGTCGCAAGACGGTTGGCGATCGACCTATAAATTACTGGCGCTATGGATTTGATCTACGATCCTATATTCCGGTCAGCCGTGGATCTACATTAGCCGTTCGAACAGCGCTAAAACTATCGGAGAGAAAAATTCCGCTGTACGACAGAACGTTTTTCGGTTACGAAGAGAGGATTCGGGGTCATTTTTACGATAAGTTCGAGGGCGAGAATTTAGCAACCGGTAGTATAGAATTAAGGGTGCCAATCAGACATATACGTTATCTGGACCTGTCCGAATTTGCCCTGCCTGGGTTTGAAAAATATTTTCAAAATTTGAAGTATGGGGTAAGCACTGGCGTTTTCTACGATTTCGGTATGATCTGGTTTCAACAGGAGAGCCCTGATCGCGACGATTTTCTCTCCGGATTCGGAGCGGGATTGCATATTCACCTGCCCTATGTCGATCTGTTCCGACTGGAGGTCGCATTCGATTCCGATTGGAACCAAGAATACATTGCCGAGATAAGTACCGCATTCTGATATTCGTGTGTAAAAATAAGATGAAAATAAACAATTCGAGTAAAATTGATAAATGAGCTACCTCTCATGAAACACAAAGAATTCTATTATATCCCCCCGGAACAGATCATGGAAGACCGGGTCATCATCAAAGGTGCAGAATTTAAACACATCACGATCGTGACCCGGAAGCGGCCCCGAGATACCATCCATGTCGTCGATGGTATGGGCAATGAGTATCTGGTCACACTCACCAAAATCGACAGGAAAAGCGCTGAAGGGAAAATTTTTAAACGTTCTCGCTATACCGGTGAGCCAAACTTTCAGTTGACATTAGCACAAGCCATTCCGAAAGGGACGCGATTTGAACTGCTGCTGGAAAAATGTACTGAAATAGGCGTCTCCGAATTTATTCCATTGATCACCGAGAAGACCGTGATGAAACAATCGGACGCCAGGGAAATTCGCTGGAAGAACATTACGATCGCGGCCCTTAAACAATGTGGTCGCTCAGTTCTGCCCAGGATCTTTCCACCGATCACACTTCATGAACTAATACGTTCCAGTAAAATCTACGATTTCCGATTGATAGCACATCAGGATAGTGGTTCTCTGAGCCTCATCGATTCGATAAATGAAGCCAACGTAAAGCTTTCTGGCCTGACGAGGTTCAAAAACGGGATCATTGCGATCGGTCCCGAAGCGGGATTCTCCGAGGAAGAGATCGCTCTGGCAAAATCGAATTTTTATGTACCGTTTAATCTCGGGGACAGGCGACTTCGCAGCGAAACAGCCGGAATCGTCTCCTGTGCTATCATGATGGAATTCGTTGAACACAGCATCCTGTTCCAAAAAAACCAGCTCTCTTCAAAGAAATGAATATTAAAATCACTACATAATTCTATATTTAAAAGAATTAGCTTGATTTTTCTTCTAATTTTGTATATTTTAAATATAACCAACTGTATAATTAAATAAGAGTGCGTTATCATTATGAAAAAACATATAGCAATCTCAATTTTATTATTCAATATAGCTTTAAATAGCTATAGTCAGAATGGTATCCAACAGCGGAGTTGGGAGGATGGTGAACCTGGATTCTCTCAGATTGAAGGCGTGGTGGGCATCGATGTCGATTCAACGGTTCGCCTGATACCTCAATATGCCGTTCATCATGCCGACTCGTTTCAGTACATACTATACGGCGAAAGCGGTCTCTGGCCGGTGCAAAAATTTCCGATAAATGAGGGAAATGATATCGATTTTATTTCGGAGAATAAAAATTATTATCTCATCTCCGATGGATTAGGGCGGAAAGTGTTTGAGATCAATTATACGGATCCTCAAAATCCAATAAGCGCTGGTTTTTCGTTTGCAGGAGATAAATTGCCGCTGGTCAAACCGATAGACGCATCGATATTCTACGAAAATAATAACCGAAAGATATTGATAACGGATAATGGCGGTCACCGCGTCATTAAAGTCGACAGATTAGGCGGTGACGAAGAATGGGCATACGGTGACGGAAGTTCTGGTATCGGCTTTAATCGTCTATCAGGACCTTCTGATGCCGTAGCATTACCCGATGTAACACACTTTCTGATCTGTGATCAAGGTAACAGCAGGATCATCGAGGTCAATTCGATCGATAACTCTATCGTTTGGACTTATTCCGGTGAGGGCTTGTTTAACCCGGTTGATATCGAGTATGACAGTTCGACGAATGAAGTGCTGATCACCGACCAGATTAATCATCGTGTCATCTTCGTTAAAAAAGATGAGAATCAGGATATCACCTGGCAATTCGGAACTGGTGTAGCCGCTGGCGGGAGGGAAGGACTCAATACGCCAACCGATGCGGATATTTTAGCAAACGGAAACATATTGATCTCTGATAAAGGTAATTATCGGCTCATCGAAGTCGACCGCAGCGGCGAGATCGTATGGTCGTTCGCTCATCGAAAACTATATAATCTGAAAGATGCAGATCGCCTGCCGGATAACAGGACGATAATCATCGGTAATTATCCTGCTACTGGATTCACCAACATTCCTATCTGGCTGGGTTATTCAGATTCCACGTTCACATCTGAAAAACAAATTTTGAACAAGAACGTGAATATCGATTCCATTTTCTGGGATTCAGACACACCGCCGAACACAACGATTAAAGTCCAGTTTCGATCATCCAACGACTACTCAGGACTCGATGCGGTGCCGTGGCAAGGACCGAGTGCCACAGATCTCTTTTTCACCGATCCAGCCTCAGCCGTTATTAAACTTAATAATTTAGCGCGCTCATTTTATCAATTTAAAGCCGTCCTGGAGACAGACGATCCCCTCTACACACCGATATTGAACGATTTTCAAATCAGATCGAACTATTTTGACAATACGATACAAGGTATCTTGACATCGGACATCATCACTGATTCCGCCAATTACGTTATCACGAGTTGGCAAAACCTGGAATTTACGACTGAGCAATATTCACCCAGAGAGATCAGAATAAACATTCTCGACGCCAACACGAACGCCATTATTAAGACCTACTTTGCAGAAGAAACCGGTCTTAAACTGAATGCCTTTCCTCTGACAGACGCCCCCAAATTACAGGGGGTGCAGGCGATCCGCCTTCAGGCTGTCATTCAAACAGCACAGACCAGCACGACTCCTGTATTACACTCCTGGGGAATCGAATGGAACCGAATATTCTCCACACCAGCCAAAATTGCCTTTACGAATGCAGATGGTGAAGATGTCCCCTATTACCGCTTTATCGAACTTTCAACGCCATCTCAAAAGAATGTGGACCAGGTGTTCGTATCGTTAACAGATGAAAATCTGGCCTCTGTTCAGGACACGATCTCATTGCGTATGGAGACCATAGTAACTGAAGATAAATGTGATGTTTTATTAGAGAGAACGACCGATCCATCCGGCAGATTTCAGATGAAACGTGCGGTACAGGGTTATATTTTTAATATCGCTTCATACAATTCCACAATCGAAGCACTCGATCGTGATACATTGCATGTAACCTACACGGATCCCACCAATAGTGCTGATACGTGTAGTGACACCGTTCTAATCATTCAAAACACCAGTGGAATCATAAAAATCGTGGATGCATATAACACTGAACTGGATACAGTGGCGATAGGAGATACGATCTTTGTACACATCGCCAACGAAATGGATCGTAACATAACCCATAGTCAGGATACGATTTACGTAGAAGTCTTCGATAACATCACCGATGATTCCGAATTTTTACCGTTGCTCGAACTGCCTGACTCGAATGGAACGTACTATTCAGGTAATTTTATGTCAGAATTCGGTCTTCCCGTTACGCTGAGTCCTACTGGCATTTCTGATGATTGGGTGATCCAGACACTGCGATCCAATCAGATCGGAGCAAGATATGTTGATAATGTCACCATTCAAGATCAGATTGAGGTCGAACGCGGACCAGAACCGATCGTACCCGATTCGATCATCATGTATCCGCAAAAACAGCTCGATTTCGACGTTGCACCCAATCCGTATTACACCGATCAAAATGATTTTTTGAAGCTAAGGGCATCGTCGACGATCGGAGATCTGACGGTCGAAAAGATTGAAATATACAATATAGCTGGTCTACGGGTTCGGTTGATCCATGGGGAAAATATTCAATTCAATTTGGGACAACCGATTCCTCGCAATACATATGCGTTCTCGAGTAATTGGTGGAACTTAACCAACGACCAGAACGAACCAGTACGAAGCGGCATCTACTGGATCAAAATGTATGGTTATTTTACCGATGAAACAGGGACGAGATCGAACCAACTCAGTGATTTCAAAAAAGTCGTGATCATCAGGTAATTTTTGTTCGCAATCACATCGAAAATGAACAAGGAATGAAATTATGAAGATTATTATCAAATATATCACAGTTTTCTTTGTTTGTGTATCCTTGCTGCTTGCCGCTGCCGTTTCAGTTAAAGGACAAAACAGCTTCAGTAACACCGGCGCCACTTTTCTGCAGGTAAATTCCGGAGCCAGACAGGTAGCAATGGCAGAGGCTTTTACGGCTTTAGCCCATGATGATATTAATTTAATGCGCTACAATATCGGTGGATTGGGGAGTATTCGCCATTTCATGTTATCAGTCAACTACCACCAATGGCTTGAGGATACAGAACAAGGGGCGATCGGACTTTCTCTACCGACCCGATTTGGTGTGATCGGGTTTGATTTTAATTATTTTAACGAAGGAAACGTTACAGAACTGGATGCTAATTTTATCCCGACAGGCGGGCAGTTGGGGAGCAACGACATCGCTCTTACTTTGGGATACGGTTCGCAGATCAAATTAGGCGAGCGAACCCTCTACTTCGGAGGGGGATTAAAATTCATACGCCAAACCCTGGCCAGCGAGTCGGCAAATGCATTCGGCCTGGATGTTGGTACTCTTTTATGGCTTAAATATATTTCTCTGGGTCTCTCGATTCAGAACTTCGGTCTAAGTAATCTGAAATTTGTCGCTCAAGAGGAACCATTACCTGAAATGTATCGTGCAGGTATCGGCACTCATATTCCTCTCGGAGAATATATCCTCTGGAACACCGATTTTGATCTGGGCTATATGCCTGATCAGAATCTTCGATATTACTGTGGGACTGAATTCATTATTAACGAACTCTTCATGATCAGAGGCGGATACAAGATTCACGACGCCGAAGCAAATCGCTGGGCAGTCGGACTTGGTTTGATGATTCCGATGTCATGGCTGGCCGCTTCCGAAACACGTTTTGACTATTCTTATTCACCAGTCAGCGCGTTTGATCAGGATGTTCACAGGTTTTCGCTGTTATTTCGGTTTGGATCCAGATTTCCTCTGCCCAGGACCAATATACCCGGCGAACAAGCCCTGAATGAATTAAATATGAGATTGCAGCAGGAAATAGCAGCCGCTGAAAAAGCTCGCATCGCCGCCGAAGAGTCTGAACTTCGAACACGCGCTCTCGAGGACACACTCAGAGCACGACTCGAACGAATAAAAAGGATTGCCAGCGAAAGCGGCGGCAAGATCGTCGTTGAGGAAGCGGGTGATATCCCGCCTGGTGAAATCAGCGACAAAATACTGGTCACCATGCGCATCAATTTCGATTTCGACAAAGCAAATATCAGACCTCCTGAATTTGAGACAATGAGACGCGTCGGTGACATCCTGAACACCTACCCGGAGAGCCAGGTATTCATATCTGGTCATACCGATGCTATAGGGACAGATGAGTATAACATACGTCTATCAAAGACACGCGTCGATAGCGTTATGAGATACCTGACTCAAAAAGAACAGGTTCTATTAGATCGCTTCTTCAATCCAATCGGTTACGGAGAACTGAAGCCAGTAGCAGATAACGATACTCCGGAAGGACGTTTCTTAAACAGACGAGTCGATTTTCTTATCTATACGATGGACCAAAAACCAGATATTCCCGAAGGTTCGGCTATAACCCATGTGGAAAACATTAACGACTCCACAATTCATATCGTTGGTAATGGTGTATTAAATTTTAATCACAGGCTCATGGATGATCCGTATCGTTTGGTGATCGATCTCCCGAAAACTTTCTTGCTCACACCGCAACGCAACTTCGATCTGTTCAACCCTCCGTTCATCAGGGCAAGACTCGGGTATCATCCTGATAATTTGTTCTCACGTGTGGTGTTCGATCTATACGGTCCTGTCGAATATGACATTTACTGTGAGGGTAAGAAGATTGTGATCACGGTAAAAAAATAGTCTCTAATACTTTGCTCTGCTATTCGGCCGATGAGCCTCTACCCAATAAATACGCGAAGAATGCCCATCGGCCTGTTATTTAATGCGATACGTATTTATCTGTTTAAGACCAATTGATCGATTGTACATTCTAATCTTTAGAGAATATTGAATTTTAATATCATAATAAGCTGCAATGCTGTTCAGACCATAGTTTACAGCATTGCAGTTTTATTTTCAATCGTGTTTGACTATGCAGTATCAGCCATGCTTCACAGTGAGAATATATCATTCTAATAGGTACGAACCATAATTGAAGTTGCATTGAATATTTTTTTTTATTAAGTTAATGATATTAAATCAAACTCAATTACTCCAAACTTTGTGTTGGAAATTATATCAAGGACATCTATGGATGAGGGTAATGAACTCCTTATCATCGGCGATAGGGTGTTGATCGCTCCCGAACCGGGAGATGAGAAGACTAAGACAGGTTTATACTTGCCACAGGGGTTATCAGAAAAAGAGAAGGTACAATGTGGATACATTGTGAAAGTCGGCCCAGGTTATATTTTACCCGTACCCAACGACAGCTCAGAACCCTGGCTTGGTTCCGGAAATGGACCTCGTTACGTTCCCCTACAGGTGAAAGAAGGAGATTACGCTATTTTTCTCCGTCGTGAAGCTATCGAGGTTCGTTACAATCAGAAGGATTACCTTATCGTCCCCCAATCCGGCATATTGGCGGTCGTACGAAACGACCTGTTTCCCGAAGAAGATGATTTCGATGAAAACTAAAGCATAAATTCGATTCAAGATTGCTGCCATTCAATTTAAAATCAAAACGATCGATCGATTTGACCTGAAAGGTTTGATTGCGTTCGATTACAGAAAGTCAATTATTACTTCACACGTGTTAATCTGGAGGATTCTATGGAGATGATGTTCGCATTATCGACCAATCAGTTAGTAGATATCGCCTATGCTTTAAGAGATCGCGTTCAACAAGGTCTGAGGAAAGATGATCAGGAAGTACGATGTCTGTTAACATATGTTCCGGCTTCGGAGGATTGGAAATCGACCAGGGCCATTGTCGTCGATCTCGGTGGGACCAATGTGAGAGCTGCCATCCTTCGAACTGAAGGGAGTCAACTCGTTATCGACCAGGGACCAAACGAATCGGTACTGCCTATTCAGCGAGGCATGCCTCTGGCGAAAGAGACCTTTCTCGATGTACAGGCAAATCTGATTCGTGACCTGAAACCAGAATCCGGCCTGCCACTTGGATACTGTTTTTCATATCCAACCAGATCAACATTTAACGGTGACGCAAAATTATTGAATTGGACAAAGGAAGTATTCGTGCCAGATACGGTCGGTCATCATGTAGGTAGAATGTTATTAGATCGAATCACTGCAACTGACTTCGAATGTAAAAATGTAGTCGTGATTAACGACACCATCGCAAGTCTGTTTGCCAGCCTGACCATGAATCCGGTTGATGCTCACATTGGATTGATCGTAGGCACAGGGACTAATGTGGCGATGTTTATCGACTCATCAAAGGTTATGAAACTACCTGCTGATCTGCCATGGCGAGGAGATATCCCTGTCAATCTGGAATCTGGTAATTTCATTCCTCCGCATCTTACCGAATATGATCAGAGCGTCGATGAAGGCTCAGAAAACCCTGGCCATCAAGTATTTGAAAAAGCAGTCTCAGGAGCCTATTTAGGACGTATTTTGAAGACTGTCTTTCCACAGAGTAATTTCGATCCGGACTCCGGATCCAGGGGTGTAGTGCAATTGGCATACAACACCAGCGAATCGAGTCTTGAATCGGAAATAGCGCGCCAGATTTTGAAGCGATCCGCTAAGTTAGTCGCAGCATCCCTCGCAGGGATACTACATCTCATCGCATCGACCAAACCGTTAAAGACAGCGCGTATCGTGGCTGAAGGCAGTCTCTTTTGGAAGGCTCCGGGGTATTCGATCGAGGTAGAACGAACGTTAAACTCATTACTTTCTGAAATGGAAATACCGAGTATCCGTGTTGAAATTAACAGAGTAGCAAACGCCAATCTGATCGGCAGTGCTATAGCTGCACTGGTTAAGTGAGGTATAAGAATCAAATTAAAGAGCCGAGAGCGGAATAATCTCTCTTATCAGCGCCTTGAGCAGATGATGCACGGAAAGCAGCCAGACGCTGTCAGGTGCACAACATCTTTCAGACTGCTGTCACTCAACCGGATTTTACTCCGGACCGGCAACGTCAAAATCTGCAAATAAAACAAAGGAGAACTCAGATGTATATCACAGCCGTCGTCTCGTTAATCGTCTTTGTTGGATTGGTGATATTTTTAGTCATTATCAGATTAAGAACAGGAAATCGAATCGAAATAAAAAACACGGATATCTTGCTTGCGATTATTCCTGTCGTCCTGTTTCTATTGATCACCGGCAAAATTACCAAATTTGAATTTGGCATGTTAAAATTCGAGACCGTTTTCAAAGAAGCCGCCAGCAAAAAAATCGAATCTGAAATAATTACATTACAAGATCTGCCCATCCGATCAGTCGAATCCGATATTAAATTAGGTATCAATAAAATTCCGGAACTCATCGAGAAGAAAACAGAAGCGCTTGAATTTCGATTAGGCTATGGGCGCTATTACGGACCTGCAATTCGCGATTATCTTAATTCGCTGGCTGCTTACCCATTCTTCAACTATATCATTATTAATAAAATGAATGGTGAGTTTTTTGCTATCATGAACGCGCAGCATTTGTTTACGCTGATCAACACAGATAACTCACCTTACAATCCGTCAGATCTGGCAAATTGGCTGAATAACTCCGATGAAGAGATAATAAGCAAGTTACCCGGTACAATCCTCCTGCTGAACGCCATCGACGCAAACACCGATAAAAATGACGCACTGAAGCAGATGGAACAGATCGATGTCGACTTTCTTCCTGTGGTTGATGATGAAAAACGCTTCGTCGGCATCGTCGATCGATCACGTCTGCTCAGCAGCCTGATCGTTGATGTTTCGAATCGGCTGAATGACTGAAAGTTAACTGTGGTCCCCTGTTTAAAACGAAATATCCAACAATTCGAACACGGTGGATATAGGACTGTGAATAGTGACGAGCTCGGAACCCGCGAAAAGCAGACCTACTGCTTTATTCTCTTCGGCATCAACAAGCAGCGATCCCGAATCACCACCCTGAGACATCGACGTCGTTAAAATTTGATGCTCAAATTGAGCCACTCGATTTAGATCGTAATTCACCTGGATCGTAGCGTCCAATGCTTCGATGTAACCAAACGTAGTCCCAGTTGTCCTTCCACTCTTCCGCACTTTCATACCTAATTCAGCGTTTTTGATCTCGGAGACGACACCGATATCGATAATTTCGTTCACAATCTGCTCTGGTTGGAGAGGTCTCGCAATCGCCGCATCGACCAGATTGATGCCCTTAGAAATCCGTTTCGTGTAGAAGCGATGCTTTGCCCCAAAAAGTTTCGCCAGCCAGTTCATAAAGCTGGCAATATCTTGTGTCATTGAACATGTTTCGTCTTCACCATTCATCTCAGAGAGATATTCAAGTGGAATGAATCTGTCCAGTACCGCGACTACGTCATCCGGATTCACTCCGTTATCGAAGGGACCCGGTTGTAGAATCGAATCGCCCAGTTGGCCCTTATTGCTGTCAGCAAAGACATGATTATTGGACAACAGCCTGATCTCTTTCGTCGTTTTATCTTTCACCACAGCACCCAAAGTACCCGCACTTATTGCGTGATGCCCAATACTGACCCCCGGTGGTACAGGTCTCCACTTATCCGTTCTCGCCTGATTCGCGACAATTTTACCGACCTCTTTCACATCAGTCCGAACGCCGCCCAGTTTGCCCGGTATCACATCTTTTGGATCTAATTCACGGAGCGCAACCTTCTTTTCGACAAATATGACCAGACATTCATGTTCCGTTCTTTCACCAGCGGTGTATTTATATCCAAATCCCATCCCTCGCACATTTTTTTTCTTTAAAATAAACTCTTTCTGTTGTGCTTGAACACGCTTGACTCGTTCAGGTATTATCATAGGTTTGCATCCTCTCAGTTTTTATATTGCTTCATCATCGAATTTAGAATGGACTCTTCAAACGAATCGACAGGAATAGTGCCAGTATCGAAAAAGGAGGTCCAAAATGTGCTGCTATCAAAATAATTACCCGCAATCTTCCGTGCACGATTATAAATATTTTTCAATCGATACGCTCCGTAGACTCGATATACGAACTGATCTGAATTCAAAATGATATCGTTCATGAACTGATTCGTCTCAATTGAATTCATGAAGCCACGTTTCACGAGTGTGGCTTTTGCAGTCGCCAGATCGATTTGTCCGGTACGATATTTTATATCGACAATTAATGCAGTTGCATTTTGAAGACATTTCAAGTAATGTAACAACTGCAATTGCGGATCATACCCCCCGTAACCTTGTTCTATCATTATCTCCGCTGCTAACACAGGCCAACCGGATTCAATATAACTATCTTTAAAAATTTTGCGAAGTACAGGCTTTTGTTCATTCCAATAGATCGTTGCAAGCATAGTCCCGGGCATTATCTTCTCAATCGAATGCAGTTCCAGCATCGTTTTGGTGAATTCACGCAGAAAGCTGACCTGCTCAAACCATGTCAGATCGTCAGGCAAAGATTTGATATCATATCGAAATATATTGTTCTGATCTAATGCTCCCGGCGTCCTTAATCGCGTGATATCATCCATCAATTCATAGCCGTATGATCTACTAACGATTAGTGAATCGGTACCAGGTAAATTCATTATATTTTTCATGCTGATGAATCGCTTGAGATCAGAGATAATCGTATCGACTTCATCGACTAATTTATTGTCGGCGATATAATCGTTTCCCATCTGCCGGAGAATGGTATCCAGTCGATCGGCCATGGGTATGGCGTCAATTTTTCTTTGCGGAAACATCTTTTTGTATAATTTAGCCGTTACATCGTTCAACCGCTCAGCGTATTCTGTGTACTCAGTTTCGGTGATCGTTAGTAACTCATCAATACTCAATCGCAGATTATATTTTTGCTGAATTGAATTAGCATACCAACTGCTATCGGTTATCAAAATCTTTGCATTAAATCGACTTTTTTTCCCCTCCAGCCTTTTGCGATAGTGATTCAAGGAATCCGTCAACATCTTGCTCAGAAAAAAAAGAGTATCCTGCGAAGCCGGACAGTTGTGAATGTAATGGTTCAATTCGGTGGTCAATAGAAACGAGAACCCATTGATCTGTTCCAATATCGCTTCGATATCTGCTATATACGGCTCGATTAGATTTTTATCTGCATCTCGCAGAACCCTGTCGAATACGCTTAGCCGTTCTATGATCAAATGACATTTCTGATCGTCAGTCAGATTCCCGGAAAATTTGATCCCTAAGACCGCATTAGTCAGCAGGTCGTTATAAAATGTAGCATCTACCGTCCAAAGTTGTTCGTATTTGATCTTCCAGATCTCTGACTTCAAATGTCGCGCCACAATATCATGATCTATTAAGCGTTCTGCACTTAAAAGCGATGTGTCGATATTAGCTAATCGTGCCCCGATCTTTTCTAATTCTTGAAGATAGCTGTGAACGCTCGTATCAGAATAATCATCGACCAGGTGATCGAATCGATTGTACCCGACTAAAGTCGCTTCGACGGGATGGAACTTAAAATATGTGTCGATGTATTCTTCGCTTAGCGATTTGAATTCACGTTCCTCAATTATCTGTGAACAACCCGACGCGATCACACTAATTAATAGTACAATGATGCAACAGGTTTTTATACTCTTTATTTTTTTATGGATGACACACATCAATAGCCTCGCAGGGTCGTAATGATTTATTGAAAGTAAGTAATATCCCCTTTCCCCTTTCTGAGTACGCGGAACGGCTCCTCTGACAGATCAATGACGCTGGATGGACTTAATCCCATAATACCCCCGTCGATTATCAAGTCCAAAGCATGTCCCATATGGCGATCAATCTCTTCGGGATCGTTGAATATTACATCATCGCGCAAGCTGGCGCTTGTACTAACAATGGGATTGCCGAGTTCTTTTAGCAGCGCATGGCAGATATTGTTATCAGGGATACGAATACCCACTGTATTTCGTTTGGTAAGCATTAATTTCGGCACGAGACGAGTGCCCTGCAGCACGAATGTATAAGGACCCGGAAGCAGCTGTCGCATCACCTTATAGGCTGCATTGGAAACGTGTGCATACTTGGCGATATCTTTCAAATCCGGACAAATGAAACTCAACGGTGAAAATTTCGATTTGCCTTTAAGTTGTAATATCCGTTGAATCGACTGTTTATGAAATATATCACAGCCGATACCGTACACTGTGTCAGTAGGATAGGTCATTATCCCACCTTTTGATAATATCTCCACAGCTTGTCTTATTAATCTCTCTTGCGGATTATCCGGTTGGATCGATAACATGATAGCCATATTACTCACCTCGATTTTTGTTTCTTACCGTGACTTTTTTTATTATGTTGTACAATTTTCGTATTATTTTTACGCACCGCAGGCGGAACGACTTTCTTCTTTTGTCTGTTATTAATCGATTTCATAGCGATACGCCTGGTCTTTCTCCGTTTTCGCTTTTGAAAAAAGGTGCCCATTTCTCTCTATCTGGTTTTTGTTCCAGATAGCTTCCGATGACCAATATCAGGATGGACGCTGATAACGCCGGATAGATTGCAGGAATTCCAAATGGGAAAGCTCCCATTATCTTACGAGACACTTCCCAGACGATCGTGATCAGCATGCCAATACCTATGGATGACACACCAGCCTTCACCGCCGCACGTTTCCAAAAAAATGTCGCCAACAAGGCCGGTGTGATAGCAGCACCGTAAACGGTGTAAGCTGCGTACGCAGCATCCAGTATTCTCGGAAAAAATTGAATAAGTGCATACGCTAATATGCCTAATAATATAACCGTTATTCTTGAATAAAGCACGACTTTTTTATCGTTAATTTCAGGATTTATGAATCGCTGATAGATATCGCGGATGATATTGGTAGCAGGAACCAGGAGAAAACTGTTAGCAGTGGATATAATGATCGCGATAATAGAAGCGATAAGGATACATCCCACGACCACCGGGACTCCTTTATGAGCCACAAGCAGGATGATTTTGCCCGACTCGGTGACGCTCAACCCTTTAAAATAACTACTTCCGATGACGGCCAGAGTCTGCAGCGATATACCGAGTAAAATGACGCCGATGATCCAACCGATCACGGATTTTTTAGCCTCTGCGGCGTTTTTCGCGGAGAAAAACCGTTGATACATATTTCCATTGCCCAACGCCAGCAATAGCGTGGGCACAAAATAGCCGAACGCCTGTATCCATGTCATATTGCCGAGGAAAACATGTTTGCGCGGAGTTACATTTTGTACGATAGTCTCTAAGCCACCCACATGATGTATTAAAAAAGGTATAGCCAGGAAAATACCCGTTATGATCAAAATTCCATTAACAACGTCTAAGTATGCTACTGATATCATTCCCGCTAACATCGTGTAAGCGATGACGAAGAAAGCGACGATGACCATGGCCACGTCAGTCCCTATTTTACCTTCAGAGATCATCGACAACACCCATCCCCCGCCTCGAAATTGATAGCTGACGATGGTCACATAAGCGATGATCGTGGTGATGGTGGCAAACAGCCGAGCCCATTGATTATACCTCGCTTCCAGAATATCGGGCACCGTATATTGTTTGAAATTACGAACCCGACCGGCAATGAAATATACCACGGCTATGCCAACCCAACCGCCTGCGCTGCCGATGAGAGACGAATATCCGTGGTGGTAACTCAGATCAGCCACACTGAAGATATCTCCGGAACCGATCCACGTTGCAAGCAATGTTCCAACCAATACCGGAGCAGTTAGCTTGCGACCTGCTACCATGAAATCATCTTGATTTTTTACGCGAAAAGTGAAAAAAATACCGATCGAAAATAAAAGGATGAGATAGATGATGATGGTAACGATGTACGGCATAAAAACCCCGTTCTTTGTCGATTCAGTCTGCGCTTTGATAACAACAATTAACGTCTTTGCTGTGCTGTAGCGCACTGTAAAGTATTCTTATGGTCAGCACCTGCTTTAAGTATAATAAATAATTTTAAGTAAAAAGTCAAGTCGGATTTCCAAAGAATCTTATATTATGATTTTTTAACAATTAATGCTTACGCAATATTTATACTTGAAAGGTATTTAAAAAACGAAGCCTACTATAACCTAAATTAGAGGAATATGTATGAAAAATCTTACAACCTTTGGCAAGGGGGTAATTTTTCTGTTAATTCTTTGGTGTCCGTTTGTTTCAGCCCAGGAATGGAGCATGGAAAATCAACTAGCTACCGGTGATACACCCGAAATGGATGTGGATCCCAATACCGGCAATATGTATATACTCTACATGAATAATGGTGTGAAATATGCGATTATCGACAGGGATGGTAACATTTTGACCCAGGAATCGGTCGATGTCTCCGGTGCATCGCTCGATTCAGGACTGGGAAATTTCGGAGCAACTATTGCGGTAGATACTCAGGGCTATCCACACATTTGCTTTCGCGAATATGTTGGAAAAGATCCGGATAATACACCACTCTACACGACCTATTATGTTCGAAAAACCTCTACCGGATGGGACAAGCGTGTTGTTTTGTCAGAACGCGTACGACGTGGATATATGATTCGACTCGATGTGGATGAAAACAATGTTGTACACATTGTTCAAGGTTTCGTGTTCAATGAAACTGGCTCTATATGGGGCAGAATTAGATATTATCGGATCATCAACAACGCAGTCGAAAGCACCCAGATCCTGGGCGAGACAAAACAATACGTCTACAGAGCAGATGATCGAATCGAAATCGATACGTATCCCGGAGGCAAGGTGCATGTAATTTCCGGAATCCCGAATCCAAACGGGAACGTCTACTATTTTTATTCCAGCGATCGTGGTGATACATTCTCGGCTGGTGCTGATATTCACCCTGCTTCCGCTTATGGACGAAACGGCAGCGTGGATATGCAGATCGACGGAACAGGCAATATTCATATGTGTTACGGGACATCAGAAGATTCCGAACGATCAGGAAAGCCTTCTATTCATTATGTCAAGATCAGTAACGGTAACGTCGTCACGGATAAACCCGTAACACCTTTAAATGCGGTCGTCGATTGGAAAATCGGTATGGGTGTCGGCTCCATCGCGGTGAGCGACAACGGTTTGAATATCATACTAGCCTATGTGAGTGCACCCGGCGGAGAATTATCTGCAATCTATTCCCAGGATGGAGGCAACAATTGGTCAGCCCCGACAAAATTGGCCGATGCCTGTGGCAGTGATGAGTCAAGAAACAAACATATAATCAGAGCGCACAGTAACGATTTCTGTCTCGCCTACCCTCACAGTTACAAAGTATGGTACCGAACCATATCATTTTCTACGAACCAACCACCCATGGCCGATGCAGGAGGCCCTTATGTAGGACAGGAGGGAAGTACCGTACAATTTGATGCTTCAAATTCGAGAGATATCGATGGAACTATTACGAAATATGAATGGGACTGGGAGAACGACGGCGTCTACGATGTGGCTACCATCTTTGCAACCGTACAGCATGTTTACGAGGATGATTTTATCGGACAGATGAAACTGCGCGTCACCGATAACGAAAACAGCATCTCCACGGATTTGTCAAATGTAACGATACAGAATGTGCCGCCTACAGCCGATGCGAACGGACCTTATTCCGGTGAACCCGAGACAGATATCCTGTTGACAGGCACAGCCACCGATCCGAGCGTCCAGGACCAGGCGACATTGATATTCGAATGGGACCTGAATAACGACGGCATGTTCGAATCAATCGGACGAAACGTGACTGCACGCTATTCTCTCGGTGGTTCTCATCGTGTCATGCTCAGAGTGACCGACGACGATGCAGGAAGAGATATCGACACGACCTATGTCGTCATATCCAATGAACCGCCTCAGGTTACCATGATCCCCCCACAGCAGATTATGATAGGTGAATCGTTCGCTCCGATTCAATTGGATTATTTTGTCTACGATCCTGACAACGCCGATCACGAAATTACTTGGGAAGCAAAGGGTCAGAACCACATTCAGGTCATGATATCGAACCGCATCGCCTTCCCGCAGCCGATCGATGCGGAGTGGATTGGAACAGAAAATATAACGTTCGTAGCTACTGATCCGGGTGGATTACAAGATAGCACGGTCACCTCGTTTTCCGTATCCGAATTGAGTCAGCGACCCGTGATAGGCAACATTCCCGCGCAAATCAAAAACGAAGGAACCCCGTTCGATCCGATCATACTGGACAACTATGTTGAAGATGGTGATAACGATGTGACGGAATTGACCTGGCGTGTACGAAATAACATTGAACTATTGTATACCCTTAACTCCCGAATCCTCACCGTCAGTTGGCCTAATCCTGATTGGTTTGGCAATGAAAATTTACAGGTAATTGCAACCGATCCTGTCGGATTATCGGATACAGCCTACGTATCGTTCACCATCCTGAATATTAACGACCCACCAGTGATATCGGGATTGACCGGCCAAACCGTGGCTAATAATGAAAATTTCGACCCTATCATTCTGGACAATCATGTCACGGATGTCGATCATCCTGATGATGAGCTGTTTTGGAGTTACTCCGGCAACTCTCAATTGATCGTTAACATCGACGAATTCAGAGTCGCCACGATCAGTAAACCTCAACCCACCTGGTACGGAAACGAATCCATAACCTTCGAGGTCTCAGACGGCTTGTTATCGGACCAGACGACTATTATCTTCACCGTTAATCCGATCAATCAAGCTCCGGTTATTACGTCGATACCGGGACAGACCGTTGGTGAAAACCAACCATTTCAATCCATATACCTGGATGGTTTCGTTAACGATCCGGATAATGAGGACAACGAAATAAGCTGGGATATCAGAGGAGCAAACAATCTGCTATTACAGCTCATCGATCGAACACTGTCGATTGCCGTACCCGATTCAGAATGGTCAGGTACAGAATCGCTCACCTTTATCGCCAGAGATCCATTTAATTTGGCGGATACAGTATGGGCAGATTTCAGCGTTGTACCGATCAATGATCCACCGAAATTGAGTGCGTTACCTCAGTTCTCAATCCTGGAGGACGACACACTGGAAATAAATCAGTCTTATTTGAGAACGTTAGTTCATGACCCTGACAATTTACCACAGGATTTACAATTTAACATAACAGGTAACCTGAACCTCAATTGGCATCTTGATTCTGACCTGGATAAGTTGCTCATTTATTCGTATTTTGAAAACTGGTACGGCATAGAGAATTTAATGCTCAATGTGTTCGATGGAGAAGGTGGCAGCGACTCAGGCCTCATGCGGGTAAATGTTCAGCCATTACCCGATCAGCCCACTGCCTTCACGGTGGTAAGTCCCAACAGCATCACGTTCACATCGATCCCGCAGAGTATCATATTCAAGTGGCGTAAATCCGTCGATCCTGATAATAATAGTCAGATAAATTATGTTTTGAGCCTGAGCGATCAGTATAGTTTTCAACATGTCTTCGACAGTTTTACTCAATTAGTCGATACAATGTATGTATATCAGTCAAGTCCACCACTAAAAGACGGTATATATTTCTGGCAGGTTAAGGCGATGAGCAGAAGCGGGCTCTCCACACAATCGGATATCGGTACGTTCTCCATCAATCGCACCGGAGTTACCGACAGCAACGATTCAGGATTGCCAGATGAGTTTGCTCTGGTAGGTAATTATCCGAATCCGTTTAATCCCCAAACGCACATTACTTACCATGTGCCCGAACGTACATTGATCGAAATTTCAATCTATAATTCTGTCGGACAAAAGATCAAGAATTTAGAATATACTGCAAAAGATGCCGGGGTACACACAGCCACCTGGGATGGCAGGGATGAGTTCGGAAACCAGGTGAGTAGCGGGATCTATGTATGTTTCATGAAAGCGGATCAAATTAGATTCAGTAAAAAGATGTTGTTGCTGCGCTAAGATTGGGGGTTAAAGCCAGTATTCATTATTAGAATCGCAGCGTATTCATTGATGTTGTTTTTTTAACTTCAAGACCTGAAATCGTCTTCTTGTCAGATTTTTTCAGGTCTTCTTTTTTAAAAGAGATAACAGAGTGCAATATTGATCTTCGTTCCGCTATAATTATTCGTAAAAATAAAATTTTCAGGAAATTCAAGATAGTGATATCGGAATTCGAGTCCGACTGACAAATGGCGTGTGATCAGAAAATCAAAACCAGTACCAAGATTTATACCGACAGAAAAATGATCGTATTTATCGGTCAGAAAAGAAAAATGGTCAGTATCTTCGAAACCAAAATTTGTACTTATACCATAGCTCACATAAGGCGTAATCTTCATATCGTTTAATAGTAAATATTTGATGTCCACCAGAATGGGTGTGATCGTAATCGCGCGATTGCAGTATTCGCTACCTGTATCGTCCAATCCCTCATAGTAAAAATAACCGCCTGTGAATCGGAAGATGAGGTTACTATTGATCGGAATTTGCAGAGATAACGCCGTGTAAATAGCTTCCTTCTGTATTTTTAAAGCACTGGAGGTGTTCAACCGACTAATATTATTGGGTACCCAGTTACCAAGTTCTATTCCCACGGATACCTTGTCGAAATAATTAACCGGTTGTGCATGAGCAGTGTCCGCTACCAGGAGCGATAATAAGAAGAAGATGACATATTTATATGATCTTAATATCATAGCCATTTCTATATTTCTTTGATCACTAATCCAATTCAGCTTTCAGTCGGTTGAAAGCCGTATGATTTTTGTTTCTGATCCCAAACATTTTTTATTTCACCAAATTGAGTCTCAAATTTGGTAATGTTCTCCTGGAGAGCGAGCATTAAAGATTTTGCATGTTGAGGAGTCATGATAATTCGTGCATAAACTTTTGCCTTCGGTACTCCCGGCAGCATCCGTGTGAAATCGATCACAAATTCGGCCGGGGAATGCGTAATCACGGCCAGATTCGAGTAGATTCCCTCTGCTTCGGATTCACCCAGTTGAATGTTAATCTGTTTTGAATTTTGCTGTTGTTGCATTAACGCCTCCATGTCATCAAAATGAATAGCGATGCGATTAAAAAATATTATACAAAATTTTTTATAAATAGTCAAATGAAATAACTTTTTATTGTACTAATTTAGCTAGAAATCAAAGTAACATCAGGCTTCGATCAAGCTTTTTGTAAACGACTCATCACAAGACGATCCGGGAACGCTACAGCACTCTGGGGCTGAGATATTTTTCTTGCTATTGCATCTGTATTTCATTATATTAAAAAAAATTTAATATTTTTATTATCACTCATCTTTGCTTATTCTGTCGACGAAAATAAGGACCATCACTTTTGGAGGGATCAAGATATGGAATCTAAAACATTAGTCCATATGTTCCAGGATGCTGTCACGAATCACGGTGATAAAATGGCTTTGATGCACAAGGTAAGTGGTTCCTACACAGGTATCACCTACAACGAATTTGCCAGCCGGGTTCGTCAGTTAAGTATGGGATTGCTACATCTGGGGATGAAGTCGGGTGATCGAATCGCGTTAATGGCCGAGAATCGCCTCAACTGGCCGATTGTCGACTTCGGAATACTCAGCATTGGAGCGACCAATGTTCCTATCTATCCTACTATTACCCCACCCCAAATTAAATACATACTGGATGATTCAGAATCAAAGATCATCTTCGTCTCCACAAAAGATCTGTTAGAGAAAGTTCTCGTCATTAGAGACGAACTGCCGCAACTCGAGAAGATCATTTATATGGAAGGCCATTTTTCGATAGAAAATGTACTTTCATTTGATGAATTGCTGAGCGCAGGCGAGCAATATGACCGGGAGAATCCTGGGTTATTTGAACGGTTGGTAGACGAAGTCACACCAGAAACGCTTTGTGGTATCATCTATACATCGGGCACCACAGGCAATCCAAAAGGAGTCATGCTGACTCATAAAAACATTCTTTCGAACGTCAAGGCATCAAAAAGTGTATTGAGAGTCGATTCTACCGATATATTTTTATCTTTTCTCCCTCTCTGCCACTCGTTCGAGCGTATGGCAGGGCAATTCCTGGCAATCGGTTCGGGTGCAACGATAGCATTCGCTGAAAACATCGGAACAGTCGCTAACAACCTCCTCGAAGTGAAACCCACACTGGTGACGAGCGTGCCCCGATTATTTGAAAAAATTTATTCGCGCATCATCGAGAACGCGCAATCCAATTCACCGATTAAGCGTAAGATATTCAACTGGGCAGTCAATGTTGGCGGCAAACACATGAAGTCGGAATTTCGTGGTAAGATAAGCCCGCTCTTGAAAATGCAACATAAGATTGCCAACAAACTCGTTTATTCCACCATCAAGGAACGCGTCGGAGGACGTCTACGATTTTTCGTGTCAGGCGGAGCTCCGTTGTCTCAGCAGATAGCCGAATTTTTCTACAAAGTCGGAGTCCTGATCCTGGAAGGATATGGGCTGACCGAAAGTTCTCCGGTGATATCAGTCAACCTGGAAAATAAATTTAGATTTGGCTCAGTCGGACCCGCCATACCGGGTGTAGAAATCAAGATCGAAAAAGATGGTGAAATTTTATCCCGCGGACCCAACATCATGAACGGATATTATAAAAATCCTGCCGCCACCAAAGAGGCAATCGACAGCGAAGGATGGCTGCATACCGGTGATATCGGTTTCATCGATGAAGACGGTTTCCTGTTCATCACCGACAGGAAGAAAAATATATTGGTAACGACAGGTGGTAAAAACGTAACGCCCGCATCGATCGAAAACCTTCTGATCACCAGTCCTTTTATCGAACAGGTGATGGTACTTGGTGATAGACAAAAATTCCTGACCGCTCTCATCGTGCCCAATTTTGATTCTCTTAAAAATTACGCACGAGAAAATAATATAGAATTTGAAACCATTGAGGATTTAGTTCAAATCCATGAGGTTCGCAAACGCGTGGACAGAGATATCAAAGAATTATCCAAAAATCTCGCGCGCTTCGAACAGATACAAAAGTTCACCTTATTACCTAAAGAGTTCAGCATCGAGGATGGTGAGTTAACACCATCACTAAAAATCAAACGAAAAGTGATTGAACAGAAATATGCAGACATCATCAGGAAAATGTACTAAGCAGCGGTCTAGAGAGCGGGTAATTTCAATAGGAGAATTTAATGAATTCAAACGAAAAAACATTACTCAGTTTATTTATGAATCGTGTGGAACGAACTGGGGATAAAATCGCTATCCTGGAGAAAATAGATGGTGAATATCAGGGATTCACTTATGATGAATTCAAAAGGCGTGTACAGAAGTTCTCCGCCGGATTGGCGAATTTGGGCGTTAAAAAAGGAGATAAGATAGCGCTGATGTCGGAGAACAGATCCGAATGGGTCATCACTGATCTGGGAATTCTTTCGCTCGGTGCTGTAAATGTCCCTATATATCCGACGATTACTCCACAACAGATTGAGTACATACTAAACAATGCGCAAGTGAAATTGATAGTCGTTTCCCGCCCGAAACTCGTTCAAAAGATCACTAAAATCTGGAAAAATACACCAACTCTTGAAAAAATAATCGTGTTCGATTTTGAGGACAGCGACGCGAACGAGAACATCATCAGCTATCAGCAAATGTTAGCCGATGGTGAAAATTACGCTGCAAAGAATCCGAACTTCTTCGATGAGGCGGTGGCTAACGTAAAATCCGATGACCTTTGCGGAATCATATATACATCAGGTACCACGGGTTCTCCGAAAGGAGTGATGCTGGCTCATTCAAATATCTATGCCAACGTCGAAGGGGGTCTGCAGACACTAAATATAAATGAGAGCGACACGTTTCTCTCATTTCTTCCGTTATGTCATGTCTTTGAACGCATGGCAGGATTTTATCTCGCCATCGGTGCTGGGGCCGCTATCGCTTACGCCGAGAGCATCGACACAGTCGTTAAGAACCTGGGTGAAGTGAAACCAACGATCATGACGAGCGTCCCCCGATTATTCGAAAGAATCCAAAGCGGTGTACTGAAAAATGCGGAGGCCGGCTCGCCCATTAAGAAGAAGATCTTTAACTGGGCTTTCGATGTCAGTGATAAATACATGAACGCACTGTTCAGGAACAAACTGAACGTCTTCCTGAAATTCCGATATCATATTGCGACAAAACTCGTGTTCAGCAAGCTACATCAGAAAGTAGGAGGAAACCTTAAATATTTTATTTCCGGTGGAGCGCCACTGGCACGCGATGTAGCCGAATTCTTTTTTAAGGCTGGTATTTTGATTCTGGAAGGATATGGATTAACAGAAACCTCTCCCGTCATTGCGGTGAACCGTGAAACTGATTTTAAGTTCGGAACAGTCGGACAAGTTCTTCCGAATGTCGAGGTTAAAATAGCCTCTGATTTCGAAATTCTCACCAGAGGACCTGCGGTTATGAAAGGCTATTATCGAGATCCGAACGCGACAAAAGAGGTCATCGATGATGAAGGTTGGCTGCACACAGGGGACCTCGGGTTCCTCGATGAAGATGGATTCCTGCACATCACCGACAGAAAGAAAAACATTATCGTGACGTCCGGCGGGAAAAATGTCACACCGTCGGTGCTTGAAAATCAACTCATCTCGAGTCCTTACATCGAACAGGTGGTCATCATTGGTGATAAACGAAAATATCTTACAGCATTGATCGTTCCAAATTTAGAGGCCATCCAGAAATACGCAACAGACATGAACACCAAATTCAATTCGATCGAAGAATTGATCAAAGATCAATCGGTTCATAATCTTATACGTAGTGAAATAAATCGGGTTAGCGGACTGTTCGCCAGGTTTGAACAGATAAAACGATTTACACTGCTACCAAAGGAATTCACCATTGAAAATGATGAACTGACACCGACTCTGAAGGTTAAAAAGAATGTAATACTGAAAAAATATGCAGCAGAAATTGAAGCCATGTATCACAACAGATCGTAACCATGTAAAGCGGGCTCAGGATTGACAATATGTAAGATGTGAACAACCTTTATTAATGGGTTTAGCAAAACTGGCTGTAAGTGGGCATTCGATATGCGACTAGAATCACTTACAGCCAGTAGAGTATCCTACCACACCCTTCACAATAAATCACCTCGCTATCGGCACGCCCTTTGGTTGAAAGAGAAGTGGGCAGTTTGATGAAACAACCGAGGCAGGTATTATCCTCCTTAACAGGCACGATGGCTCGCTTATAGTGTTTTTTTAATTTTTCATAGCTATACAGCAACGACTTGCTGATTTTTGATATGAGCTCCTCTCTTGCCTTCAACAAATTATCCTCACCCTCAGCCTCAAAGCCAAGACGCTTGACCTCCGATATATCACTGATCATCATATCAAGATCCTGCAAAGCGACTAATAATTCTAACTCTTTTTTGATCAATGTATTATGCCTCCGCTAAAAAATCAATAAATTCAACGAACGACTCGATGGATAATAACGTTTTTCTATTTTTGGATTTATTCAAAATTTCAACAATTTTACCGAGAATAGGTAGGTACATATTGTTCTCATCTTGCGGAGGAGCGATGATCATAAACACGAGATGCACGGGTTTGCTATCGATAGCCTCGTAATCAATTCCATCTTTGCTCCTGGCAAAGGCGATCATGACTTCGGATGCCGACGTCGTTCTACCGTGAGGAATGGCTATTCCCTTACCGATCCCCGTACTGCCAAGCTTCTCCCGCTGAGTAAGCATCTCTAATACGATGTCTGATTTTTTTATGTAACTTTTCTCAACGAACCGATCAACCAGCTCAGCGAGAAGTTCATCCTTATTTTTAGCTTTTACATCAAGAATGAACAGATCTTCATTAAAATATTTCAACAACTCTTGTGCCTTCATAAATTACCCCTCGTTTAATTCGCCTTTTCTTCGATGATGGCTCGAAGTGCCGGTCGAATATAAATTTTATCAAGATTTAATTGTTTTAACTCTTGAGCCATGATCGATATTTTCTGATCAATAGTCAATTTATTATTGAGGATCAAGACCCTCTTATCGCTTACGGTGCATAATCCCCCCTGAAAATCACCTTTCTCATAACGTATGATGATCGACAAATTTTCGATGAGAGATTCAAAGCCCTGCAATATTAATTCTTTTCTCATAAACGCCTATAAAAATTGATTTAAATTATTTTGTTTCATTTCATCGACGAGCTCTTTCACTCGCTGTGCCTGACTGCGGTCGCAAATCAGCAACGCATCGTCCGTTTCGACGACAATAATGTTGTCTATTCCAATAGCGGCAACTAACTTATGCGGGACATCGAACAGACATTTTTTGCTGTCGATCGCGATAAAAGGTCCCTTACTCGCCACCTGATCGTCATCTTTGTCCGAGATCTCGTAGACCTCTTCCCAGCTTCCAACATCGCTCCAACCGAAATTACCCTTGACAACCTTTACATTTTTAGCATGTTCCATCACACCGTAGTCGATCGATATGCTTTGAATCCTGCGATATACACTGCTGACACACTCAGATTCACCTCGCGAACCTAATTTGTTCTTAATTTCAACCAGACCGTCAAATAATTCAGGAATATTTTCTTCAATTTCTTTTAAAATGGTGCGGATTTTCCAGATGAACATGCCGCTATTCCATAAAAAATCACCACTCTTGATAAACCTTTCCGCTGTCTTTAAATCCGGTTTCTCCGCAAATGTCTTTACTCTATAAATAGTGACATCATCGATGATATTCTTTTCTTTATTTAATTGTATATAACCGTATCCGGTGGAAGGATAAGTAGGATTAATTCCGATAGTGACAAGGCATTCATCTTCTAATGCAACTTTCTCCGCAATGCTTAAAATTTTAATAAATTCCCGTTCATCGATGATGTTATGGTCAGCCGGCAATACTGCCATCACGCCATCGGGATCGAATTGCTGCAGGTAAATCGCTGCGAGTCCAATGCATGGAGCCGTGTTCTTCCCTTTCGGCTCGATAATGTAATTTGTTTCCTTTAATAAGGGTAGTTGATCCTTTAACAATTCTTTCTGATTTTTCGTTGATACGATAAAAATCTTTTCATGTTCAATTAATGGCGTTAACCTTCTTACTGTATTTTGAATTAATGATGTGTTTCCGAAAATATTAAGAAGTTGCTTGGGATGTCTTTCTCTGCTTCTGGGCCAAAATCTGGTTCCGATTCCACCTGCCATGATTACACCGAACACTAAAATTATCCTCCCGAGTTATAAAATAAAAAAAATCATCGCGTAATCACTAGTGAACAACGTGCTGTTTGCAATGATTTATCTTTAAACTGATTCATACATTGAAAAAAAAACATCTGTGTTCTTTTATTAATATCGCCATTATCACGAACAAAATTATTAGAATGATAAGAACAAATGATTATAGCCGATTTTAACATCGGAAATCAATAAATTCATGCTTATTTTTGCAGAACTCTTAAACTAAAATCTAAAAAATTTTGAATTAAAATGCAAGTGATTTGTTTACATTCTTACAGATAGTTTTGTATTTCCCGGATATAGATAGAAAACAGATCAAAAAGGTATTAATGAAATTATACTTGCATTTTTGTATTTTTTATATTATTTTTTTTTGAAGCCTGCACTGCGTAATGGAAGCCAGTCCCATTACACTATGCAGCACAGGGTTTTGCAGCAAATGAACTTCAACTCATCTGTCTCTCTATTAAATAACATGCTATATCAATTAATGACGGAGTGAAACATCATGCCTGGGTCTAAATCGCATGAACGATATATTCAAATCGAGCATACCGGTGATATAGGGATTAAAATATTCGGGAATTCAGCACAGGAATTGTTTGCAAATGCGGCTTATGGAATGTTTGATGTGATGGTAGATATCTCAGAATTAGAACATAACGTATCAGAAACAATCGATGTAGCTGCTGATAATTACGAAGAATTGTTGGTGACCTGGCTAACAGAGTTAAATTATATCTTTATAAGTGAAAACAGGATATTTGATAAGTTTGAGATCACGCGATTCAAGAATTTTGAGTTGAGTAGTATCATAAGCGGTGATACCTTTGATCCTCGTAAGCGAGAGATATATTCGGAAATAAAGGCGATCACCTACCATGAATTATATGTTAAGCAGAACGGCGACAAGTGGGAAGCTCAGGTTATTTTTGATATTTGATACGGCTGTCGAGTTTTCCCAAAATCTTGTGTAGCAGGGACTCGACAGATTTTCTCGTCTATGAAGCCCGACGCTGTGTAAGAAACGAGGGAGAAGTATGTCATCATTAAAGTTTCTTCAAAAAACTGATTACCTCTGGGAGATTCCGCAGGAAGGCAAGATGCGTGTCCCGGGGAGAATCTATGCATCTAAAAAGATGCTGAATTCAATCAGAGCCGACAACGCACCGGACCAGGTGTGTAATGTAGCCCATTTACCTGGAATTGTCAACTACTCACTGGCGATGCCGGACATTCACTGGGGATACGGCTTTTCCATCGGCGGAGTGGCAGCGTTTGACCTGGACGAAGGAATCATTTCACCAGGTGGAGTGGGTTACGACATCAATTGCGGTGTGAGACTGCTCAAAACATCATTGAATCGTAAGGATGTAAGCGGACATATAAAAAAGATCATCGACCTTCTGTTTCAATCGATCCCAACTGGAGTCGGCTCAAAGGGTGCATTGCGAATCACTCATAATGAATTGAAACGGGTCATGCTTGATGGCGCCAAATGGGCTACCGACAAAGGATTCGGAGATGCAAGTAATCTGGAATTTATCGAGGAGAACGGACAAATGCCAGGAGCCGATCCGGCGACAGTAAGCGAGAGAGCAATGGATAGGGGTACACCTCAGCTCGGTACTCTGGGATCAGGGAATCATTTCGTGGAACTGCAGTACGTCGACAAAATCTATGACCACGATGCTGCAACCACGCTCGGCCTGACCGAAGATCAGGTCACACTAACTATTCATACGGGTTCGAGAGGATTTGGATACCAGATATGCGATGATTCCATTAAAAAGATGTTGCGAGCCTCTGAGAAGTATGACATTTACTTACCAGACAAACAGTTATGCTGCGCTCCGATACGTTCACCCGAAGGTAAGGAATACCTGGCAGCCATGGCTTGTGCAATAAACTACGCTTTTGCAAATCGTCAGGTCATTTCTCATTGGGCATGTGAATCATTAGAAAGCGCGTTAGGATTTAGCAAAGGGACAATAAAATTTCAGTTAGTTTACGAGGTCGCCCATAACATAGCAAAAGAAGAGACACACCTCGTCGATAAGAAACCTGTCAAACTCTTGGTACATCGTAAAGGAGCCACACGCGCATTCGGTCCCGGAAGCCATGACGTGCCTGAAAAATATCGAAAAATCGGCCAACCTGTTCTCATCCCCGGCGACATGGGAAGATACTCGTACGTGCTGTCCGGTACAGAAGGTGCGATGAACGAAACCTTTGGTTCCACCTGCCATGGTGCTGGTCGTTTATTGAGCCGCCATAAGGCCATCGACGCCGCTAAAGGGCGCTCTATTTTTCGGGAGCTCGAAGACATTGGCATCTACGTTCGTTCAACAGGTAAAAAGACCCTGGCAGAGGAGATGCCAGAAGCTTATAAAGACGTCTCCGATGTCGTCGATGCAGTAACCGGAGCAGGAATATCCAATAAAATAGCCCGATTAAAACCTTTAGGAGTGATAAAAGGTTAAAGCGGGCAATTTCCCAATTTACCCTGGCACACAGGCTAATCAATATGTCAATCGAAACAATCTTAGGCGAACTAAGAAACAAAATACGCTACCATAATTATCGCTATCATGTTCTGGATGATCCGGACATATCGGACGCTGACTACGATAAATTATTCCGGGAACTCCAGAAATTGGAGAGCGATCATCCGGATCTTATTACTCCCGATTCTCCGACGCAGCGAGTCGGTGCTAAGCCGCTATCGGACTTCAATTCTATCTCACATACCGTACCCATGCTGAGTCTGGATAACGGTTTCAGCGAAAACGATATCATCGAATTCGACGCGCGCCTGCAGAAATTAGTAAACCTTGACGCTCCAATCGAATACATTACCGAGCCAAAATTTGATGGTCTCGCCGTGGAGCTCGTATATATCGATGGTGTGTTCAGTATCGGTTCAACCAGAGGAGATGGATTCATCGGCGAGGATGTGACACAGAACCTTAAAACGATTAAATCCGTCCCTCTACACCTGTTGGACAATCTCATCCCTTACCCACCGCGGTTGGAAGTCCGCGGCGAAGTTATCCTGGGCATCACAGAATTCGAAGAGTTAAACAAACAGCGAGCAAGGTCAGGAGAACCTCTGTTTGCAAATCCCCGAAACGCTGCAGCAGGTTCTCTTCGTCAACTGGATGCACGTATAACCGCATCGCGCCCGCTGGATCTATTCTGTCACAGCGCCGGTCAAATTGAGGGACATTCGTTCACGACCCACACTCAATTTTTAGACACTATCGTTAAATGGGGACTGAAAGTCAATAATCTCCGTAAGGTATGCATGGGAATCCAGGAGGTTCTGGACTTTTATAATCATCTCCTGACGATTCGGGATACGTTGAGTTACGAAATAGACGGGATGGTCATCAAGGTCAACGACCTGCGAATGCGAGAAAAGATCGGCATGAAGACAAGGAGTCCGCGATGGGCTATCGCCTACAAATTCCCTGCTAAACAAGAAGTTACTCAAATTACAGATATCCTGTCGCAAGTCGGCCGCACAGGCACTCTTACACCAGTCGCCATCATGAAACCCGTACGTATTGGCGGAGTCGAAGTGAGCCGCGCTACTCTGCATAATCAGGATGAGATCGACCGAAAAGATGTTCGCATTGGCGACTGGGTGCTGATTCAACGGGCAGGCGACGTGATCCCCGACATCGTGAAAGTCCTTACCGAGCGAAGAACCGGGCATGAAAGACCATACGCCATTCCGGATAAATGTCCCATCTGCAATTCTCACGTCGTGCGTTTACCCAATGAAGCTGCTCATCGCTGCACCAACATATCCTGCCCCGCACAGCTAAAAGAGAGCATCAAACACTTTGCCTCCCGCGGAGCCATGGATATCGAAGGCATTGGGACTAAAATAGTGGATCAGCTTGTCGATACAAAGCTCGTCTCCGACTACGCCGATCTTTATTTTCTATCCAAGGCTCAATGGTCAGGACTCGATAGATTAGCCGAAAAATCTGCCGAAAACATTATGCAAGCCCTGCAAAAGAGTAAGACGATTCCTCTCGAACGATTCATATACGCGTTGGGAATTCGATTTGTCGGTGAACATGTGGCACGCCTGTTGGCGAAACGTTATAAGTCGCTCAAAACCCTGAAGCAAGCGACATATGATGACTTGATTACCATTTATGAAATAGGACCTCAGGTCGCTCAGAGTGTCGTACAATTTTTTAACGAGAAGCGAAACTGGACTACCATCGAAAAACTGCTGCGAGCAGGAGTCACATTTGAAGAGACTGCAACCGGGACCGACACCGCTTTATCGGGTAAAACCTTCGTCTTCACCGGCACTTTGCTCAACTATACCCGAGATGAAGCAAAGCAACTCGTCGAGCAGTTAGGAGCACATGCAGCATCATCGGTCAGTAAACACACCGATTACCTCGTTGCAGGAGAGAGTCCGGGTTCTAAAGCTGAAAAAGCCAAAGAATTGGGTGTTACTATTCTGACTGAGGATCAATTTATTTCTTTACTCGATTCTATTCAACGGTAAACCACCAGAGGGGTAAGCTGGATCTATTGACGCAAATCGGAACTTATTTGTGGCAGGCCATGGTTGGGACGTTTACCATTTTCCTGACCCTATTTTTACCCATCGTGATCTGCTGCATCGCTCTTAATGTGATCGCCGATGAACAAAACAAACGCCTTTATCAAATGGCCGGCTGGACGGGCTTGCTGATCACCGGGTGGATCGGAACGCCCATTCATGAAATCAGTCATTCCATCGCTGCCATTATCTCCGGTCATAAAATCAAAGAATTGAAATTGTTCAAACCGGATTCGAGAAGCGGGAGCCTCGGATATATCACTCATCTATACAACACCGATAACTTTTATCAATCCGTAATCGGTAATACGCTCATCCCAATCGCCCCTTTTTTCGGCGGAGCTCTCGCGATCTATACAGTGGTGTATTTTCTAATTCCCAATTTCTCGATCTATTCGAGTGCAGTTCCGCAGGTGTATCAGATCACTTCGAATCAAATATTATTACCCGATAGTTACATCCGATTAGGAAGCACGATCATCGAATTCTATCGTTATATCACTCGTACGGTCATAGAAGCCAACCTGTTTTCGCAATGGCAATTTTATGTCGCCGCTTTCCTGATGTTCGGCATCGCCAATCACCTCTCCCCTTCCGCGTCCGACTTTGAGAATTTCTGGTATCCGTTCCTGATCCTTATTTTCTTCATGATTGTGCTTAATCTATTCATTCTACCGTTTACAAAGAACTCACAGGCTATCATAGACCGCATCTCATCCTATGTCTACTATGTTATGCCTCTACTATTACTCGCCTTATTCGTTAGTGTTATCGGATTGATCGTCACTTACATTGTCTATCTTGTCTATCAGATCGTCAGAAGTTAACGATAGTCAACTTCTGGCAAAAAGAAAAAGTCTTTTTGCACTCCTGTACAATCCTCTTAACAGAAATATCAGAAAGATGAATACATTGATAAGCGGAAACAGGATTAAAAGCCAGAATCCGAATTTCATGACAAACGGCGGGACTGAAATAGCCTTTGCTACCAGCGATGCCGCATGGTTTATCAGATCGGGTTTGATGACAGCGAACGTCAATAGGTACCATTTTACGTTCTTCAGCCGAAACAGAGTACGGATCGGAATCACCCTCATGAATCCCTGCGATATCCGTCCCAGCGTCGATGTTGCTGCTGCGGTCGATGCCCCTGATTGAATCACTACCCGCGATCCTGACCTCCCTAACATCGTACCTCCCTTGA
>JAFGOE010000017.1 GCA_016926625.1 Candidatus Zhuqueibacterota bacterium
GCTTTAGTATTTTTGGCATGATCAAACTCGCATATAAAATAGAGATTTGATTTTCGACATCATCAAAAAAATTAAGAATTTATTGGAATAAAAAATAATTTCTTCGTGTCTAACTATAAATTAGTTTATTGAGAAACATTTTCTTTACATTGATCATGGGAACAAAACCGTATCGCTGTGAGTTAACGTTAACGCAGTGATAAATGGTCGCATAAATTTTTGAAGTCGTTGTACCCCGCTTCGTCTTCTCTGGTAGCTTTAATATAGTAGAGGTTTTGGATGAGAAAATTAATATGGATTGCATTTTTTTTACTTAGTACGCGAACGATATTGGGTCAATCGCCGATGCATCATCAGATCGGAAGCATTACCGGTAAGGTATACGAATCATCGCTTGAAAAGCCGATTGAATATGCGAATATTATCTTATTTAATCAGACCGACAGCAGTCAGGTCAGCGGAACGATCTCGACATCGGACGGAACATTTACTCTGAAAAATATAAAAGCAGGCAGATATTATCTTGAAATTCGTTTCATGGGTTACAAGATCAAGAACCTTAACAGCATCGAACTGACACCGACGGACATGAACGTCGACATGGGGCTCATCCCGCTTGAGCCAACGATACTGACGCTGGAAGGATTGGAAGTCGAAGGCGAAAAACCGGCGTTCACCTATGAGATCGATAAGAAGGTCATCAACGTCGACCGTATGCAAACAGCCGCTTCTGGCACTGCAGTGGAAGTCCTGGAAAACATACCATCGGTTTCTGTCGATATCGAAGGCAATGTGAGTCTCAGAGGGAGCAGCAATTTCATGTTATTGATCGACGGCAGACCGACGATTTTAGATGCAAACGATGCTCTGCAGCAGCTTCCCGCCAGTACCATCGATAACATCGAAATTATCACCAATCCTTCAGCGAAATATGATCCCGAAGGTACGGCAGGTATCATCAACGTCATCCTGAAAAAAAGTTCGAATTGGGGCACGACCGGTTTATTGAACATGAACGCGGGCATGAATGATAAATACGGAACCGATCTGCTATTGGAGAAGAGATATGATCGTTCGAAATGGATAGTGGGAGCCTATTATTCGAAACATAACTATTTCGGAGAAGGCAGATCTGAGAACCATACGACGCTGAATGATATTACCTCTTTCATCGCTTCTGACGGTGAATCGAATCGAGGTAGAAATTTCTATGGATTACGCTTCGGTTACGATTACGATTTTACACCTAAAAATCTGCTGAGTATCAGCGCTCGATTAGGTAAAGGTTCGTTCGGCGGTAACTCCGATCTCAACTACGATGAATGGACGAGCGTGAACCCATTACGCAGCAATTACGTCAGTGATGAAGAGCAAGAACGATCGATGAATTTTATGATGGCCAACATGAACTATATCCATAAATTTGCCACAAAGGGTCATGAATTTAATACCAACATCCAATTCCATCGGCGCTCAGGCGACGAGACATCTCTAAATGAACTGTACGGGCCCGGTAATGAACTAATCAACGGGATCGAGACGACAGAAGGCGGGCCGAGCCATTCGCTCCGTTCCAGGATCGATTACACACTACCTCTGGGCGAGGATACCCGTTTCGAAGCAGGCTATCAAGGCGATATCCGAAATTCGCTCGAAGATGCAGGCTTTTCGGAGTACGATCCTGACCTCGGTACGTATGTCTCTGAAGAGAAGTACAATCACGAGGCAGATTATTATCGAAACGTACAGGCCATCTACACTACCTATACGGGGAATCTGGGAAAGCTCGGCTATCAAGCAGGCCTCAGGGGTGAATATACATACCGGACCATGGAACTGGTCGATGAGAATCAGCAGTTCACAATCGACCGCTGGGATTACTTCCCCAGCACCCATTTTTCATATCACTTTAATGACGCCCGTCAACTCATGGCCAGCTATTCGAGGCGGATCGATCGTCCCAGAGATTATTACCTGGAACCGTTTATCACCTGGAGCGATGCGTACAATGTCAGAATCGGTAATCCAGCCTTGAAACCCGAATACATCGATTCATACGAGCTTGGTTATCAAACCTATTTTGGTAGCAACCTGATTTCTACCGAAGTGTATTATCGTAAGACAAACAATAAGGTGGAACGAATTCGATCCGTGTATGATGAAAATGTTACTTTGCACTCCGTCGAGAACGTGGGTAAGGATTACTCGCTGGGTACGGAGATATTATTTAATTTTAATCTATTCAAGATCTGGGGAATAAACCTGATCGGCAATATATACGACTATCGGATCGAGGGCGTTCTCTACGACAGACCGTTCTCCCGGAGCAGCTTTAACTGGAGCAATCGCTTAAACAATTCGCTAAAATTAACCAGGAACACACAAATACAACTGAATGGCCGATATAACAGTAAGCGAGTGACATCACAGGGCGAATCGTCCGACTTTATTACGTTGGACCTGGCGTTGAGGCAGGACTTTTTCGACAAGCAACTGACGGCGACCCTGCAGATCAGAGATGTGTTAGGAACAGCAAAGCGTGAGTTTACCTCGTCAGGACCCGATTTTTACACCTATGACTATCGTGAAGGAGAATCCCCTGTGGTGATGTTAAACTTACGCTATAATATCAATCATTACAAACCTGAGCGTAAAGATCAAAATGGCCAGGGACAGGACGATATGGGCGAAGAGGATGAGTTTTAATATGATGAGAAGCAACTCGAATTAAATTATGTCTCCTTACATCACATAAGAATGACGCACTCCAACCCGATTCGTTTGCTGGTTGGAGTGCAGTCCCTTTACAGGCTATATCCGGAACGCCAGTACTTGCAAATATGAATTTAATTTTCTGAATCCCCCCAAGCTCCTATAGTTCATACTGTATTACTCATCGCGACGAAGTCAAAACTAAAATTTTTAAATATATCTTTCTCATTGACAATTACTTTATCATTTATTATATTGATTCGAAAAAATTCTACATCAGAATTTCAATAATTGATCAAACAAATTCCATCTTTCTAAGTCTTCACAAATTTATTATTAGGATTAGATTCTAAACTTCAGCACGATGCTCTGTTAGCAGTCGGAGATGATGAGCACTTGAATGACCTTAAGCTCATTCACGCCACGAATCAAAGAAAACTTAGACTCGATAATAAAACGTCAAAATCAATCTGTAAACATTAAATCGAAGGAGTGGATCATGAACAAATCTGGTATCGCAGCGATTTGTTTTTTCTGTATTGCTCTCTTTTTACTCGCATGTGAGAAAGATAAATGCATCACCCCTGAAGAAAAACCTGAGCGGATCCTGGTTTTAATCACTGATTTCGCACCGGACTCTGATGTGGTCATACGTTTTACCGGAAGAGTACTCAGTGAATTTTCCGATATCTCGGTCGAATATATCCAGGCCAGACCTCATTCTATTAAAGAATCTGCCTATATTGTTCAATCCGCGGTGGAAAGCTATCCGTCAGGTACCTTTTTCACGGCCATCGTAGAACCCGATGCGGCGGACGCTCGAATGATCTTCGAAATACCGACGGACAAGACGATTTTAATACCCGATAACGGTCTCGCTTCGCGCCTTTTTCATTCAACAGCACCGAATGACATTTTTAAAGTGGAAAATGCATCCGTATTAAATGGTTTGGATCCCGTTGATCTCACCTTTGCAGAGATATATACCGAGGCGACCTGTTCGATGTTGGCCGGCACTCCACTCGCCGAATTTGGTGGTGTTCTCTCTGATCCGGTTAAATGGGATATCCAGGACGCTGCTCGTATGGGTGATATCATTCAGGGTGAAATTCTCTTCTCAGATAATTTCGGAAATTGCATCACCAACATCACGGATTCGTTGCTGACAGGATTTTCACAACAATCGTTGTTACAGGTATGCGCGGATTCAGATTCATTTTATGTGACATTGGGTTCAAATTACGCGTCAGTGCCTGTCGGAGAGAATGTGGCCTTCGTCAATTCGACCAGGAGACTCGAACTCGCCGTCAATAACGATGCTCTTACGCAACGGTATCAGATAGGAGCCGGGACTCCCATCTTAATTGAGCCAACAACGGTACGAATTGGTATCCTGCAATATAATAATTCCAGTATATCAGACGCTATTGTGGTGGGAATGAAATTAAGGTTAGACGAATTAGGATTAGATGAACAAAGTAACACGATCTTTATTGAGAGAAGTGCGATGGGTGATGCAACTGTACTTCCTGGACTCATCGATGAGATGGTGACAACGGGTATTGATGTCCTTGTTCCGGTATCCACGCCCGCCTCGCAAGCAGCAGTTCAACATGCACCGTCATCCGTTCCCATTATTTTTACATATGTAACGGACCCCGCCTCTGCTGGTATCTTAGACCAGAGAGACGATGTAACGGGACTTTCAGATGCGATCAATTACAGCCAGTACTTACAGTTTGTCAAGCGCCTTCTCCCTTCTCTGACGATTGCAGGCAGGATCTACAGTGAACATGAGTCCAACGCCGTATTTGCCCAGAGTCAGCTTGTTGCACTTGGTCCCATTTTTGGTATCGAATGGAAATCAGCGACGGTGACCGGTATTGGAGGAGTCCCGGCAGCATATCAACAAATAAGAGATCAGGGCATTGGCGCGATCGTCATCGTCGACGATAATACCATGAGTCTGGCCATGCCGACACTGGTGAGCTTAGCATTGTCAGACACACTGATTGTAGTCGGTCAGGCAAGAGACCATGTAAGAGACGGTGCCCTGGCGTCTGTCAGTGTGAGCAACGAAAAGCTAGCGGTAAAAACTGCAGAGGTCGTTATGAGTATCATCCGTGGAATGGATCCGGATTTTATATCGATTCAACGCTTCGATACCGATGTGATCGCAGTCAACACACAGACGGCTGAAATGCTAAATTACACGTTTCCTGCAGATATCCTGGAAGATGCACAATATATTTATCCCTGATGCCGTCGTTGTGGTCGAGCACAAAAAGGTAATCTTCCTGAAATGATAAAATAGACCATGTGATCGACCTGATCTCAACACAACAATGTTTGCTAAACAGGTGGCGATTGCTGTAATCTGGTTTCGTCGTTGCATGAGCAACGTTCAAGATTATCGACGGATGTCAGTTCCCAAAATGGTAAACAAACGATAACCAGGGCATGGGGAAACCTTCCTCCAGGAGTTGGAAGCTGAATATGATACCTGCGTCGACTGCCAGTCGCTCGCCAAAGAACCGTAATGCAACGGCAAAGGGCTGTTCCTTGAATTTCATCTCTGGTATCGGATAGAACCAGTTTTCCGTTACCAGCGCAATGCTGTTCGACAGCCGCACATTGCCGCCGAGCATCAAGATCGGTCTTTGGGCGAATTCGAAGTCCTCGTCTTCTTCACGGACATATCCAAATCCGAGTCCGGCAGTCACGCTCCTGTCAGGTTCACCGACTGTGACCACGCCGTATGCGATTCCGGCAGCGACTTCTTCGAAAAATGATATATACAACGCTCCTGTCGCAACGGCAACGACGTCGTTTAGCTGAAATCCGATTCGCGGAGCCAGATATTTCAACTGATCGCTGAAATTAATGCCCGGGACAATTGAGAATCCTGCCATCATACTGAAGTGATCCGTAAATCCATATGAAATACCCGGAAACAAGACGTAGTAATCGGAAAAATAACCCTCCCCTTTCTTGAGCGGTCTGCCGGTGGGACTGAACATTAATCGTGAATAATTCGGATCAGATCGAATCATTACACCTTTTTCTACTTTGTCCTTAATCGGACGAATCGATACAATCGATGATTGTGGCACCTTGATTTCCAGTCCGTTAATTGTCTTTATGATCACGATCGTTTCAGTCTGTTCGATGAGGGTGCCACTCAGCTTACTCCCATCTTTCAAGACGATTGATACGATCGAATCGGGATCGCTGCTTGTCTGTGCATTCGACGATCCCATGAACATCAGAACGAACAGGAGAATCATCCATATCCATTTGATATTCATACATTTACCTCCTTATATTATCTTTTCAGTCCTGAAAATATACTCAATTTTCATTAGCGTTATCAACGTCCCATTTTCGATGCTTTTTCGAGGATGCCGGGGATAGCCTCGTCCATGATGAATTTCACCTCGGCATAACGAAAGGTCCGCTCTTCAAATGTGCGGGTATGCAGGGCTCTGAGAAATCGTTCTTCGAATTCTCTGAAGTATGAGCCGTAGATATGGTAACTGTCCGCCTGATGCATGTAACGGCCCAGCTCTATCGTCAGTCCTGACAATTCCTGAATTCGAGCCGCGATTTTTTTCTGAAGCTGAATAAAAGCGAACATATTCATGAACGCCGCCTTGTAAGCGTCATTCGATCGAAAACGGATGTTGGTATTCAAGTACCAGAGATCATTTTCACCCCTGAGCAACCGGCACCAGATACTCTGCAGGCAGGCCGGATCGTAGCAGTCGTTATCTTCCCACACTTTCCAGGTGATGGCCTGGCTGCGACGCGTGTGCGGGGTCTTTGCCAATTTTTGCGCGATCATTTCGATCTGATCAAACGCGTGATCCCATCCGGGAATTTGGTAATCGAAAAGCCGCTGGTGATAGGTGTATTCCCAGCGCGTGTCTTCCTCGGACGTGCGAATACAATGATCTTTTATGCCATCGAGTACCTCCATCACATACTCCTGTAAATCCTCGAGACCACCGGGGAAATCTTTATGAATCATCGGTTCTGCCAACGGATTGTGCACCACGATGATCATCGTTGCGTCTTTGCTCGGCGGATCATCAGTCTTATCGTACTCGGTCTTAACATCACAACCTTCTTCATGTAGACGAATCAGGGAGTTCTCCCATGCTTCTGCCAGACAGTTACCTTCGACCATCATAACAGGAATATTTCCAGTCATCAATTTTCCCTTCAGTTTATAAATTGGATATTGTGGTATTCAATGTAGCAGCTATTTGCGTTCATATTTCATCCTTAGCTGATTGGCGAGATGATGTGCGGCTCGCACCGGTTCCGGTAGTCGATATCGGTTCGCTGTATCGAAAATGATTTTCAGGGCTTCATGCAACGTTATCTTATGTCCTGCAGAAATATAGATCGGTTTTACTCCTGTCCTGGAACGTATTACGGCTCCGATGATCGAATCATGATACCACAATGGCACATGGGCGCCTCGATGAACAGGCACTGGCTCATAGGTACCAATCAGGCGCGTTTTAGCACATCCGATAGTCGGAATATCGAGGAACAAACCCATATGCGACGCGATCCCCATGCCTCGCGGATGTGCGATACCCTGTCCATCGAACAGCACCACATCGGGCCTGGTCTTTATCTTGCTGAACACCTCCAATAATATGGGTGCTTCGCGAAAGCTGAGATAGCCCGGCACATAGGGGAATGAAACGCGTCCTGCTGCGGTGATGGATTCTAACTCATCCATTTCCGGATAGTTCATGACGACCACCGCAGCATAATTGGATGATGTGGCTGCAGAATACGATACATCGGCTCCTGCTATGCTATGAATCGATCCATCGAACCGTCTAATTTCTATCCGCTCCCGCAACTTCTCCTGCAACGATTTTGCGGTGGACAGATCGACGTTCCATTGATGTAGGGATATAAGTTTCATCGTTGACTTAAATTATCACATGAAAAGAGTCATCAGCATGTTATTTCCAAAACTCCCACCATCTCTTTGTCTTCTTTTGTTGAAGCTGTCGCTCGGAACTGATTTTTTGAACCTGCTGTCTCTCTATCTCATGATTGATCTCTTTCGATAATTCTTCTCCTCTGACTCCTTCGTCCAGCTTCTGTTGAATAAATTTGGATAGTTCATTCATCTTCACATTTTTGTTCACACCCTCAGCCATCGCTATGGCGGTATGTTCTATCTCCTTAGCCTTTAAACCCTTATCAAGCCCCTTTTCGATGACGGATGTCGCTTCTTCGATAGGTACGCCCTGCCTGGCTGCATATTCGATCACGGTCACAGCGCTATCGACCTTTTCATCACTCAATTCTTCATCACGAACACCTTTATTGCGGATCGATTTTTTTGCATTATCGAGTTCGTTTTCCCAGTTCTCTTGTTGAGTTTTATCCCACTTTTCCCATCCCGGGGGAGCACCGCTTTCATCCCATCCTTCTTTCTCACCGCGATCCCATCCAGCAGGTCTCTTGTCCTTCGATTTGTTCTTTTCTTTTTTAGGTTTATCGGCGGTCGTTTCCTGTTCCTCGACCTCCTGTGCTTCCTGATCTGAAGTCATCTGCTGATCTTTTTTATCCTTTCTATATTGATCCTTGTCCTTTTTCTCTTTCTGTTGCTTCTTTTGCTGATCACTGGTCTCAGATTTTTTCTGCTGGTTCTGATTTTCCTGGGCATAGATCATTGTACCAAAGATCAAAATTGATGATAGCAGCATCAGGCTGATCAATCGAATGATACGATTCATACAAAATCCTTTCATGAATGATTTGATATTGTTTAAGTGTTAACACGATAATTTTACAAGAGATTAGACAGAAAATATTAATCTCTGATATGGCACAATAAAAGGTATACTATTTTTTCCAATTTGTCAAGAACTTATTCATTTTAAAAAAATGTTTCCGCATTTTAACATTTTATCGGTATTATTAAATAGATAAAAAATGAATGTTGCTTTACTTCAAACATTAATCCCTGCGATAAGAAAAGCAGGGAAAGATTTTATCAAAAAGTTACTATTAAATTTCAGTAATACTATTTTTCGAATTGACATATAGATTCGTATCTTGACAATAACTGGGGGCAAATATTTTTTGCCGAGATAACGACAGCCAAAATAGACTGCGATATATTCTCAGATTCCTTCACACTTGTGCTTCCAGAGTATTAGATGCTCTTTCTTCCTTACACATAATTGAGTCCCAAAGGTTAAACCTGAAGACCCCTTTTATGCTTCCTGGCAACGAAAATAAAAAAGGACTAATATCACCAGCCAATGTTAATAATTCTTTTTGAAAACAGATTGTCATTAGCAAATCAGAATGACTATTTATGTATTTTACCTTTCACATAACTATCGTGAGTGGTTTGGCATTACTCTTAACGACAAGCTTGTTATCATTTTTCAGATTACAAGTATTATTTCATATTTTTACTAAATGTCATTATAAAATAAAATATTAGACCAAAATATTTTTTGGGGGGCGAAAATGAGTAAAAATTCTGGTATCAGTGATTATGATATTTTAACACACGAACCAATAACGGTGATCCATGAATTAGACACTCTGGATTTGTATAGCTACATTAATTGGTATCGAGAAAAGAAACCGGAAACAATGAAAAGAGTGATCGATGTTCTGGGCTCATTTTTAGGAATTATACTAGCCATGCCAGCAATGCTGATTATCGCTATTGCCATTAAGCTAGATTCAAAAGGACCTGTGATCATCAGGCAGATTCGTACAGGTCAAAACCGTCGTAAGTATTCAAATCACAATGGCGACGGACGTGCCATGGAACGTCGTCATAAAGAAGGGAAAGGTGCTCCGATTGCCGTATTGAAATTTAGGACGATGTTTCAGGATACGGCATTGTATGCCACATCGCCCAAAGATGACCATGATAAACGCATCACCCATGTAGGTAAATTGTTGCGCAAAACCTGCTTAGACGAGTTGCCGCAACTATTCAATGTCCTAAAAGGAGAACTAAGCCTGGTTGGACCGCGACCTGAGATGGAATTCATTGTGAAGAACTATAATCCTCTTGAATCTCTGCGCTTGTCTGTCAAACCAGGTATTACCGGATTGTGGCAGATTTACGGTTCGAGAAAAATGTTAATTCATGAGAACCTTCAATACGATCTCGAATATATTCAAAACCATTCCCTGATAATGGACCTTTCAATCATTCTCCGAACCATCAAATTCGTAATCACACATAAAAATTGTTAATTGTTTTAGAAAAAAATATTATACAGGGGAAATTAAATAATTCAGTCGCTTAATAATTTATTCAATAATAGGTAGCATGATCATATGGTTAAAAAAAATCCATCTAAATCGTTTTACACCATCATGCTCATATATGTGCTCATAATCCGTTGCGCCAGTCATTCGCAACATCCGATCGATGAAGGAATCTGGCACATGACGACGCCTGTACCATCGTCATGCGATTCGATTCCGGAATACTGCCTGGGCTACGGTGATGTCATTGAAGTAAAATTCTTTAATAATAGTGAATTCAATGAACATCTGACCATACGTCCTGACGGTCGCATCTCCATGGAGCGCATCGGTGATATGCTGGTGATCGGGCTAACACCGCAGCAATTGAGCGTAAAAATCGAAGAAGCATACTCTCGCTTCATCAAAAATCCTGAGGTAACCGTCATTGTACGGGAGTTCAGTGACCGTATGGTTTACGTGCTTGGTGAGGTCAACACCCCGGGTGGTTACCCCATTAAACGAAACATGAGCATACTTCAATCGATCGCACTTGCGGGTGGCCAGAAGGATACGGCAAAACTAAAAAGTGTGATTCTCATGCGAAGAGATGTAGAGGGAACGATCAGTGTCCGCAGGCTCGATCTTAGCGATCCTGCGCGTGACGTACCAACCAGAGATTTTATGGTCGCCGCTTCAGACATTATATACGTTCCAAAGACATTTATCGCTAATTTAAATACATTTTTAGACCAGGCTTTTTCCGGAGTGCTGCAACCACTCGACATCTATTTGCGCTCAGTCTGGTGGATAGAACTACAATAAAAACCAATCACGAATAAAAGAGTACATGTATGGACCAAAAATCGATAAATTCAAGCGCTTTAGTCGTCCGGGATACTAAAAACAGACCGGATACTCTGAGAAATATTCTTATCGTGCTGTTCAAGAGAAAATGGATAATTATTTCTGTATTCATGTTAATCATGTGTGTTGTCATCCTGGTTACATGGACACAGAAACGTATTTATCTGGCAGAATCCAAGATAATGATTCAAAAAGAGATGGAAAGTGAAAAATCGTTACTCTTTCGGATGAACCTGGATCTGTCACTTGAACAGCATGATCTTATTAAATCAGAAATCGAGATCATTACCAGTTCCCCTGTTGCCCTGCAAATTATCCATGATATGCAGTTACATCGAACAGAATTTTTCGGAACCGATTCATCCGCGGTCAATCTTTTGTTAGCGATGTTTCAATCTCAGCTCAGTGTGGAAAAAACGGAGGATACTAACGTTTTAGACATCAGTTTCAGAGCCAAAGATCCCTGTATTGCCGCAGCGGTAGTCAATAATATAGTTAAAGCATATATTGATTTTCGTGCTCAACTTTACAATGAATCTGAAGAATACCATTTTTTTGATGAGCAGATTCGCATCGCCGATGAGAAATTGCGTGAGTTGGAAGAAAGGCAGACTCAGTTCAAGCAGTCGAGTGAAATGCTTTCTCCGGTAGTGCAAATCGATATCTTGTTAGAAAAGATAGCGGATTATGAGAAAGCGCTCACTAATGCGCGTACAGATCGCATCGGACGAGAAGCAATGCTGCGTGTTATCAAAAGAGAGATCGCAAGCGGTGAGATGGTGAATGTACCTGTTACCGAGAGTTCGAACGCCTCGAGTCGTGAGAAATACATCGCTAAACTTCGCGGGGACATGCTGGATCTGCAGTTAAAACGTGACCTGTTGCTGCAGAAATTTAAGCCCGAATACGAGGAAGTCGTTAATTTGGAGCAAGCCATCGCCAGTACGAAGACTCGAATCGTAAAAGAGATCGAGGAAATCGTATCCCTGGAGACGATAGCGATCAAGGCGCTGAAAGCTGAGGAACAAGCGCTGCAGACGACGATCGACAACCTGAAACAGCAGACTAACTCATTTGCTCAGAAAGAGTACGAATTTTCCCAGCTTTCGCGCGGTATCGAGGACAACCGAGAAATTTATTCGATGCTTCTGAAACAACGGGAGGAAGCACGCATATCACAGGCAAAATTAGTCAGCGGCGTCAAGATACGAGTGATATCGCCAGCCCTGGTCCCCTCTTATCCGGTTAGTCCGAACAGACGGCAGAACGTTCTGATGGGCATCATTCTGGGTACATTCAGCGCTCTGGGACTGGCGTTGCTGATTGAGTACTTTGATCAATCATTCAATTCACCTGAACAAATCGGAGAACGATTAAACCTGCCTGTATGGGGCTCGATCTCGACGATCGATGACAAATTCTTATTCGATAATTCAATACGCAATACGAACCGATTGCAACTATAACTAGGAAACAGGATAAATGAATAATATGATAAAAATAAAACGCTGGCAGGCTGGTATAAAGCAGTACGAACTGGCCAAAATTTTAGGATGCAGTCCACCCTATCTTTCCATGGTTGAAAATGGTCGCGTAGAAGCAACAGATGAATTTAAACGGAAGGCAGCTCAAGCGCTTCGAACAACCGTCGAGGATTTGTTTTTCTGGCGCTTCTACTGATTCGATAATTAGAATTTTAATTAAGAAGTTGGTTCATTATGTATACACAATTATATGGTTTGAAAGAACGACCTTTTAACATGACACCTGATCCACGGTTCATCTATTATAGCGCGAGTCACCGCGAGTGTCTGGCCCAAATGATATACGGAGTGAATAACCGCCGCGGATTTGTCGTTGTCACCGGCGAAGTCGGTACCGGTAAAACGACACTGATCAGGACTCTGCTCGAAAAGGTGAACAGTAAAACGCGGATCGCCTATCTTTATCATGCGATACTGGGAGTTAAAAGTCTATTTCAATCCATCCTGCGCGATTTTCAGATTCCTTTTGACAGTAAAGAAAATAAGACGGATCTTCTTTACAAGCTAAAGGACTTACTATTTTCGTTATATCGAAACGATGAAAATGCCGTACTTATCATCGATGAAGCCCAGACGCTGAAGCCGCACATACTCGAAGAGATTCGGCTGATTTCGAATATTGAAACTTCGGATCGAAAGTTAATTCAAATTCTTTTGGTGGGTCAGCCTGAATTCGCCAAAATCCTGGAACGGAATGAAGTGCGTCCGCTTAAACAGCGAATCGCTTTACGATTCCATATTACGCCACTGAGTATGGAAGAAACAGGAGCCTATATTAACCATCGTCTTCGTATCGCGGGTTATAATCGCCGGATCGCTCTGTTCACATCGGAGGCTATCGAGGAAATATATCAGTTCTCACAAGGGATACCACGTGCGATCAATATATTGTGTGACAATGCATTGATTATGGGCTATACCATCGGGGCAGATCAGATTACCCCGCGGATAGTGGGGCAAGTCCGATTTCCGGATGAATACGGAGCAATGAACGACCTCTCTTTCTCTGATCCTGAAGAGATCGAGATTCGAACCATCGCATCGGAGAGTAACATACTGACGATACAGGAGTCTGATTCCCTCTATGTTAAACCCGGGGATGAGGACTCCTTATTCAAGCGAATGGTAAAAAATTGGTTGTTCAAGTAAAAAATCGCAAAGATGATGAGACTAGAAATACATAATGGAATGAACCTTAGTATAATAAATTAGAATTACGTCACCATCCGCCACGGTCATGAGGATTAATTTATGGGCTATATGTACGATGCATTGAATCTGTCGACATACTCCGGTAATTTAGACCCGGAGCAGCAAGGATTCGATCCTTCTTCGAAGCTGTCGCAGCGGTTTATTCGCCGTAAACATGCGGATGAAACGGCTAGAGATTTTGCGATGCTCAAAATGAGATTGAGACAGGCCCACGAAGAAAAGGGTACAAAAGTCATTGCAATCACCAGCGCCGTGGCGGGTGAAGGTAAGACAACTATCACCCATCGGCTATCGATTTTGCTTTCACAATCAGCTAATGAATACAGTGAAAAGAGCAACAATAACCATAATTCTAAGGGTCATGGCATCTTAGTGATCGACGGCAATCTCACCCGGCCATCGCTCCAACGGATGTTTAAGACACCAGCTATCCCCGGATTGACAGATTTTGCACATGATGAATTACAAAATCGAATTTACATCCGCTCATTATCAAATCACTCTCTGTGTCTGATTACATCCGGCAGAGAGAACGGAGCCGATCCGGATATCTGGAATCTTGATAAAATGAATAAGTTGTTCAGTAGGCTGCGAGAGAGCTATGAATATATTATCATCGATGCCCCTCCCGTACTCGGCCATCCTGAAACCATTGAATTATGCCGGTTGACCGATGGAGCGCTTATGGTGATTAAAGCCAATAAAACAAGGGTGCAAACCGTGAAACAAGCGAAGGAAGAATTGGAGTCAGGCAGTATTACACTTTTAGGGGCGGTATTGAATAAACGTCGATTCTTCATCCCTCGAATGATCTATCGACGAACCATGTATTAACACAATGATTCCAACTTTTTTCTGAACTTCACTAATGTAAGTGACATGACGGAGTTACCGGTCAACCATGGTTCAACTGAGCCACGGTGGGACTGTCAGGTTTCGTGTCGACTTTATCGCAACTAAAGATTAAGCAGCTGGGGGTAATGTGAAAAAATCGTTTAGTACAAGTATCGTGAAATTGTTGTCGAGCAAAGTCGCCACGCAGATGATGGCATTTATCACGATGCCCATCATAACACGTCTGTTTTCTCCTGGTGATTTCGGCATCAGACAGATCTTTATGTCGATCGCCGGCGCCATCGGTGTGGTCACATGTCTGCGCTATGAGCTATCCATCCCATTAGGAAAGAACGAAAAAGAGGCGAGCGCTAGCTTTACCTTAAGTATGCTGTTCGCACTCATCATCTCGATCATTGTACTGGTGATGGTTCCTTTCGTTAAAGACAAGCTGGCTTATGGATTTGATGCACCAGAATTGAAGCGCTATTTCTGGATTCTTCCTGTAGCTGTTTTTATCATTGGTATCGAAAATTCGTTAAAATACTGGGGAGCACGTAACGAACGCTTCGGAACCATCGCCGTGTCAGATTTCAGCGCCGAATTTGTCGGCAGAACAATCCCCATTCTCTGGGCTATCATCATCGGAGCATCGGCAGCGGGTCTTATCGTCGGATATTTTACTACGGTGATCATCAGCTCAGTACTACTTCTGATATTCATGAGACAAAATCTAATCACGGCTTTCAGGGATGCCCATCTCGATAGAGCGACTCTGTGGTCAGTAGCAGTGGACCATAAGAAGTTTCCGATCTTCAGCACCTGGGACGCATTAATCAACACGCTTTCGACTCAGATGCCCATTATTATTCTGGGCATCTATTTTTCAACCACGGTTGTGGGACACTATTCGCTAGGATACCGACTCATCAGCCTTCCGGTGGTGCTGTTAAGTTCCTCGATTACGCAGGTCTTCTTCCCGGCGGCGGCGAAGGAGTATAATGAATCGCGCGGATTATCCAATATCGTCAGTAATCTGTTCCGTCGGCTCATTCAAATCGGAATATTTCCGATGGTTATTTTAGGTCTATTAGGGGCACCTCTCTTCGGCTTCGCATTCGGATCACAATGGATTGAGGCAGGAGTTTACACACAGATCTTAAGTATATTTTTAATTTTCCTCTTTGTGAGCACACCAGCAAGTCCGATCGTCTCAATATTGAAATATCAGGAGATCGGTCTGGTCTGGAACGTCAGCTTCGTCACACTGCGGTTACTGGGACTCATCATCGGCGCTAAATTAGGGGGCCCGCGATTAGCGTTAATCATGTTCAGCGCGATCAGTACTGTCGCCTATGGACTTCTGTTAGGCTGGATGCTTCAAAAAAGTGGAGTGTCATTACAATGGGCCGCAAAAATGCTGCTAAAATATGTGAGTATATCATGTTTACTTTTGACACCCGCCTGTTGTTTCGCCTATGCTTGGAGAAATATATTTCTTCTTATTGTGACTCTGGTGTTTTCAATCATCGTATACCTGTGGGGCTTATATCGCTTCGATTATACTATTCAAAATGCTATAGGAAGCTTTATAATCGAAAAGATACCTGAACAATGGAAAAAAAATGTAACGCTTTGGAGGACATCATGTCACTAGATTTAAGAGAATACGAAGACCAGGCCTGGGCAATTTATCATGAAGAAAAACAAGAAATATCTGCTTCAGAAGAGATACGGCGGATTGAAACCTTATCATTAATTACTCAGGATTGTACTTCTATCCTTGATTTAGGATGTGGTAATGGAGAAATAATAAATCGAATTATTTCAAAAGATAAGATGACTTGTGGTCTTGACATAAGCCTGGAAGCTTTAAAATGTGTAAACACAATAAAAGTACTAGGTAGAATAAATAGTTTACCCTTTAAGGATCAATGCTTTGATTTAGTTATTTGCTGTGAAGTATTGGAACACTTGCCATTTGATGTATATGCAGAAGCGCTCAAAGAAATAGAGAGAATAGCTGCCAAATATATTATTATCACCGTACCAAATCATGAAGCAATTAAACATAATTTGTTGACATGTCCGTATTGCGGCTGCAAATTTCATCAGAGTCGACATGTCCGTTCGTTTACATTATTGACATTAAAAAATAGTTTTCATTACTTTCATATACAGAAGTTCAAATTTTGTCGACCGATAATAAAAACATATCCTATGTTTGTGATGAAAGGAGCAAAGCGATTGAGAATTATCGGTCATGGTTTTCCTCACCTTGCTATTTGTCCTCAATGTGGTTATTTTTCTGTTCAACAACATACAGTCGATGCTAATATAAATTCCATGAGGAGTAAAGTGGTTCATTTTTTGAGTCATGTGCTGACTGTAAAAAAAAGACAGAAGGGGTGGATTATGGCACTCTATCATCATAACTAACAATATATGTAAAAATAGTGAGAATTGACAAATTTTCCATTAATAGCCGTCATAATATAGAAATTTGGTAGACATTATGTTAGTCCGGTTTAGACCTTTATTAAATATTGATTTCATTAGATCCTGTTTGACTGAATCATCTCACGAAGATGTCGATACCATCATGCAGTTTGAAAAAGCTTTTTCTGCCCTGGTCGGAGCACCCTATGGCGTTGCCGTTGATCAGGGTCGCACTGCTCTATTTTTAGCGTTGAAGGCCCTTGGCATTCATGACGGGGATGAGGTCATCGTGCAATCGCTAACATGCCAGGTGGTTATCGATGCGATATTGGAGGTCGGAGCCTTACCGGTACTCGTCGACAGCTCATTAGATGATTTCCAGGTGTCGCCCGTCGATATCGAGAAAAAATTATCAGCAAGGACCAGGGCCGTTATCGTCGCACACATCTATGGAATTCCCTGCCAACTCGAGCAAATAAAGGAGATAACAACGAAAAAACAATGTTATCTCATCGAAGATTGTGCTCATAGCGTGGGTTCCAGATATAAGGGGAAACATGTCGGGACTTTCGGTGATCTGGCTTACTTTAGTTTCAATTACGACAAGCCCGTAACGACGGGTAACGGCGGAATGCTCGTCGTGAACAATCCTAACCTGATTGATCGCATCGATGCGTTGGTCAACAAGTATGAACGGGTGACCCTGACAAGAGAAAAGGAAGTGATCTACGCGTTGCTGCTGCAGTATCTGCTAACCCATAAAAGGGTTTACCAGCAACACTTACCGATCGATCTCGGTGTTAGATTATTAAAAACTAATCCGTCATTATCATCGATGCTCGACCAGTTTATTCAGGAAGTGCAATCTGAAGATGAACTCGCGATGATGACACACGATCATATTAAACGACAAGGGCTTCTACCCCACTGTTCGATACGTTCGATCATGGGCAAGTCATTTTACAGGACAAAAAACCTGACACGGCGATTTATTCCGGCCAAACTGCCGCAGAGTGCAAAAATCGAACATCATCATCTATTGATGAATTCCTTGCGGGCTGCATTCGGACTAAACCAGTTGCGTGATTATGACTCAGTAGTACAGAAAAGAAACAGGAACGCAGCATATTATTCAGAACACCTGGATCAAGGTCTGTACCGTTTGCCCGTGATCGATACGGAGAGGAGGCCGGCTTTCTTAAAATATACGGTCATGAATCAAACAGGATTGCCATTATCCAAAATATCCGATGCGGCGAATAAAGCAGGATTTGAACTGGGCAACTATAACTGGCCGCGCCCCGTTCATCTGATGCAACCCTATCGCAGAATAGTATCTCATGACAGGGCTTTATTATCGCGCAGTGAGCAGATCGCAAACCTTGCTTTAAATATCCCGATGTATACTTCAATCGAGAAAAAAGAGCTGGAACAAATGGTTGCATTCTTAAACTCGTTCAATCGTAAAAAATGATGGTTAAACGATTATTAATTCATAGGCTGATGTTTAATTAACCACAGGGGTACTCTTCATGCCGAATTCATCTTCTTATGACATCGAAATCCTCACTTCGTCCGATTCACTCGACGAATGGGATCGCTTTGTCGACGAATCGCCGCAGGGCAGCATCTTTTGCCGATCCTGGTGGCTGAGAAGCGTATGCACTCAAGGATTCCAGATATTTATTTTCAGACAGCACGGGCGGATTCTTGCCGGTATGCCATTACCCATCTATCATTTTCGTGGGTTTACCAGAATACACATGCCGCCGCTGACCCAGGTGCTCGGCGCTCTGTTAGCCCCAATTAACGATGGGAGTTATACAAGGAAACTATCGAATGAGATGAATGTGCTGACTGCACTCGCCAATGCCATTCCCAGGTTCCATGTTTTCGGGATGAACTTTCATTACAATTTTACCAACTGGTTGCCGTTCTATTGGGCGGGTTACACTCAGACGACCCGTTATACATACATCATTCCGGATCTGACTGATCTGAATAAAGTGTACGCTGAATTTGCATCTTCGACCAGGACGAGCATCAATAAGGCGCGAAACATCGTTTCCGTGCATACCGATCTATCAGCCAGGGATTTATATGATAACCATGTATTAACACTGCAGAAAAAAGGCGAACAGATCTTATATGATTTCGATTACTTTAAAGCAATTTATGAAACAGCTCATCAAACTGATTGTGGTAAAACATGGTATGCCATGGACGAACATAAGAATATTCATGCAGCGATCTTTGTTATCTTCGATCGCAAATCGGCATACGGGATCGTCTGTTCCACTGATCCTGATTTCCGCAGCAGCGGTGCGGGAACTTTACTACAAAAAGAAGCGATTACATACGTCGCAAAGTACACACAGCGGTGGGATTTCGAAGGTTCTATGATCCATGATGTAGAAAATTACTACCGGAAGTTCGGTGCGATACAGACACCCTACTTCACCATTATGAAAGATAACCGCTCGCTGCCCGTCAGGAGCATCGCAGCAGGTAAGAATTTGCTAGTCAGTAAGACAAAGAACTTAAAGCAATCATTAAAACGATCTTTTTAACTGATTGCTAATGATGATAAATATAGGATTTAAAATATGACATCATTGGGGATCGGTTTATCTCGTGTAGATCGTCAAGGAATGAATTATCAGCACGGAGATCTGATTGGTGGCAGCGATAACCAGACCGAATAATATTCTATTTTTGTATGAAGAGGACAGTTACAGTTCTGCAATTCAATATGCAGCGGATGTTCTTTTGGGCGGATTCACCGACTCGCCTACGATCCGTCCGTACTTAAATGAGGAAATCAATTCTGAGAATTATGGCGGAATCATCTTCTATGGCGCATCTGATATACAAACATCGGCACCAGTAATACAAATCGTACCTGATTCGAGATTATTCGGACCGCTTTACGGGACTGAAGCATCTTTACCTGTGGAGCCACTACCCCAGGAGAACGATCTACCCGTGCTCTACGGTACTACGGACGTTCTCCGCAGCGAAAACCGCATCCGCTGTTACTGCGACTTCATCTCAGCCACGTATTTTATGGTCACCCGCTACGAAGAGATGGTACGACACACAGTCCGGGACGAGCACGGTCGCTTTCCCGGACGCGATTCACTGCCCGGACGTGCCGGATTTATTGACACCCCAATCGTAGATGAATACGCAAAGCTGATTTCGATTTGGTTCAGGAATCTGGGTGTCGATGTAAAACCACCTGAACGAAAATTTTCATTGACATTGACCCATGATGTGGATACAATTCACTATTTCGAACAGTGGAATAGCCCATTAACTGAAATGCTGCGTTTCTTCTATGGAACAAAATCCTTTAAGCATTTTATGAGGGCATTCGGTTATCTTATTGGTATAGCAAAGGATCCACATGATAATTTCGACACTTTGTTGAAGCTTGACCTGGCCACAAATCAAAAAATAATCTATTTCTTTATAAGTCGTGCGCACGGACAATTCGGGTCCGACTATGATATCAGAAGTAGCAGCGTACGTAAACTAATTTCAAAAATCGCACAGCGAGGCGGAACGATCGGACTACATGCCAGCTATGAAGCCGGTGAGGATGTCGACCTGATCATCGAAGAAAAGAAGATTTTAGAATCGGTTATTGGCGGATCCATAAAAGATCTACGCTACCACTTTTTACGCTGGAATAAGGTAGAAGACGGAATGTCCTTATCAAAGATTGGGATCGAGAACGATTATTCCATGGGATACCCGGATTTATGCGGATTTCGATTGGGAGTTAGCCGCCCTATCCTCCTGTTCGATCCAATGAATTTGTGCCTTATGGGAATGACAGAACATCCGCTCATCGTCATGGACGTATCCTTGTTGCGACCTAACTATATGAATTTAAATAAATCAGAGGCACTGAGTTATTGTGAAGCTCTGTTCAGGAAGACGAAAGAGCATCAGGGAGAATTCGTCATCTTGTGGCATAATAATTCATTTTATCAAAATTCGATATACAGCGAATTATACACCGAGCTGCTTGATATGTTTTCATCCGAGGCATGAGACGCACACATAAGACATAAAGATAAAGGTAGATATTGATGAACGACAGAAATATTGCAATTGCATCGAACATCGTATGGAACGATTCCTACAAGATAGGCACGCACTTCTTTGCCGAACACTTTTTGCAGCATCATTATTCGGTGGCGTTCCTCACTCAAATTTCGCTTTTGTCGTTCCTGGATCCGAAGGGGTTCGGCAGCAAATTCAATCGTCTGAAAGAGAGCCTGAAGGGATGCAAAGTAGAGGCATTCGAAAATGGACACTCCGTGACATCCCAGACGATCCTAAGTTTCATCCATTCCCGCGCCGGCACACCGTTGCTCGACTCCTATTTTGTCTCTAAAAATTATCTGAATTTTACCTATCCATCCCTGCGAAAACTATCGAAGGATTGGCTGTTCAATGCGTTCATCTTTGACTGTATGGGAATTGAATTTTTCCCGCACATCCGGGCGGACCTCATCATCTACCGTCTGAATGACCTGGTCTCGGCTGCCAGTCCCTGGATCAGCAAAGGATTAGCACAGCTGGAAGAAGAGGCGATACGAAAAGTCGATTTGATATTAGCGGTCTCCAAACCCCTGCTTGACAGGGCAGTAAAGAAACGGGGTAATTCAGACGGAGTATACCTTTTACCGAACGGTGTCGATATCGAACGATTTTTAGCCAGTTACGAAATGCCGGAGGAATACATCTACATACCGACTCCCATCGCACTCTATGTGGGAAATATGCGACAATGGTTCGATTGGGACCTTCTTTTCTATGCGGCGAATGCGAAAAAGGATATCTCGTTTGTCCTCATTGGCTCAGGAAATATCCCTGCGTCGTTGCCTGACAATGTGCATGTTTTAGGAACCAGGCCATACGAACAGATCCCGGCGTACATGAAGCACGCGGACATCGGTCTGATACCGTTCACCGATATATCACATATACAACACGTCGAACGTCCGTTGAAGTTTTACCAGTACATTGCGTCCGGACTGCCGATCGTCTCAGTCGCATACGGAGCGATGAAGGCCATGGCACCTTATGCTATTCTTTGTGAAAGTCCGCAGGAATTTACCGATGGCTTAGAAAAGGCGCTGACATTCAGTAAGAATGAACGATCGCAACTCATCGAGACGGCAAAAACCTATTCGTGGAGTAAAATATTCGAACAGTTCGACAATATTATGAGGACTTCTGGTTATTCGATGTAGAAAACCGGGCTGTATCCGGGACGTAGATCGTCCTTGCGAATAACTGTAACGAAGAAACAGGAATCAATAAACAGGATGACAGAAAATTCATTTACGTGCATACTGAAACGAGAGTGGCTGTTTTTTCTTTTGCTGATCATTCTCTTCTACGCCATCGACGGGCATAGTCTGCATAGCTCATTGCGCGGCAAGGGCTCTCTCTCAGTTGCAACCGATGTTGTAAACGAGGGCAGGATGGAACGCAAGCTCGGTTTTTTCATATTATTCGGCATCGCGATGCTCAGTCTATTCAGAAATAACCGTAAGTCCATCCGCATCGACGGCTATCTGGGTTGGCTCGTCATTCTTTTCTTCGTCTGGATTATCCACAGTCTGGCATGGTCGGATGACTTCAGTCTGACCCTCCGGCGGGTGATCGTTATCGTTTTCATCGCCACTGCCAGTTTTGCATTTGCGGAACGATTCACCATGAACGCGATGATGATCTGGTTATTTTTAGCCACACTAATCTACAGTATTTTCGGATTATTAACCGAGATATCACTCTCGACATTCGTGCCGCTACAGAGCGATTACCGGTTTGCCGGTACTTTGCACCCGAATCATCAGGGAATGAATTGCGCACTGACCATCATCAGCGGCCTTTGTTTATATCGGAGCGAGTTAAAGAGCAGGAAACTGATTTTATTGTCCATTGCCATTGCCTTCATTTTGCTGTTTCTCACCAAATCACGTACATCATTCGTCGGCGTGATTCTTGTCCTTCTCATCTATGCGATATTCGTATTCACGAAGACGCTTAAAATTTCCATCATCTTCATATCGATTATCGCCTTCTGCCTGCTAACACTTTTTGCCGGAGATGTGCTTCTCCCCGCCTTCGAAGACGCCGCATTGATGGGGAGAGAAGAGGAACCCGATGGTGTGGCGTCGTTAACCGGTCGCACCCCTCTCTGGACCAGTTGCCTCAGTTACATCAATCAGCGTCCGCTTCAGGGGTATGGTTACGGTGCATTCTGGACAGATCAACGGATAGCCCGAATATCGGCCCAACAAAACTGGGTGATCGGAGAAAGTCATAATGCCTACATCGAAATCGCCTTACAATTAGGTATTATCGGCGGCATCATCTATATCGTGCTGCTCTTCGGAGGCTTCATTCGAGCGGTAAATTATTTTAAGTTATCTTCTAACATGGGGTATCTGTTCATATCGCTGGTACTTCTTTTTTGTATTTTTAACGGATTTTTGGAGTCGGGAGTCGTTTTCCCGAGCATGATCATGTTTTTATGTTTGTCCGCATTCATGTATATGGGATTTAACTATGAATAAAAAAACCGAAAACGCTCAAATTACGATTATCGTCTGTACATACAACCGTTCCGCGATGCTCTCCGACACACTGAAAAGCTTGATAAACCAGGAGACGAACGAACGATTAAACTATGAAATTTTAGTGGTAGATGATCGCTCGACCGACGACACACGGGACGTTGTTCTCGGGCTCAGCAGCACATCATCGATACCGATTCGATATATTAAAGGCGGCGGTAAAGGAATCGCTGCAGCGAGAAATGTTGGTCTAAAGAACGTAGAAACCGAATGGCTCATCTACTTCGATGACGATCAAATTGCTGAACCGGACTGGCTGATAAACATGCTCGATTGTGCACAGAGTGAAAACGCCCTTTGTGTGGGCGGGAAGCGTCTCATTAAACTGATCGACACTCAGATCGATCTTTCACTGACGGACAGACTTTTGCTGGGAGAGATTGATCATGGAAACGAAATAAGAAAATGTAAACGCAAGGAGTTTCCGGCTGCCGGTAATATTCTTCTTCTGACGGATATCTTTGCTAGCGTCGGTTTCTTTGATGAGTCGCTCGTGCGCGGAGGTGAGGATATCGAGTTGGCCTCACGGTTAAGAGATTCGAATATCGATTCCTGGTACACACCTCATGCAATCGTCCATCATATCACACCAGCATACCGTACCGAACCGAGCTATCTGTATTGGGCGTCATTACGTGCCGGGGAAAACTTTGCCCATCGCGATTATCTGGAATGGGGCATGATGAAAACGGTTTTCGCCTGCCTGGCCCGGATCGGGCAGTCCTTACTTGTTCATTTCCCGAAGTACCTCTTCGCCTATGTGACCGGTAACGGCAAACTGCGATCAGAATATAAATATCGGCTTCTGAGAACCTATGCATACATCACACGGACGTTGAATTTACTATCACCCAACTTATTTCCGATGGAGAGGTTTCTGGGCAAACTTGAATTTCGAAAAGAGCGAAAGATCTTCTTGAAAGCGAAGACCGAATAAATATGAAGATACTGCAAATACTTAACTGGCATCGGTACGGCGGAGGCTCAGAATTTGTCGCACAACACACGACTGAACTTCTGATGCATAGAGGTCATACGGTTAGACTAAAAATTCTCGACAGTCGGAAACTGGCTGGCGGGCTGGATGGAAAGCTGAGAGCGTTTGCATGTGGAATCTATTCGCCGACTGGTGTACGGATCATTTCGAAACAGATAGCTCGATTCAAACCGGACATCGTGCATGTCCATGAAATTTATCCTTTTTTCTCGCCATGGATTTTCCCGGAATGCCGCCGTTCAGGGGTGCCCGTCGTGCTGACATGTCATGACAATCGGTTGACCTGTCCTGTTCTGAAGCACTGGCGAAACGGAGAAAAATGTGAGCTTTGTTCTGGCGGACGCTATTACTGGTGTTTTATAAAAAATTGCAGAGGCAACTCCTTCGAAAGTCTGGCGTACTCACTTCGAAGTTTGTCCGCCGATTGGTTCAACCTTTATAACAACTATGTTTCGCAATTTCTGGTTTTAACAGAATTTGCCAGAAAGCGGCTGATCAACGCTGGTTTCTGTGGAGACAAGATGATGGTGGTGCCCAACACGATACCGATGCAGGAGATTCCGGTCGATCCGTCTGAAGGGAGCTATGCTGTTTTCGCAGGTCGACTGAGCGCTGAGAAAGGTCTGGATGTTCTTCTAAAGGCCATGTCACTCTGTCCTGATATCCGTTTGAAGGTTGCCGGGCAAGGACCATTATATGATTCTTTTAAAAAGGCTGCTCCCGTAAACGTGTCGTTTACAGGTTTTCTTAAAAAACCGGAACTTGCGGAATTGTACACAGGAGCCAGGTTCGTTATCGTGCCCAGCCTCGGCCTGGAAGGTTTCCCGATTATTTTTCTTGAAGCGATGAGTTACGGCCTGCCCATTATTACGACCGACATCGGGCCGCTCAATGAGATTATCACGAATAGCGTCGAGGGACTTACGGTAAAACCCGCAGATGTGGAAGATCTGAGGGATAAAATACGCCTGCTATGGAATGACCCTCAGCTTTGCCAGGAAATGGGACGAAACTCGCGGGAAAAAATGATGGAAGAATATAGCGAAGATATCTACTATGAAAAACTGATGAACGCTTATCACAGTGCAATCGACCAAAAACAAAGTTGAGCAGACATGAACGATAAAGATCACGTATCAAAGGATGTCTGGTTTGGTCACATCAAATGCTCAACGCACAGCATCACGCAGCAATTGGACGAGTTACGCTTTCTGTTAAATGACCATTCCGTACTACCGCGACTCATACTAACGATGAACGCGCATATCTTTAATCTGGCTTACACAAACGATGAACTCCGTCACATCATGAATTCCGCCAGGATGGTGACTGCGGACGGGATGGCGATCGTGTGGGCGTCGAGGTTATTCGCCGGGAAGATTAGGAGTCGCTGCAACGCTACCGAAGCATTTCGGGCGTTTCTTCAGGACGATACCATGCCCTTAAACCGGGGTATTCTCATCGGCTGTTCAACCGAAGAGGTCATAGCAGCGAAAAACAATATCGAAACATCCTCCCGGCATTGCCGGCTGATCGCTGCTTTCGATGGATATCAAAGCGACGAGTATTACCAACAGCAATTGGGACGTTTTCAGGATGTGGACTTCATTTTCATCGGAATGGGAACTCCGCGCACTGAATTCATCGGTGCTCTAGCGAGCGAGGCCTGTCCCCAGGCCATCGTGTGGGGCATCGGTGGTGGTACCATTAAAATTTACGCTGATTCGATGAGAGAAGCGCCGGTGATATTCAGACGCATGGGACTCCAATGGTTGTACCGACTCCTCGCTGATCCGAAAGCCCTATGGCGCCGATATCTGATCGGGAATCCGCTCTTCCTGGCTCGGATCATTAAACTTTCTCTGCACAGCCAATTGGGTAAAAAGAAGATTTGAAAATTAAGCGAATGTTTTAAGCTCGAAGGGCACAATTAAGGTACACTTACCTTGACTTGATCTGGCGGCGATGGCGGCGTGGTATCGTCGAGCATGTCAGTATTGTACACTTCAATCGCCGAAACCGCGGAGACATGTGCGAGCGCGTTGAATTCGATATCCAACTGATCGTCGTTTACTCGAATATCCGGGATATTGATCTTGAGCGCGGCATCGTGCCCCATCTCAGCGAAGACATCCAGATTCGCAATCTGTTTTTTCCCTTCGATATAGATATCCATCCCTCGTGCGCCTAGTGACGTAAAATCGATTTCCGAAAAATGCAGAATAACGATGTAGTCCCCATTAGCGAGGGTGAAGCGGTACGCACTGATATCGTTGCGTACGGTTTGATACAGGGGATCATCCTCAGTCCCGGTAATCGGGTCTTGCGTCAGCGAGATCGAGCCATCTACATAGCCATATCCGCCGCCGGAATACGCCTGGTCGCCGTTCCACTGCCTGTCCCGTTTATCTGTATAGGCGGATCCTCCGCAATTGATGCGACAGTACGTCATAGGCGGAGGTGGCGCAGAGGGTATAAACTCGTACACACCCACATCAATCGTCGTGCCTTGCGGCACTACCGTCTCGTCCATATCCATATCGATCCGTAGCACAGGCGTTGTACCAGCATCTATGGCGGGTGATTCGGGTTGTAAATGGAAATCATCATTCAATGGTTCGACAAACAGCGGCGCTTTTTCGACGGAATATGTGGGTCCGCCGTAGGCGTTCTCAAACGCGTCGTACGTGTGCAGGTAATGATTCCAACCCCACTCGATAAATCGGGATGATTCGGGACCGAAACAGTTATGCTCGATCGTATTCACTGATTTTTCCGCCGCGCCGCCGACCCGCAGGTTAGGACCTGTACGGGTATTGATCGCTATATTGTTCAAAATATAATTATTTTCGGTATTTCCGGGCACGCCATCGTCGTTATGCAATAGTATGCCAAATCCTCCGTTACCATAGCATACATTATTGACGACCATATTATCGTCGGCATCTCCCCCGTAGGGCGGATCCCCTGCCCTTCCGGAGATCCAGATACCTGATGCCGTGGCGGAGCCCGTGTTATTGTAGGATAGATTGTAATAAATCTGCGTACCGCTGGTTATCTCATTATAGATGCCGTTGTCGACGTTGTCATAGATACGATTATACCGTATGACGTTGCCTCTGCCACAGAAGTCAAGCCAGATTCCGGCACCGTTGGAGGCTTTAGAGCTGATGTTGTGTTCGATGATGTTGGAACGCGATCCTGTGGCCGTCATCTTGATACCAGCATCCCAACTATGCTGCTCCTCCCCTGTCTCCAGTCGACAGTTCTGTGTGACGTTATTGTTAGAAATAACCGTGTGCTCGATATTCGTGAGAGCGATACCGGACGCACCGTTATTGAATATCGTGCACTGATGGATGGAGCAGGCATTGCTGATCGCCTGGCTGTCGCTGATCTTGATACCGGTCCAGTAGTTACCGCTGCTCTCAACATCCCGAATAACCACGTGATCAGCCCCCTCGGTTACCAAAACCCCATCCCCCTCGGCCATCCCCACGCGTATATCCTCCAAAACGATGTAACTCGACCGAATAAACACCGCATAAAATTCCACTGACATTTCGACGCCCGGTGAGCGAAAAAGATCATCAGGGTCCATGTTTGCCACAACATACAGGACATCATCGTCCCAGCACCAGTCGTAGGTATTGCTGAGCGCGCTTACTGAACTTTTCCTAGTACCCCGTTTCGTGTCGAAGAACACCTGTTTTGGTGAGCTGGTCGATATGCTCCAAACGTTTGTGGAATGGGGATTCCAATTGGTGAGTAGTCGAGCAGCGCATATGAAAGGTTTTACACCGCTTCCGTAGGCACCGTATACAATGGGAGCAGTTGCTGTGCCGGGATTCGTGACTTTTAACTGATCGCGCCAGATACCACCACGCTTGAACAAGACATGATCGCCGGGGGAAAAAGTCGTTGTATTGAGTTTATAGATGCTTTGCCATGCCTGTCCGGGGCTTGTGCCGGCATTATTATCCTTTCCGTTCACATTGTCGACATAATAGTCAGCACCGAAAGCTGAGTGAGGAATAAATATGCAAATAATAAAGATCCAGACTCGTGTCATTAGCGGCCTCGTTGATCAAGCGGATTCAGCGGACTCTGATCGGATAAAACAGAAAAGAAAATAATCCGATTTATCCCGGTAAATGGGTAAATTTAAGAAATTAAGCAGCTAAGGAAGTCGACCGAACCCGAACGATCTAACTTACGAATAAATTAAAATAAAAGCAATACTTATTGTTCTCATGAGTCAGTATAGAAATTTCAAATTCGACACGTCCGAATGCAACGGTGTATGCAACGCCTCTTATATTGAGGTACAAAAATGCCGCATTTTACCAAATATATGTTGACATTTGGTACAAATTTGTTATATTATTAATAGACATTATCACCAATGATAAGATTTGAATTCAATATATACCCTTTCGGTTTTCCGATATCGATGATCATGACTTCTTCCTTCACCTAACATGCCACCATCTTAAAATCTTATCAATAAATACAATTCTATATATCATACGATATCCGGTATTTTAAACGTATGATCGGAAATACTATTCTACATTACCAAATTCTCGAAAAACTCGGTGCGGGTTCGATGGGGATAGTTTTCAAAGCCGAGGATATCAAACTTAAGCGTATCGTTGCCCTTAAGTTTCTCAACCGGAAATTAGAGACAGATGAATCTGACCGTGCGCGGTTTTTGCAGGAAGCGCAAGCTGCCAGTGCATTGAATCATCCTAATATTTGCATTATCCATGATTTACTGGAATCCGCC
>JAFGOE010000082.1 GCA_016926625.1 Candidatus Zhuqueibacterota bacterium
ACGAAATTTTTAATTTTCGACGACCAAATTTTCGCCATTCGTTCAGAGAATAGACCGATAGACTTCGAGAAAATCGAGAGCAGTACATCGCCTTTCGCTTTGAACAGGGTAAAGAGCACGAGAAGTACGATAATGGAGATAGTGACGGCGAGCGCACTGCGATATAGCCAGCCAGGGAACGGATAGACCATGAGAGTGACGATCATGATGATGATGAGGGATAAAACATCGAGAAAACGTTCCAGAACGATGGTACCGAACACCAGGGAACCTGGTAATCCCGTTTTCTTCTTGATGATATAGGATCGAATCAACTCCCCCATGTGGGCAGGCAGAACGGTGTTCCCCAGGTATCCGATCATGAGCGCAGAAAACAGATGCCGGGTCGCGATGGGCTGATGCGGACTCAGCAGCATCTTCCAGCGAATGCTCCGCAGCCAATGGCCCGCAAACATGATGAGAACGGCGGGTAAAATATAGACATAATTAGAGCTTCGAATCTCAGCGATGACTTTATTGAGATCGACGTTGACGACGGAGAAATAGACCAGAGTGATGGATATTAAAATGCCGATCAGAAAGAGAATTCTGTTAACCGATTTCTTATTTTTCACGAAGCGACTCGAAGAAAATTTAATAAATATTGACAATGGCCATGCAAAATTAGTATATTAATTTTTAATGTTGCGGAGAAGACGATGTTCAATAAACTGAGTACCCTCGATGCCGTGTTCATCACCTTGATGGCGGCGTTCGGATTAGCGTTAAAACCCGTGGTCGGACCGATCGGCAAACTGATCGGTACGCTGTTATTTATTCCTGGAGGATCCATATCAGGAGCAATCTATATGATCTGGCCGATGTTAGCCCTGCTGGTCGTCCGCCGATTTGGAGCGGCGACCATGGTCGGGTTACTCGAAGGCGTTATTGTGATGATGACGGGCATATACGGATCACACGGCATTCTATCGATATTTACCTATCTGATCCCGTGCGTGATCATCGATGGTTTATTCTGGCTCATCAAACCCCGTGAAAACCTGTTTCTGCACGCCATCCCCACCGCCTTTGGAAACTTATCGGGTTCATTCATCGTCGCGTATTACATCATGCACGTGCCTTTTGTCCCATTACTCATCGGATTGATACCGGCCTTCATCTTTGGCGGATTAGGCGGTATACTGGCCTATCGTTTATATATATTACTCCTTAAGTCGTTTCCGCAATTTAGCAAATCGCCGTATTGATTCAGGTTTACGCCTCCGGCAGGCAACTCGCATGGTTCTGGCATTTATCACTGCGTCACTGGTGCGACGGGGTGAGCGAGTAATTTGACCGCTAACTCATAGTTCAGCTCTCGATACGTCGGACTGTTTTCGTTGTGACAGGTGGTGCACACCGCCTGGTTTTGCTCGATTAATCCATATTCTTTCCCATCGACTTTCTTCTCATAGATATCTTTCATCACCTTCATATTCCGATACACGGAGCCGGGGCCATGACACGCTTCACACGATACCCCCTCTTCCATCGTATACGTCGATGCTTTTTGCGTCTGGGTAACGCCAAACCCAGTGACATGACAGCGCAGACACTGGTCCTCCTGCTGCGGATCTTTCACCAATCCAAGCTTTCGGGCAACTTCCCTGGCTTCGTCGGTCGCCAGCGTTGAATAGGCTTTCGCATGGGGGCCCTTGCTCCAGATATCGAATTGTTTCCCGGCGTTCGGACGGTTATGGCACATCTTGCAGTTTTTGATACCGACGTATTTATATGTCGAATTTCCCATATCTTTTTTCTCATCATCCGATGCAGATCCGAGAAAAATGACTGACATTGAGATCAGGACGATTAAACTTGAAAACAGATGCCGCATGACCTTCTCCTGAAAAAAATAATGGACCATAATATGAATTCAAAACAGTATGTATAACATAAGATAATTTATCCTTTAAATCAATAAAAAATTTAGCAATATATGGGATCCGGATGTATGAACCAGAAGAAGAAGGATCATATCCCGCTAAAAATGATTTGAATTTATACTAATAAATATGTACATTAGCTTCCTGAAGAACTGGAAACAGAGATGATGATGGCGAGTGAAACTTCACTCCGTACAAAATAGTGGCAGAGACGTTATTAGCTTGTTAACCTTGACAGAAGCGAAGGATGTACTGCTTTATAAATCGATTATTAGTCTAAGGGCTTCTTGATAGTCCGATAGATTTGGAAGATTTTTAAACTCATTGAATCAACAGAACAGGATGAGACACATGAAAAGCTATCGTAAAGAGTTATGGTTTAATACGAATACGCGCCTGGCGTTCATCAACATCACCGGAGAGGTCGAGAAGTGCATACGCGAAAGCGGGGTAAGCGAGGGATTCGTGCTCGTCAATGCGATGCATATCACTGCCTCCGTCTTCATTAACGACGATGAATCCGGTCTGCACCATGACTATGCCAACTGGTTAGAAAAACTGGCACCCCATTCACCCATTGAGCAATACCGGCACAACGACTCTGGTGAGGACAATGCCGATGCACACATGAAGCGTCAGTTGATGGGAAGAGAGGTGGTTGTCGCCATCACCGCCGGGAAGTTAGATTTCGGGCCGTGGGAGCAGATCTTTTACGGTGAATTCGACGGTCGCAGGAACAAGCGGGTGCTGGTAAAGATCATCGGAGAGTGATCACGGGTATATGCAGGAAGTATTGATCACGGATCGGCAAACGGATCAACATTCCAGTATCTTTTTAATTTTTCGCAGATCAGACTCATGAAGAGCTCTGAAGGCCATTTCACGCGCCTCATCGAGATGAATCGATCGAATGATCTTTTTAATCTGCGGGATAAAAAAAGCACTCATACTCAAGTGATAGTATCCGAGTCCCAGGAGCAGCCGGGTATATTTCAGATCACCAGCCATCTCTCCGCAGATGCTCACGTCTTTATCCGCTTGGTTGGCTGCATCGACGATCGTCTTCAGGGAATGCAGGATAGACGGATGCAGCGGTTCATAATAATGGCTGACGAGTTCATTGCTGCGATCGACGGCTAATGTATATTGAATTAAGTCGTTGGTGCCCACGCTGATGAAATCGACTTCTTTCAGGATGCTGTTGATCACGATCACGGCGGAGGGGACTTCGATCATCGCCCCGATCTCGATATTTTCATCGAACGGCACGCCATCGATCTTCATCTGTTTCATCAGCGCCGCCAAAATTCGCTTGGTAATTTTGATCTCCTCGACGCCTGAGATCAGGGGGAGCATCAGCTTGACTTTCCCATGCGCGCTCGCTCTGAGAATAGCCCTCAGTTGATCCTCGAATACCCGCGGATTGGCGAGTGATATACGAATTGCCCTTAATCCCAGATAGGGATTCATTTCACGATTTTTCAAAACCGGGAAATAGGGACTGAACTTATCGCCTCCCAGGTCGACCGTTCTGATGATAGCGTAGTATGGAGCGATACTTTCGGCAACGGTTCGGTATATCTCATATTGCTCCTCTTCACTGGGGAAGGTCTGTCGATTTAGAAACGACATCTCGGTGCGGTAGAGTCCGATGCCCTCGGCGTTAAAATGTTGCGCGTAATTGAGATCTCCCTGCGACCGAATGTTCGCCATCAGAACGACGTCCTGACCATCCAGAGTTCTCGTCGGCAATTTATTTAATTGCTTGATCTCATCGTCGGTGATGATCAGCTTTGGAAATGCTTTATGAGCAGCCGATACGATGTCCTCAGTCGGTTCTTTGATAATCTCTCCGTTGAACCCGTTCATCAGGAGAAAGATGTCGGCGTTGATCTTCTTGAACAGGTCTTTCACCCCGGATATCATCGGAAGTCCCAATGACCGTGCTAAAATTGCGGTATGGGACGTCTCTCCCCCTTTTTCGGTGATGAATCCTTTTATCTTCGAATGATCGAGATGCATCATTTGAGACGCGGATATTTCTTCGGCGATCACGATAATATCATCATCGCCGTCCACGTTGCATTGCTGATTAAATCCAATCAGGTTATCGAGAATTCGTCTGCCCACATCGCGTATGTCCTGTATCCTCTCCTTCAGGTAGACATCGTCCACAGAGGAGTATACCTTAATCGATTCTTCGATCACTTCAATCAAGGCTGTTTCCACATCGACTCGCGATTCGACGATCTTTTTCTCTATTTGTGCGACAAAGCCCGGATCGTTCAGAAAGAGAGAATAGGCATCGAAAATTTTCGCCTCTTTTTTGCCGAGATTCGAGGTTACTTTCTCTTTCAGCTCAAGGATTTGTTTTTCTGATGCTGTCAACGCTTTAGCCAGCCGATCCAGCTGTAAGGGTACCTGGTCGACAGATATTTTCTTCTTCCGCACGACCGGTGCCGGACCCCAGATGCACACTTTCCCGAATCCGATTCCGGGTGAGATGGCTAAGCCATAGAAATGACTCTGTCTTTTAACCATTTTTTTTTAACCTGATATGGATGATAAGTTTCGTCGTTATGATGACAGTTACAATTTGAATAAAACGAATCGGCAGATGCGTATGACGACAAGGGCTGAGATATGAATATATCAAAAAGTAGCTCACGAGTCAAGTAAAAATCATGTTTTAGCGCGGTTCCATCCATTTAAAAACAGAATTGACTTGACTAATTTTCATTTTTTGAATATATTAGTAACGATTTGACTGGTAGTTGAGGTATATGCAATGGCAATCGGGATTGTTAAATGGTTCGATTTATGTAAGGGATACGGTTATTTGACGGATGAACATGGTGCCGACGTATTCTTTCATTATTCTGAAATCCAGGATCAATTGAAATTTAAAGCGTTACAGTGCGGCGATCGAGTTGAATTCTCGATCCAAAATGATGCGATGGGACCCCGCGCCATCCATATCAAAAAACTTAATTCAGCAAACTGATATCCGTGCAACATGAGTAGAAAACGTATGATAAAAACCTTCACATTAAACGACATCAAAAAAATTGCGACTGGCTTGAAGACCGATTGGTTTTTCGAGAATGAAACTTATCGCTTGACGATTCACAACGCGAAGACCAAATCTGATTTAAACATTGAGATCCATCCATGGATTGTATTGGGTGATCATCAAGGAATTTTAATCACTGTTCGTACTGAAAATTTTCAGCTGCAACTGCATGCCTGTCACGACTATATCATCAGCAAACTATTATGCGAAGTTTTATTCGTGGCAGAGCATAACGGAAGGATTAACGGATTGATACTCGATCAGGACGGAAATTGTTCATTTTACGCGAATGTGGATCGCTCGCTTTTATCCGGTAATTACAGTAAATATCATCCGGACGTTATTTTGAGCAGTATCGCGCTGTCACCGAGTGAGAGAATACTGGCAGATTGATTATCGACTGCCTTGAACAAAGCGAGCAAGGTATCGGACTTCAGCAAAATCAA
>JAFGOE010000083.1 GCA_016926625.1 Candidatus Zhuqueibacterota bacterium
CCTGGAATGTAAATCGTGAAATCAAGAGTATTCGCAGTCGGTAATAATGACTATAACTCTATTCTATTCTGAGGGTTATCCCATCCGTCTTTCTTCGGTACAACATTATTGGCTTGCATTTTTAATAATATTTCATTAACTTTAAAGAATATGGCGTAAATTTAATAAACACAATAGATGGAAAGAATTAATTGATGAGGGTATAGATGGGTAATAAATATAGGTTATTCACTGTTTTGGTTATCCTGATGCTAAGTACGACGATAAGTTATGCCAGGATTAACAGGAACTATGAACATATTATCGTAAAAGGTGATACACTGGATAGTTTTTCGAGAAGACAGTTATCACAGCTCTATCTCTATGCATATGATGAGACGGATGAAATATGGAACATGATCCCGTTTCAATTCGATGAAGTCAATTCTGACGTTAAAATTGAATTAATTTATTTTCAACCGGAGCCGGATTCGATAAGGAAGAAATTGGACGAGGACGATGAATTGGTATTTCTCGTCGATGATCTTGGTGACAGAGCCGATAGTTCGAACTGGGTAGATGGTATGGATTCGATACGATATGAGATAGAGCTAATGGATCCTCTTACTAACGAATTAGGTTACGTTTACCTATATTTTTCTGAGGACTCCACTCTCTCTGTGCCTGGTACATACCAGATGGCATACGACCAGACAAATGATCGTATAGAAACAATAAACTATGCGATTGAATTTGGCCGAGATGCAGCAGATCATACCGGGCAGATGAGCGGTGTGCATATACACAACGGAAGCGGAGAAGATATATTCGACAGAATTAAGATTAGAGCGATTGGATTCTTCATCTTATGGAGGATCTATATAAGCGAAGACGCGATTACTGCCACGGATGCGTATGCGAAAGTTGGTCCGGTTAGAATCATTCGCAATATGGATGGTCAATTTAAACTGGATTTGCTCGATTTAAAGGAACCATTAACGCAAACCTTGTTTTTCTATCCATGGAGCGGTGCATTTAAAATAGTCGATATTCCCATTGGGGAAGCCAGTAAAGTCGGAGCGGATGTATATACAATACGAGTTTCCTGGGATATGAATGAAAATGCTGCTGGAATGAAATTCTATAGTGAATACAACCCTGATGGTATACTAATCGACGCAGCAGAAGATGAATTCAATGACTCGATTAATCCAGGTGAATTAAATTGGACAATGGTTACGGGTGACCAGGGAACATTGGTCAATGTATTTAATGTTCCTGATTTAGGCGACTATAAAAAACTCTATTATTTTGATTATCCCAGCGGAGATGCCACGGGTCATCGTGAAGAGGACTATGATAGAGATACAGGAGACATGAAGTCGTACGGGGACAATGGATTTATTCTTGAAGATGATCTGGCAGATTATATCGAAGATGATTCTATTTTAGATATCGTTTATTATAATTATTTTCTTCCGGCGAATTATGGATATGAAGATGCCTCCTGGTTAGCGGAAAATTTAAAAAATCCTTTTGCAATATATACACGAGTTCAGGAATACGTTGCCCCTGTCACAAGAGTCGTTGAGAATGATGATCTTAAGCCGGCTGATTTTCAACTGTTCCAGAATTATCCGAATCCGTTTAATCCGCATACGACCATTAGTTTCCAAATCCCATCGGATGGTCATGTGAACCTGAGTATTTACAATGCGACAGGTTCTCTGGTCGCTGAACTTGTCGATACAAAATTATCCGAAGGTCATTATTCATATAGCTGGAATGCGCTGGACATGTATGGAAATCATGTTCCTACAGGAATATACTTCAGTAAGCTGACTGCAGGATCCTATAATGCAGTGATCAAAATCATGTTAATTCGATAAGTGTCATTTTATAAATCAGTGCCAGGATATACTACGTTTAGAGCAGCAGCATAACGTTTGAAAGCGTGACCATAGGAAGACGTGATTTGATGAGTACATGATCAATTGATCACAGCGCAGTGTCGTTCTGTGGATTTGCATCTTTGGTGCGTAGGATTATTAAAACAATGAGATGATGTTTTTGCAATAATAGGAATTTGGTATGAGAAATATAGTATTCTTCTTGTTGATTTCTTGTATAGTGATGATCGTGTTGTATTCATGTGAGGTAGATCATGGATTAAAGCCTGAGACTTACAAGATAAAGGGTAAGATATTATTCGCGCATGGTGAGCCACCTGAAAATACTGGCAGGATCGAGGTGTTTGCCATTAAAGAATTCCCGCCGCAAGACCCGCAAAATTTCCTCTATCTATCGCGTTCCGGACCCTTAAATTTTAATGCGGGTAATCAGATCAGCTATGAAATATTAGTCTCGCCAACTGACTATGATTTAGTCGGTTTGGTGTGGAGGGAGAAGGATAAGGATTGGGATTTAACCGGACTAATGGGATTTTACACCGGGGAAGGATCATCGTTACTGCCTGTTACGGTTGAGGTGTCGAAAGAGGAAAGAATAGCAAGTGACATCAATATATACGCCATATGGGATCGTGTATCCAAGGATACGAAGATCAGGGGCAATATTACTTATGAAGGCGAATGGCCCGAGGACACGCAATTGCTGTTACTCGCGATTTATACGATAGCGCCAACCAGCGAGATCGGGTACCTGTTATTCGAAAATGTAGATTACACACAGTCTCTTTTCGTGGAGTCTTCGGACTACGAATTAGCCGTGAACACGGGTGTGTATAACTACATCGTCCTGTACTGGATCGGGAAAAATATTTCAGATTTGAGTGATCTGATCGTATTGGGAGTCTATGAGAACCCATCGACTCCAGGGCAGCCGGGAACGATCGATGTACGATCCGGAGAAGAAGCTGACCATGTGGATATTCACGTGAATTTCGAATCGATCGATTTTTCCGGGAATGAGTAAATTTGCAATCGACCAAATTGAAATGGATAAGCATGCAACGATATATGAAATTCGATAAATTGATTATAGCAACAGTCCTAATTTTACTGTCCATGTCTACTGCCTATGCCGCTGAGACCGGAGTTATTTCAGGCATGATCCGTGATGCTGTCACGGGTCGGGCATTACCTGGCGTGAATGTACAGATCGTGGGGACATTTTTAGGCTCCAGCACACAAAAAAACGGTGAGTTTGTAATTAAAGGCGTTCCGATCGGCAGTCACGATATTAAAGCGACGATGATCGGTTACAAACCAGGTTTTTTAAAAAATGTCGTCGTCAAAGCGGCTGAGGCTGCGGAAGTCACCTTATCGCTTGAGGAGACGGTCATCGATTTCGATCCGTTGGTGGTCACAGCCAGCAAGACGCAGCTAGAGTTGGACAAAGCGCCTGGAGCGGTCTCGGTTATGTCCGCCCCGGAGATCCGGGAACGAAATCCGTTGCGAATGGACCAGGTATTGGAGACGATACCGGGTGTGAATTTTATTCGGGAGCAGGTCAACATCAGGGGATCGACAGGTTTTACGATCGGAGCGGCGAATCGTACGTTATTACTGCTGGATGGTGTGCCGGTGATGACGAGCGATACGGGTCAGTTCAACTGGGATCTATTGCCGGTTTTGGACATCGAGCAGATCGAGGTCGTTAAAGGCGCCGGATCAGCGCTCTGGGGGACGGCGGCTCTTGGAGGGGTCATCAACATCATCACCAAGTCGGCCACTGAGGAGGGAAAGACGTTGGTGAGGCTGACGGTGGGTGAATACGATGAGCCGCGTTACGACCAGTGGAAATGGACGAACCGTCCGTTGACATTCGGCCGGTTTGATGTGAGCCATAATCAACGCTACGGCGCTCTAGGAATGAGGTTATCGGCCGGGAGGCATATATCCACCGGATACACGGAGGTCGATGATTTCAAACGTTGGAATTTCACGGGAAAGTTTGATTACAATTTTAAAAACGGTTCCACGTGGACGATGTACGGTTCATATAATTACAACATCGGTGGAATCTACGTTGGATGGGATGATCCCCAGAAGCCATTCGAGGTCAAATCATCCAACGAGCGGAGTCGCGGTGAAATCAAGATGGCGAGCCTGTACACGAGGTATCACTGGATCATATCGCCCAGGGCTGCCTTGCAATTTCGGGTTTCGTACATCATGTCGCTGATGGGGAGTCAGTTTGTTACATCGACAGATTTCAACCCGGCGAAGGGATTAGGCGCCGAAATACAGGGCGATCTCCTGCCTACAGATAAGACAGAGCTGACGTACGGAATGGAGTTCAAATGGGATACCGGAAACACGAAATATTTTGGAGATCATCAAGGGTATTCGGTAGGTTTGTACGGCCAGTTAGAATATCGCTGCATGAGCGATAAAATACGAATCTCACCAGGAATTCGATACGATCAATATAAATTAATCGACGGTTTATCGCAGGATTTGATAAGTCCCCGCCTAGGCATCAATTATAAACCATTTGAAAATACGATACTACGGGCATCTGCCGGAAGCGGTTTCCGAGCCGCGACGATCGCGGAGAGATTTCTCGACTTCGAGAGCACCAGTGTCGTCGTTGAATCGAATCCTGATCTACAGGCGGAGACATCCTGGTCATACGATTTCGGATGGAAACAATACCTTACGAAAAATTGGTTCGTCGAGCTGGGTGCTTTCCGCAATGATTTTGATAATCTGATCGAGATCGATTTGCGTCAAAGCCAAATCGAATTCGCACAGGACATTCGGGTGTCTGTAAAATTTCAAAACCTGTTACAGGCACGAATTCAGGGACTTGAATTCACGACTGCTGGTATGTGGTGGAGAAACCGGCTTAGACTGAACGCGACTGCGACTGTGATGGATCATGAGGATTTGACCACTCATCAACCGCTGACCTATCGACCCAAAGTGATCGCACACATTAATCCCTCTTTTGCTCTCGGAGCATGGGAAATACATGCTGATTACAGATATGCCAGCCGGATTGAGGAGGTCAAGTTATTCCGATACGACGAACGTGTGCCACAGAAGGTCGTAAATTTCCGACTTTTATATCACATCGGAAATATCGATATTCAATTGGCTGTCAATAATGCGCTTGATTACTATTATACGCAGATCGAACGCAACATGGCTGAAGTGAGAAATTTCACCATCGGAATTATGGGCGAATTTTGATCTATTTGATGGTGTAGTTAGCTTTGTTGGATCGCATCAGTCGAACAGGTAAAAAATCCGAAGCGATGTGAGTCAGTACCTCACAGGATCATGAGACTGCCGAAGTGGTTGTTTAATCGTTCGCGTGATCTCGTCACCAGAGGGAACGATGACGAGTTCTGAAAAATTATTTATAGGGAATGGAAGTCGGTGAACGAGCCATATCATTTTCACACCACAATGGATGTCAGAATATCCGATATTAACTATGGCGGTCATGTGGGTAATGATCGTTACCTCTTGTTTTTTCATGAGGCGCGATTGAGATACCTGCAAAACCTGCATTTATCTGAGAGAGATATCGGCAGGTCGATCAGCTTGATCATGCTTGAGGCTCATGTGGACTATAAATCCCAGGCCATGGTTGGGGATGTGCTGGATATTGCCGTACGGATAGAAGAATTATCACGAGTTCGCTTTACGATGCGATACGAAATCAGGAATAAAGATTCAGAGGAACTCGTATCGCATGGGTATACTGTTCTGGCCGGGTATGACTATCAGAAGAATAAAGTGAGTAAGCTACCGACCTCCTTTAAGGAAGCAGTGGCTATGTATGAAGAGATAATACAGAGTAAAAAGTGATGAGACGATGAATATAAAATATCGCATTATGTGGATAGACGATGAAATCGAATTATTGCGTCCGCATATTATATTTTTAGAGGATTTAGGGTATGAGATATCTCCGGTGACGAATGCCGAAGACGCCTTGATCCTTTTAAATGAGAGAAGTTATGATTTAATTTTGCTTGATGAAATGTTGCATGGGATGGACGGACTGACTGCCCTTTTAAAAATTAAGGAGATGAATCCGTCACTCCCGGTTGTTATGATCACCAAGAGTGAAGAAGAATCGATAATGGAAGAGGCCCTGGGGTCAAAGATCGATGATTATCTCACGAAGCCTGTGAATCCGTCACAGATATTAATGTCGTGCAAGCGAATTCTCGAGAGCAAGAGAATTGCGAGTGAACGGATTTCCAGAGAATATTCGTTTGAATTTAATCGAATATCTCAGGCTTTAATGAGCCCAATGGATTGGCAGGAGTGGATTCAAATTTACATGAAGATCGTCGAGCGGGAAGTGGAATTGGACGATCATCTCGAACTCGGTCTCAGACAGACGTTATTAGATCAGAAGCGTGAGTGTAATATCGAGTTCGGAAAATTTATCGAGCGATGTTACAGCGACTGGATATGGTCGGAAGATCGACCCATGCTGTCGACCGATATCATTTTGAAAAAAGTAATGCCTCTGATCGGGAATGGCGAAAATGTCGTCTTTATCGTCATGGATAACTTACGATTAGATCAATGGTTGGTGATCGAAGAATTATTGTATCCTGATTTCAATGTGACCCGAGATTACTATTTTTCTATTTTACCGACGGCGACACCCTATTCAAGGAACGGTATATTTTCAGGGCTGTTTCCGGACGAGATAAAGGTGAATCATCCTGAATATTTTATGATCGATAGTCCCGATGAATTGAGTCAGAACAGGTATGAGGCTCAATTACTGGATTGTCTTTTAAATGATAACGGAATCCGGCTCAAATCAGATGCAAAATATTTTAAGATACTCGATATGAAACATGCAAACATGACGTACAGGAACATATCTTCGTTCTCCAATTTGCCGCTGGTTTCGATTGTCATCAATTTTGTCGATTTTTTAGCCCACAGCAGAAGTGATTCGGAGATCTTGAAGGAGATTACTCCTGACGAAGCAGCGTTTCGATCACTGACTAAGTCATGGTTTGAGCATTCAGTGTTATTGAAGATACTGAAAAAGATCTCAAAGCTGGGGAGCAAGATTGTTCTGACTTCAGATCACGGCAACATTCGAAGCATGCATGGTGTAAAGGTGATTGGTGATCGAGAGACGTCGACCAATCTCAGGTATAAATTCGGGAAAAATATAAAGTGCGATCCCAAACATGCGATGATCGTAGATCATCCCGATACCTTAAAATTACCGTCTCCGCGGTTGAACACCAATTATTTGATTGCGAAAGAAGATTACTATTTTGTGTATCCTACAGATTATCACTATTATTTGAATCATTACAAGGATACATTTCAGCATGGCGGGATATCCATCGAAGAGATGATATTACCTTTGATAACGATGTGTCCTAAATAAGTTAAACTTGTATGGTAGCCTATCATATAATCAGTTTATCAACGGAAGATACCCTTGAAGTAGGGCGCAGATTGGCAAAATGGTTGCAAAACGGTGATATCGTCGCATTCTTCGGTGATCTGGGAAGCGGTAAGACCTATTTTATTAAAGGAATTTGCGAGGGATTAGGTATTGAAGACGATGTGACGAGTCCGACCTTTACCATCATGAATGTATACGAGGGGCCAGTCGACGTTTATCATTTCGACTTTTATCGCGTCAGCACGGCAGCCGACGTCTATGGATTGGGATATGAAGATTATTTCTACAGCGATGGCATCTGCCTTATCGAATGGGCAGATCGGATTGACTCGTTTCTGCCAGAGAATAGGATCGATATTTTTATTGACACGCCAAAGGATACGTCTTATGATGACAGGCGAGATATAAAAATCATCGTTCGCGGATTAAAAATAAGAGAAGCGGAAAGAGGCAATCTGAGCAGAATGATGCATAACAGATCTATCGGTAATGTAGGGGACTGAATTTGAACATATTAAGTATCGATACGGCTACCGATCTTTGTAATGTTGCGTTGATCAATGACTCTCGGATGTTAGTAAATTACAGTGCCGATTTTAAGCGTGCACATGCCGAAAAATTGATCACCATCGTTCAAACTGTGCTACAGCATGGTCAGGTCGCATTAAACGAGTTGGAGGGAATCGCCCTATCGATCGGACCTGGATCCTTTACGGGGCTTCGAATCAGTTTGGCAGCAGCCAAAGGATTTTGTTTCGCTAACGGTACTCCGATTGTGGGAGTGAATACCCTGGATTCGCTTGCATTCAATGCCATTTTATGGAAAGGAATGATCTGCGCTCTCATTCATGCTCAGGCCGAAGAATATTATATGGGTATGTATGAATCGGATAGCAAGACGATTACCAGAGTGGATGATTACAAGCTTATCATGATCGATGACATCGCAGGATTAAGTGATTCGGAGCGACTGTTTATCTCTCCTCATGCGGAGAGAATAATTAAGTACATGCAGGAACACGAGATTAGTTTACCCCGATTTGTTGATCCCGAAAGTAATCATATCAGTGGACTGAGTATAGCAAGGTTAGGACTCGACAGATTGAATCGAGGTGAACGGGACGATCCCGATCTGTTACAGCCATTTTACTTAAAAGATTTTAAAGCGAAGAAGAAGGGAGAGCACAAGATTGTTCGATTTCGATGAGTTGAACTTCAAAATCGAGAAAGAACTTGATATCTCCGCATGGGAGCGGCAAGTCGTTGACGGAATCGGCTTTAGGTTTGCAGGAGATAATAGACTTTCTATTCGTTCCATGGCTTTGAGCGACATTCCCGAAATTGTCGAAATTGAGAAACTCGCCTTCGCCGATCCATGGACAGAGGAATCATTCTTATACGATCTCCTCTATCCTTATAAGAAACTGGCGATCACAGGGCTATTAAGAGACAACATTGTGGCCTATTTGCTGTCTGTTTTCATAGCTGATGAGTTGCATCTCCATAATATCGCGGTCCATCCGGAATATCAGGGACAGGGAATCGCGAAACTCATGCTCTGGTATATGCTCTCTGTGGCGCAGTATGAACGTGTTGGCGTTTGCCATCTCGAAGTAAGAGTATCCAATCAGAACGCGATCGAATTATACAAGAAGTTTGGTTTCGAAATATTGGGTCAACGTCGAGGTTATTATCAGAATAACAAGGAGGATGCTCTGCTGATGTCCAAAAAAATATTTAATGAATGGGAGACATGAGTATGTCATGGTTTAAGAGAGAGAGTTTTGGACTCGTTCCTCAGGAAAAGAAAGAACTACCGGACGGTTTATGGATAAAGTGTGAGGGCTGTAACGAGATAATATACAAAAAAGAGTTGGACAAGAATCTTTATGTCTGTATGAAGTGCAATCATCATTTCACGATCAACAGCAAGACCTATATTAAAATTTTGATGGATGATGGTACATTTAACGAGTTCAATGACCAGATCCAGTCTGTCGACCCATTAAAATTTAAGGGAACGAGGCGTTACGCTGAGCAACTGAAAACTGCGATGAAGAAAACCGGATTGAACGAAGCGATCAGAACTGGTTTTGGTCAGATTAATCACCATGACGTTGTGTTTTGCGTGATGGATTTCTCTTTCATCGGCGGCAGCATGGGATCGGTAGTCGGTGAAAAGATATCGAGGGCCATCCAATTGGCTATCGAAAGACATATGCCCGTAATCATCCTGTCGACCTCGGGTGGTGCCCGCATGATGGAGGGTGCGTTGTCGTTGATGCAGATGGCGAAAACATCAGCGTACCTGGCGAAACTATCTGATGCTGGGCTCCCCTATATTTCGATATGCACGAATCCGACGACGGGAGGTGTATCTGCGAGTTACGCCATGCTCGGTGACATCATCATTGCAGAGCCGGGAGCGCTTATTGGTTTCGCAGGACCCCGTGTGATCAAGCAGACGATCGGTCAGGACCTTCCCCCTGGATTTCAACGTTCCGAATTCATGCTCGACCATGGGTTTATCGATGTGATACTTAATCGGCAGGAGATTAAAGAAAAATTGACGCAAATTTTGGAATTTTTTGAGGCGCAATGAAGATATTACTAACGAATGATGATGGAATTAACGCACCCGGCTTATATGCGTTATACACGGAGATGATCAAAGCCGGAGACGTCGTGGTGGTCGCCCCGGACAGTGAAAAAAGTGCCGTTGGTCACGCGATTACTTTATCAGATCCGTTACGGGTTACACCCTTTTATAAGAATGACCATATTTTCGGTCATGCCGTAAACGGTACTCCGGCCGACTGTGTAAAATTGGCTTACTGGGCGCTGGAAATCAATCCTGATATCGTCATCTCCGGCATAAACCTCGGGTCAAACACCGGAATCAATATTCTGTATAGTGGTACCGTATCAGCAGCGACTGAAGGGATGTTCCTCGATATACCCTCCATCGCGATTTCTTTGACCACCTTTCATGAGCCTGATTTCAGGTTTGCAGCAAAGTTTGCACGTCATCTATCCGCCATTGTGATGGACCATGGTCTACCCAAGGGTACCCTATTGAATGTCAATGTACCGGCAATACCCGAGGAGGAGATCGAAGGTATCGAGATCACCCGACAGGGACATGCTAACTATCAAGAAAAATTCGATAAGCGAATCGATCCGCATAAACGGGTTTATTATTGGCTGACGGGCACGAAAATTGAATTGGAACAAGACGACGAGGTCGATGACCGTGCCATCATCAACAAAAAGATATCCATAACGCCTGTCCAGTTCGATCTGACCAATTATCAATTTATGGATGAACTTAAATCCTGGAAATTTGAACTCTAAGCCTGACGTGAATGATCATGAACAAAGAAAATCGATCCTGGAATCTGTTGACTATTCCCAATGTTCTCTCTCTAATGAGATTACTATCGATTCCTCCCATCATCTATTGTATTCTTCAAGATGATAGACGGTTATTTTACCTTGGAATAGGATTAATCTGTTTTGCCATCTTAAGCGACTATTTTGACGGGAAGTTGGCCAGAAAACTGAATCAGGTTACTGAGGTCGGCAAGATCATCGATCCAATCGCCGATAAAGTCGCAGTCGGTTCAGTGATCATGGTCCTGATCGCTTACAGGGATTTCCCGATCTGGGCCGCTTCGATCATCATCGGCCGCGACTTGTTGATATTGATAGTCGGTCTGTTCTGGACGACTAAATTTAAATATTCAATTCCTTCTAATTTATTAGGGAAAATTACCGTATCGATCATCGCATTGATGATTTTAGGTTATATTTTAAGGTTACCACAATTGTGGAGGACGCTGCTCACAGTGAATGCTGTGGGTTTGACTATCTTGTCCAGTATCGTCTATCTGGTGAGATTGATCAGGATTTATCATCAGGAAAAGACGAGTACCTAGTGCTTAGATAGACGTTTTGGATGTTCATTAAGGAATAGCTTTAATTGGCCATGGAATCAAAAGATAATTCTGGTAAAGAACACATGGGTTCGAACGAACCTAAACTTCGGCAAACGATTGTCAAGGATTTTCGCGAGGGTAATGTAAGAACTCGTATCAAGTCTGAACTGGCGGAGATTCAGAAATATTATCTGACTGCAGAGCGACTGAAGCGGTTGGAATCGATGTGCTGGCTCAGACGTTGGTTTTATCGTCTCTTTTGGATTTCGAGAGAACTCGTACTCAAACTGTCCCCGATCAGGAGAATTTTGTTAGTATTAAGTCTAATATCGATGATTTCAATTCAAACGGAGATGGCTGGGGGCTCAGTCAGTTTTAGAACTAATAATTATTTAGGTTACTTCCTCATTTTGATCATCCTGGCGCTTGAGTTAAAGGACAAACTTATCGCGAAGGATGAATTAGAATTTGGAAGAAAAGTACAAAAATCGCTGCTGCCTGCCACGAATCCGATGATTGAGGGTTGGGATATCGTGTTATATACTGAATCAGCGAATGATGTGGGTGGGGATCTTGTTGATTATATCGAATTTGGGAAAGGAAGCATCGCACTGACGATAGGTGATGTTTCCGGCAAAGGATTAGGAGCCGCTCTGTTGATGGCAAAGTTGCAGGCGACTATCAAGGCATTCGCCCGCACTCTGGGCGATTTGAAGACAATATTAGAGAATCTGAATATCGTATTTTGTGAGGATGTGCCTGCCAACAATTTTGCATCTCTCATCTATATGACGCTGAACTCAGCAGATGGCCGGGTTCAACTGATCAATGCAGGCCATATGCCCCCTTTATTCTATCATCAGCAAAAGCTCATCGAAATGGAACATGGTAATCCTGCCCTGGGTATGGTGAAACAGATCGAATTTGATGACCAATCGATCGATATGGATGTCAATGATATGTTATTTCTATATTCGGATGGTTTATCAGAGGCAAAAAACGCCGAGCAGGAATTATTCGGTGAGGAGCGAGTGCGAAAATTGATTTCTCAATATGTGGTATATGATGTCAACACGATGGCGAGCAAAATATTGGAAGCGGTGAATCAATACATGGGGGATGAGCATAGGACTGATGACCTTTCATTTATCATCATCAAACGCATTCATTAGAGACTGAACAATTATATAAAAACAATGAAGCAGAGCGGAAAGTGGATTTTATCCGGTGTATGTTTATTGAAGTGGCATGAAGACAATGAGGAGAGGAAATAAAACAGGATGAAATACAATCACATCATCATCGATGCGATGGGCGGAGATCATGCTCCGAACGAAGTGATAAAGGGAGCAGTCGCTGCTTGTGAGGAGAGTGAAACGATTCGATGTACGTTTGTGGGCAGTAAACCAAAGATAGTGGCATTACTGGAACAGTTGAAACTCTCTCGAGAGAGGTGGTCGGTCATCCATACGGATGAGTTTGTCACCATGAAAGACGATCCGAAATCGGTTTTAAAAGAAAAGGAAAAGGCTTCGATTAACATCGCGACGGAACTGATCAAGAATCATGTGGGTGACGCACTGGTCAGTGCGGGAAATACGGGCGCAACGATTTTGGCCTGCTCGAATCATATACCTTTAATCCCAGGCATCGAGAGAGGGATACTGGCTGCTATTTTACCGGCGGATAAGATCAATGATGATGATCCGGGATTTTGCATTATGCTCGATGTGGGTGCGACGTTGCATTGTACGGTCACTCAATTGGTCAGTTTCGCTTTAATGGGCAATGAATACGCGAGGAGCATATTTTCCCTGAATAAGCCCAGAATCGGTTTGCTGAATATCGGTGAAGAGGATACGAAAGGGCATGATATTCTCATAGAGACACATAAGCGACTCAAGGGCATACAGGAGGTCAATTTTATCGGTAATGTGGAGGGTAAGGATTTATTACGAGGCGGTGTTGATGTGATCATCACAGAAGGGTATATCGGAAACATCACGTTGAAATGCATCGAAGGTATGGCCGAGATGATGATCACGACGGTGAAGAAGTTATGGAAACGAAGTCTATTAATCAAACTCGGTTTCCTTCTTATGGCACCGTCCCTGAAAGGCTTTAAAAAACGAGTTGATTATTCGGAGTACGGCGGTGCCCCTATTCTCGGTTTTCAAAAATTGATTATCAAGGCACACGGACGATCCAAGGCAAAGGCGATTAAGAATGCGATACTCTTAGCGGAGAAATCGATAGAATCTAATCTTACAGAACATATGGAAAAATCGATGAAAAACTATTACTTACACTTATTCGATCATTAATTTCAAATGGAGATGGTTATATGAGAAAAATCTACCTGGTAAGCCTATTATTTCTAATACTGGTACTGATGACAGACGCTACTCATGCTTGTACAAATTTTCTGATTACGAAAGGTGCATCGAACGATGGATCGACGTTTATCACCTATGCAGCGGATTCTCATCACATGTATGGAGAGTTATATTATACACCGGCGGGGATTCATTTGTCAGATGCAATGCTCGATGTATACGAATGGGATACCGGTCGATTCCTTGGTCAGATCAAACAAGCGGAGATGACCTTTGCGGTTGTTGGAAACATCAATGAGCATCAGGTATCGATCGGAGAAACGACCTTTGGTGGTCGTAGGGAGCTGCGGAACAAGAGTGGCATCATGGATTACGGCAGTCTGATGTATATTGCACTGCAGCGATCCAGGAGTGCCAGGGAAGCGATTGAGACCATGGTATCATTAGTCGATGAATACGGTTACTGCAGTTCCGGGGAATCGTTTTCGATTGCGGATGCGAACGAGGTCTGGATCATGGAAATGATCGGCAAGGGTCCTGAAGAAAAAGGGGCTGTATGGGTTGCACGTCGTGTTCCCGACGGATATATTTGTGCTCACGCGAATCAGGCTCGAATCCGCGAATTCCCCAGGAACGATCCCGATAATTGTCTCTACGCGGATGATGTCATCGAATTTGCCCGACGCAAAGGCTATTTCAGCGGTAGTGATAAAGATTTTAGTTTTGCAGATACCTATGCTCCATTAGATTACGGTGCGTTACGATTTTGTGAATCGCGGGTGTGGAGTATGTTCAGAAGGGCGGCGCCGTCGCTGAATCTGTCGATCGATTTTGTCAAAGGAGTAGCTGGTGCAAAGCCCTTACCATTATGGATAAAACCGGATAAGAAGATCACGGTGCGTGATGTAATGGAATATATGAGAGATCATTTTGAAGGAACTGAATTTGATCTTTCAACAGGTATCGGTGCCGGACCGTATAAACTTCCTTACCGCTGGCGCCCCATGACCTGGGAGGTCGACAGTGTCGAATATCTGCATGAACGGGCGACATCGACACAGCAAACTGGTTTTTCATTCATCGCGCAGGCTCGATCCTGGTTACCCGATGCCATTGGTGGTGTTCTGTGGTTTGGCGTCGATGATACCTATAGTACAGTTTACGTTCCCATGTATTGTTCCATAACGAAGGCACCCTTCAACTACGCCGTGGGTACTGGTTCTTTTTCACAGTTTTCCTGGGATTCCGCCTTTTGGGTGTTTAATTTCGTAGCAAATTTTGCATATTCCAGATATTCTGATATGATTATCGATATTCAAAAGGTGCAACGAGAATTAGAAGGACGTTTTATCTATGAGCTTCCTGGTATCGATGCGGCGGCGAATTCATTAATTAAGGAATCACCGCGACTGGCAATCGACTATTTAACGAATTACTCTGAGCGATGTAGTGCAACGACGGTTAAGCGTTGGCGTGAACTGGGTGAATTCTTAATTTATAAATACATGGATGGTAACGTAAAAAATGAGCGCGGTGAGGTGACGCATCCCGGTTATCCGGAATCCTGGTATCGAAAGATCGTCGAGCAGGATGGTGATAAATTGAAGATGAAGGAATTAGAAACACAGGAGCAATAATCCTTGGTCCTCGTGATTCGGAACGATATTTATGTGAGAAATCGTATCAGTCATGTCGGCCAGATGAATTGTGCCTGATACCAAAACAGTATCCCGGAGACACTCATGTTTGAACAAATATTTGATCAAATAATCGTAGTAAAATTTGATACGCTTCTATTGTTAGGGCTGACCTTAATCGGAGGAACGTTCGGGGGCAGAGTATTCCAAAGGTTAAAAATCCCACAGGTTGTCGGATACATTGCTATCGGCATATTGATGGGCAGGACTGGCTTAAACATTATCAGCGAGGGTGTGGTCCGTGGATTTCAGCCTGTGAGTTATTTTGCATTAGGTTTGATCGGATTCACAATCGGTGGTGAAATGAAGAATGAGGTTTTCAAATTATATGGAAGGCAATTCATCATCATATTATTATTTGAGGGGATAGCGACATTCATCAGTGTGGCGATATTCGTTGGTGTAGCGGCTTCATTTTTCATGAGTGTTGGTGCTGCTGCCGCACTGGGACTATTAATGGGGGGACTTGCTTCGGCAACTGCACCGGCTGCGACGATGGACGTGATACATGAATATAAGATGAGCGGACCGTTGACCACGATCATCAAAGGGATCGTGGCGCTCGATGATAGTCTGGCACTTATTTTATTCTCGTTGGCAATGAGTTTTTCAGGGTTACTATTAGGGCAATCGACAGATCACTTCGCTGCTATTTTAGGGACGATCTATGAAATTGTCGGTGCATTGATCATCGGCTTTCTGTTTGGGATCGTCATGAAAGTAATCATGGAAAGATTTGCCGAAGGTGAGAACTTGCTGGTTTTTTCATTAGGTCTTATTTTGATCACGCTGGGTCTATCGCATGCGATGGGGATCGATATGCTTCTCGCAGCAATGGCCATGGGATATTATGTAACCAATTTTGCCTCGAGAAAATATGAAGAAATGTTCAAGTTGATCGGTAAATTTACGCCGCCGATTTATGTGCTATTCTTCGTACTCGTCGGTGCTGAGTTAAATCTTAGTGATATGCCTATGTATGCTTTGATCCTTGCTTTGATGTATCTTATCGCAAGGTTAGTCGGAAAGATAGGTGGCACTTATTTAGGAGCATTATTTGCCAGATCCAAGCCAAAAGTATTGAATAACCTGCCATGGTGTTTATTCAGCCAGGGAGGCGTCGCGATCGGTCTGTCGATTATCGCAGGTCAACGATTTACAGGTGATTTCGGATCGATCATTGTCTTAATCATCACGGTCACTACCTTTGTCTTCGAAATATTAGGTCCGACATGTGTTAAGTTTGCAGTTCAGCGAGCCGAAGAAATAGGATTGAACATCACAGAGGAAGATCTGATGAACACTACCCTGGCCAGAGAGTTATTGGAAGAAAAGGTACCCATCATAAAATTGAATACTAAAATCGATGATGTGATCAAATCTTTCTCTGAGCATGAAAATTTGTACTATCCTGTCGTCGACGAACATAAGATGCTGATAGGCATTATCACCATCGATCACATTAAAAGCGTCGTGTTGAACTACCTTGATTATCAAAAGATATTAATTGCATATGACCTGATGGAACGAGTACCAGTCACCGCGACGGTTGATACGCAACTTTCGAGGATAATGGAACTCATGAAAATACAAAATTTGGAATACATACCGATTATAGATCACGATAATAAATTAGAAGGGATCATTGAGAAACGAGCGATAGAAAAACTCATCTCAAAAAAATTGTTGGAGATCCAACGACGAATCGAGGCAACTGTTTGATGACGGATGATAGTAAAAGAATCAATCTTTCTTCGATATGGTGATACCCGTTTTCTGGCTTATGGAGTGGGCTTACGATGGAAGTAGTACCGATCATGTCGGTATGAATTGGGGGATTAAAGTATTAGGTTGTTATAAGAAGATTATAGCAATGTAAGAGATGGAAGTAATAAAGCTTCGCACGGCGGAAAAACCAACGCCGATACGAAGCTTTTTTTATGTTGAATATCATTCAATTCGTCAGGCAAGGTCATCAACTGTCATAATAAAGATGAAACTCGAACGGATGCGGTCGCAGCGACAATGGTTTCAATTCGAATTCATATTTGTAGTCGATCCATGTTTCGATGACATCGGGGGTGAACACGTTGCCCTTTAACAGAAAATCGTGATCATTTTCCAGTTCTCTTAATGCTCTTCCTAACGATGCGGGGACTTTCGGTGTGCCTTCGAGTTCTTTTTCTGTCATATCGTATATATCGCGGTCGAGAGGTGAACCGGGGCTGATCTTGTTAACGATACCGTCGATGACGGCCATCAGGATGGCCGTGAACGTCAGATAGCCGTTGCATGTGGGATCAGGACATCTGAATTCGAATCGTTTCGTCCTGGGGTTGGTCGAATACATGGGAATGCGAACGGATGCGGAACGATTTCGTTGCGACATCACCAGATGGACAGGGGCCTCGAAACCGGGTACGAGGCGACGATAAGAATTTGTCGTGGGGGCGGCGAACGCCATGATAGCGCCGGCATGTTTTAGCAGGCCGCCTATGCTATATAGGGCGATATCGCTCAAGCCCGCGTAACCGTCACCTGCGAACAGAGGCGTGCCGTTCTTCCACAAGGAGAGATGAGTATGCATCCCGCTTCCATTGTCCTCAAAGATTGGTTTCGCCATAAATGTGGCAGTTTTACCTACCCGGCGTGCGATATTTTTAACGATATACTTAAACCACATCAATTGATCCGCCATTTTCAATAGCTCGGCGTATTTCATATCGATTTCACATTGTCCCCCGGTACCTACTTCATGATGATGGGCTTCGATTTCGATGCCCAGGTTCAGCATGGTAAGAACCATATCACCACGCAGATCTTGATAGGTATCGGTCGGACTCACTGGGAAGTAGCCACCTTTGTAACTGGGCTTATACCCAAGGTTAGGTTCTTCGATGCGATTGGTATTCCAGGCTCCTTCCACAGAATCGATCTGATAGAAGCCGGTGTTTTGTTTCTGTTCATATCGAATTTCATCGAAAATGAAAAATTCCGCTTCAGGACCGATGAAGCACTGGTCAGCGATACCGGTTTTCTTAAGATATTCCACGCCCTTCTTTGCCACATAACGCGGATCTCTGGAGTAATATTCCTTGGTAATCGGATCGACGATATGGGCTAAAACGCTGACGGTCTTCTCTGCAAAGAAAGGATCGAGGCACATCGTCGTTGCATCGGGAAGGGCTACCATATCTGAATTATGAATTCCCTGCCAGCCGCGAATGGACGATCCGTCGAATCCGACACCCTCCTCGAAGGTGTTTTCATCCCAGGCAGTTACGGGAAACGAGCAATGTTGCCAGGTCCCCAGCAAGTCGGTAAATTTCAGATCGATGATCTTTACGTCATTTTCCTTGATGAATTTAAAAAAATCTTTGGGTGTCATAAGCAATTTCCTTTTCTTGGTTAAATAAAATAATCCGGAGTTTCAACATAGTCCAACAAATCAACATCTATCCGAAACGGTTCGTCTGATTAAAGCCTTAACTATAGCAACTCGCATGCCAGATTTATAACCAGAAAACGAAGAGCTGCTGTATTATTCTAAATATATTAATATCAATAATTTGAAACACATATATCAATCCCAGCAAAAGTAACAGAGAACCGTGAGTTGACATAAAAAGCGACAAATATGTTAGTAAATAATTATAAATAACAAAATTGAAGTTTATGAGAGGCTTCGGGTGCAATAAGGACTGATTTTGCACGCTTTGTTCGAAATTTTAAAATAATTGTTGCACGTTGATCAACAATATTGTATCTTAATATCTTAAAAAGACAATTTTGTAGTTTATAATTTACTGTGGATAGAAACATGAGGGGTCGCTGATGAAAAAAGAGGCGCGACTGATGAAACGGAAGCCCACTTTATCCTCCTTAAAGAGGAAATTAAACATCTTAGGTGAAATCAATCAGTTTATCAACAGGAATTTAGAGATTTCGACGACTTACAGCGGGATCATCCAGATACTGGAGAAGTCGTATCCGATTAAGGCCGGTGTGATTTATCTGCTGGATAGCGGCAGAAAAAATTTGGAATGCGTCGCGTCGTACGGTTTTTCAAGAGATGAATTAAGGCTTTCGTTTTCTGTCGCAGAAGGATTGACAGGCAGGGTAGCGGATACGGGCAAACCGGTCATCATTCCGCAGGTCAGTAAGGAACCACTGTTAAGGGAACCGGTCGAGTTTATTACCTTTAATATCGAACGAGAGTTGTCGTTCATTAGCGTTCCTATCTCATTAGATTTTCAAATTTTCGGTGTCATGAACATCATCATGCCTTACAGTCCGACGAGGGATTACGAGACGACGCTCCAGTTTTTTACGCTGGTCGCTTCTGCTCTTCTGCAGCCTGTTACGGTCAGGGATATAATCGAGCATGAGCGTCAGAAACTGATCGATGAAAACGTCAGGCTTAAGCAGAAATTGCAGGATGAATTCCGATTTAACAATATCATCGGAAACAGTCACGAGATGCGCGATGTACTGGAACAGGTGGCGCGCGTTTCGCGACTAAACGCGACGGTGCTGATACGGGGTGAATCAGGTACCGGGAAAGAATTAATAGCGGAAGCTATCCATTACAACTCGCAGCGTAAGGACAAGCCGTTCATTCGTGTGAATTGTGCTGCCATTCCGGAGAATCTGATCGAATCTGAATTCTTTGGATTCGAAAAAGGAGCGTTCACAGGAGCTGATTATCAGAAAAAAGGTCGCTTCGAATTGGCGGATAAGGGGACTATCTTTCTCGATGAGGTCGGTGAGTTATCACCACTAACTCAGGTTAAGCTGCTGCGGGTGCTTCAAAAACAGGAGTTCGAACGAGTAGGGGGCACAGAGACTATCCGTGTGGATATCCGGATTATTACGGCGACCAATTCTAACCTCGAAGAGTTAATGAATGAAGGACACTTCAGAGAAGATTTGTATTATCGACTGAACGTCTTCTCGATCTATCTGCCGCCGCTGCGTGAGAGAAAGACCGATATCCTCTTGCTGGCTGACCACTTCATGTTAAAGTATGGCAAAAAGCATGGAAAATCGATTAAACGCATCTCCACTCCCGCTATCGATATGTTGATGCGCTATCACTGGCCGGGCAATGTGCGGGAACTGGAAAATTGTATTGAGCGAGCCGTTATCCTGTGCGAGGACGAGGTGATTCATTCATATAATTTACCACCCACACTGCAAACGGCGGAGAGTAGTAATACCACACCGCGGTTAACACTGAAGGATGCGATTGCCTCGTATGAGAAAGAGTTAATTCAGGATGCTCTGAAGTCGGCCCGCGGTAATCGGGCGAAAGCAGCTCGCTTGCTCGATACGACGGAGAGAATTATGGCATACAAGATAAAAAATTATGAAATAAATGTGACCAAGTTCAAATCGTAGCGACGGTATCATCAGTGGTTCAATTGAGCTATGTATTAAATTAGACAGATTAAGATGATGGGAAATGTCTACATATCGTTGTGGTACAATCTCACTCTATTGAACATTTGATACAGCCTCCACGCTCAATAGAGAGATATGAAGCACTGTCCGTATTTTACATCATACTTTGGTGATATCGAATGAAATGCATTATTTATCGTACAACGTGTGCGGTTAGAAAAACAGGGAGTATATGAAACGAGTAAATTATCTTTTAATTATGATCTTGTCCATCGCTATTTTCTCATATTGTAGCGATCGTGGCAGTAAGGCGAAAGTCTGGTTGAATGAGTACCAGTTGACTGCAGGGGATGAATTGGTGATCTATTTTACTGTACCTTTAACGTTTCCTGAAGATGGTTGGATCGGGATTTTACCGTCGCATGATGACCATGGGATCGGCCACTGGGATATGCCCGGACTGATGTTCAAGGAATTGATCGCTGGCCGAACCATGGATTCGTTACGTGTCATCATCACCGATGATATGCTGGGTGACTGGGATGTGAGAATGTATAAGAACTCCAACGACGGTACAGAGGTTTTCTCCATCCCTTTTCGAATCCAGGAATCGTTAGATCAATAGTCGCTGATTCATGCCTATGTTGCACGGGTTTGAAATTGGAGGCAAAGTACCGCGGGAAACTCAGGCAAACAGGTCGTTTTATACTCGATTATCTGTTGAGTGAGTACTTCACGCTGCGGCGTTCAAAGGGACAACAAATGTCAAGTCAGTACGTATAAGAATCTATATCCGGTCTATAAACCGTCATGTTCGTTCATGAGTTTGAAAAATTTGTCAGGGAAATACCTTGTTTTCCTACTGCGTTTGCTAAAAGTGAATATCACGCCGAATGTAGTTCTCATCGAACAAGGCGCTCAGCAACCGCTAAAAACCAGATCGAATCTGATGAAAAGATATCAAATTGATTGGCTTACTGTACACAGGTGGAGCAATGGAACCGATTAAAAATATATTGATTTTGTTTTGCGGCGGCACACTGGTTATGGAAGAGGATGAGACAGGGACTCTACAGATCCCTCCAGAAGAGCGCGCCATCGAAAATTTGCTGTCGATAGAACCCCGGCTGGGGGAGATCGCGCATGTGGATGTACTCTATATCGACAACATCGATAGCACCAACATCTGTCCGGATCACTGGGACCGTATCGCCGATGCCATCGCAAGGCGCTATGACGACTATGAGGGATTCGTCATTACTCACGGAACAGATACCATGGCCTATACGGCAAGCGCATTGTCCTATGTGTTACAAAATCTGGGTAAACCGGTCATATTGACCGGTGCACAGATCCCCGGAAGCCACATTGAATCGGACGCCCGACGCAACCTGACCAACGCCATCAGGGTGGCGACGATGGATGTATCCGGTGTGATGATTGTGTTTGGTGAGGCGATTATTCTTGGGGCACGAGCGACAAAGTTCTCTGAATCCAAGCTGGATGCTTTCGAAACTGCCAACTGGGATGCCATGGGTGAGATACGCATTGATGTTCGGTTCAGTGACGATAGAAAGCTCCGACACTCAGGGAAATTGCGACTCGAAAAAGGATTTCAACCGGATATCGCCGTCATTACGTTGATTCCGGGCACCCCTGTCAACATGCTGATTCATCTGCTGGATAGCGGTATCAAAGGCCTGATCCTTCGCGGCTATGGTCCGGGTAACATCGCGTATCAATATCTCGACGTCATCCGCCATTCGAATTCGTTAAACGTTCCTGTGATCGTACACACACAATGCAGCGAAGGAGCAACCCTGATGCACTTATATGACGTGGGCAAGAGGGCATTAGAGCTGGGTGCGATTCAAGCTTATGACATGAGCATCGAAAGTGTTTCCACGAAATTGATGTGGGCTTTAAGGCATGCTGAATCGTATAACGATATAAAGGCCATTATGCATAAAAATTATTGCGGAGAGATCAATAAGGAGGCCAAGATCTTTTAAACAAGAACAACGGAGAAAAACAAATGAATAATCAATACGATGATTTTTACACCAGGCTTAGAGAGAAAATCAGAAAATGGGCGGAATCGAAGCAGGGTCATGATTATAAATGGAGTGAATATATACTCTTAGCACCTGACCTTGTGCATTTAATGATCAAGCTTCTCATAGATGCTGAAGTCCCTACTTCACTGAAAAGCAAGATCGCGTTCGCGCTAGCTTATTTTATTTTACCATTAGACATCATACCTGAAGCTCTGACCGGTCCTGTCGGCTATATCGATGATATCGCATTGTCGGCTTATGTATTAAGCAGTGTATTAAACAATCTGGATCCGATGATCGTGCGCAGATATTGGGCCGGCGATGAAGATATATTAAATATCGTGCAGCGTATTTTACTGACAGCAGAGGATATGATCGGAAAGGGCATCTGGCAAAAATTGAAAAAGTACTTATAATCCAAAATTATTCATCCACTTGATTTACGACAATCCGATAGGAATGTCCTGTTTATGTCAGGAAAGGAAAATATTGTGTCTCACCATCAAATTACGATCATCGAACGAAGCAACAATTTTGGGTCGGATCTGATAAAACTTAAAAATGATCCTGGATCATTAGGGAATAAGCTTGCCAGCTGGTTTGCTTCACTCATTGTGTTTCTGATCATCTCGAACTTCATGACCAATGTGCTCTCTTTCTTAGTCCTTATCGTACATCTCTATTTTCTGATCGTATTTTTAAAAGAGATCTATCAGCATATCAGAATACCGATTGAATTCATGCTTATTCTTATTTTTATTGGTTTCGTCTTATTATTTTACCTCAAGTCGCTCCTATTAACCTCGGATGATGCGCCATTTCTGAATGGAATTATTCGCTTATTTCACCATTTTGTATTATGGTGCATTGTTTTATTGTTCGGATTAGTATTGACGATCAATGCATCCGGTAAACGAGGGGACCTGTTTTTATTTACTATTCTGGGTCTGGTTGGTCATTTTATACTTTCTGAGAATTATACTTATCTATATTATATTTTCTGTGGTCTGATAATTATTATTGAAATTTCGAGAACACGATGGTTAGAAGACCTTTCCAAAACCGAATGCTGGATCTATATGTTGGTGTTGGTGCTTTTCTATCGGATCACAGCTCAGCAGTCTCCTTACATTTATCCGCTCAGAACAGAAGAGCCAACTATCTTTCTGTACACCATGCCTTTTTATCTGTTTCTGCTCTTTAAATTTTATCTGCTGGCGATGCTGATCAAATTACCCATTGTCTTAATCTATAATCATGCCGGTTTATCGAGAAAACTAAAAATTTCCGGACTGTTTCAATCGACCTTTCCGCAATTCATTCAATTCGTGATTCTTGTGCTCATGTTTTACCTGTTTATATCAAGCTGGCAGGCACAAAATTTAAGAAATCAGATCAATCGAGTGTTGAACACGATGGAAGATTCTGAAGAAGGATCGATTATCAACTATCGAAAGATCAACGTGAGTGCTCTCAGAGGAGTCGATGATACGGTTTTGATAGATGATTCAAAAATCTCTCTGGCACAGTTGCCCGATGAGGGTGTCATCGATCTCAGCAACGAAGAGTCCGAAGTGAACGGTAATGTCCACTCCTACTGGTTGTTCTATAAACAGATAAAGGATTCTGTTAATTATCAATATTTCGTCAACATCGACACGACCTTTATGCAGTCGATTTCAAAAAATCTTCAGGTACTTGCCGGTACATCGATATTGGCCCATCGGATCATGCCTTCCAAATGGACGTCCTATCTGTATGAACTTGATCTGATGCAGGGAAGAGGATTATTTCGCTACTTCCTCTTCGGATCGACACCGTCTAAAATCAAACCCGATCTGCGCGCGGATCTGCCTACTACAGGGGAACAGGTGTACGACGTTCGTCAGCATTTCGGTACGTTCATCAAGCAGGAAGGGCATTTGAGTTTTGGCCGAATCTATATTCCTCTGGTAGGATTAAATCGGATCACCGATCGATATTTCGCCATGGATATTGTTTTCACAATCGGTGATGATTTATTATGGTCTGGTCTGCCTCAGATATTTACGGTACTGACTATTATCTATTTTTTAATTAACATCTTCGTCATTCGTCGGGTGATCACCTTCGGGTCACAAATCAATAAAATGATCGTTAATAAATTCAACCAATTGAAACATGGTATTCGACAGATCTCATCTGGCAATCTGGACTATAAAATCAGGCTGGGAGGAGAGGATGAATTCGTGGAGTTAGCCGATCACTTCAACGAAATGGGTGATCGTTTGAAACAGACGATGGATGAGGCCCGGGAAAAAGACAGATTACAATACGAGTTGCATTTGGCGAGACAGGTCCAACTGAGCCTTTTGCCTGAAACATTACCCGAGATACCCCATTATATTATTTCCGCATCCATGGAGACAGCGACTGAGGTGGGAGGCGATTTCTATGATTTTATGCCTCTCGGTAACGGCAAATACTTATTTTCGATTGGGGATGTATCCGGAAAAGGATCATCTGCCGCACTATATATGGCGCAGTATATGAGTCTGTTCCGCTATTCACGCCAGTTCACCAATGAACCAAAAAAGATAGCGCAGGGACTCAATGATTATTTCTCGGCGAATGTCAACGATTTACAGATTTTTATAACGGCGATCATCGGATTGTTGGACACGAACACGCATACCATTGAAATCATCAGGATGGGGCATACAGAACCGGTTATTATACCGGCTGATGATAGCAAAAAGATACGCTTTTTGAAGGCAAAAGGAATTGGTGTGGGATTGACACGTAAGTTTAAGACCTTCGACAGGTTAGTCGAAAGCAAAACTATATCCATGGATAACGGGGATACCCTGTTTATGTATACGGATGGCATTATCGAAGCGAACAAGGTGGACAAGGGTGAGGATGGTGAAGGAACGTTTGAACAGTATGGTGAAGAGAAATTATACGAAATCCTCACTAAAAACAGAAACAGAGCACCTTTTGAGCTGATTAAGCTGCTGGAAGAAGATATTGAACGGTTCTATGATGGCAGGCCAAGAATCGATGATCAAACATTACTGATTATCCGACGCAGTGACGTATAGTGAATAGCCCCAGTTCGTCGCTTACCTTAAGCTTGCGCGGCTGAGATTGAAATAATCATCTGATGTGCATATGACAACCAATACACTCCAATTCGTTGCGTGCAATCCTTCTGGTTCATCGTGAAACGTTTTACAAAGCTCATTCAAAAAATTGAATTTCAATCCGATCCGCCTCGCAGAAAAATAGAGAGGATGAGCTATCCTTAAAGCGTAACGTTCGGATAGGTTCATCCGGATCTCTTGAAAAATCAAGGGGGCATACACATCAAATTTTGTTCAGCGCCTGGTCAAGGTCCTTGATAATATCTCGATCGTCCTCACATCCCACGGATAGGCGTACTAATTCATCGGTGATATGGGCTTCGTATCGTCTCTTTCTATCGACATTCGCATGGGTCATCGATGCCGGATGTTGTATCAAAGATTCTATCCCACCTAATGACACGGCAAGAGTGATCAATTTTACATTATCCATAACGATCTTGCCGCCTTCCAATCCCTTTTTTACACCGAAGCTGATCATCGATCCGAAACCATCCATCTGTTTTTTCGCCAATTCATGTTGAGGATGTTCCGGAAGGCCGGGATAGCTGACCCATTCAACGTTCGGATGATGTTTAAGAAATTCTGCTACTTTCATCGCGTTTGATGTACTTTTTTCAAGTCTTAGAGCGAGGCTCCTTACGCCTCTGAGAACGAGCCATGCCTGGTGCGGATCCATCGTACCACCGAGATAACGCAGCACTTTTCTTAATTCCAGGAAATGCTCTTCAGTTTTAGTAATCAGGATACCTCCCACGATGTCCGAATGTCCATTGATAAATTTAGTGAGGCTGTGCAGGACGACATCGGCACCGTGATCGAGGGGACGTTGTAGGTAAGGACTGGAAAACGTGTTATCAACGGCAAAAATCAGATTGTGTTTTCGGGCGATCTCGGCGCATTTTTTTATATCGGTAAGCGCGATGGTCGGATTGGCAGGCGTTTCGATGTAGAGTAATCGGGTATTGGGTCGTATCTCTTTTTCTATGTTCGTCGTATCGGATGTATCGACAAAGGTGCTTTGAACGCCGAATCTGGAGAAATCACGTTCCAGCACAGTACGCGAGGCTCCATAAACAGCCGAAGTGCTGATGACATGGGCATCCTTATTCAGAAAGGTCATATATAATGTAGACACAGCCGCCATACCGGATGCAGTCGCCAGTCCATCATATCCATTTTCCAGATCGGCGACACATTTCTCCAGTGCTCTGATCGTCGGATTCGCGAGTCGCGTGTAGATAAAGCCCTCTTTTTTGCCTGAAAATTTATCGGCTCCGTCATTGGCATTCTTAAAGGCAAAGGTCGACGTCTGATAAATGGGAACGGATACTTCCCCAAAACGTATATCATCCTCCGATACACCGCCGTGTATTGCTTTCGTTGCTAAATGCATGTCACTATGATCTTTCATTATGCCTCCAATTTACATAAAAAGTTATCGTTCCTGCGGGTAAAAAAGAGCTAAGGAACGATTGAATATACGGTTTTGAAATTGAGTTTGGCGACTTCCTTCAGCGCATCGGTTCCGTAGCGGTTAATAAAATTTTTTCCCGCCTGGATAACGCCTGAACCCGCTCCTTTGGGTAGTTCGATTTGAAATTTATGATTAAGATTACTCAGTTGACTCAGAAATTCGTGTCGCGCCAGAATTGAGGCGGCGGCGACAGCCGGATTTTTTTCAGCCCGTGTTTGTTGTATCAATTGAACCCGGATGTGCTTCTCGTGTAGCGCATCGGCAATGTAAGATTCATCTCCGAATTTATCGGACAAAATAACATGGCAGTCAACCTGTTTAAGAACAGCTTCTATGGCCTGCGCGTGTGCTTCGCCTAAAAGTGCGTTTAGATTATTCGATTTCGGATAGAGTTGATTGTATTTCAGCGGGGTCAATGTAACGATCGAGTGGATAAAAGTCTGCCCGATAAGTTCGGCAAAGCGGTGAATTGATTGGTCCGAAATATATTTACTATCGCGCAGCTCAGCGGCCAGCCGGGTTTGAAGGTCCTGCCTGGTTATATAGACGGCGGCTACGCACAGGGGTCCGAAAAAATCACCTTTTCCTGATTCATCGGTTCCAATCCAGCTCTGTAGATCTGCGATATGTTCGAGTCCTTCGAATCGGTTCGAGGCGTCGAATAAACGATTCGAATAGTATTCTGCCTCGTCTCCTTGTAGAAGAAGTTTGCCGCTCTTAAAAAACGTGATGGTGGTCTTGTCCTTACGGGCTCGCCAAAACGCATAGTCTGCTGGCTTGAATGTGAAGCCGTTGTCGGATAATTGCTTTTTCAACGTCGGTTCGTTAGCGATATCATGTTTAAGAGAGATGATGTTCCTTGTCATAGTCCTTTAATCGATGCTATGATGATGGTTACTGTATTCATAGGTATAATTGATTACGTTTCAGAGTGAACATTCTATTTTATTTTCCAATCGGGTAAATCGTGTGAACCCAATGTCGATCGATGCTTGAATGTTGATTTTGTCATTCTTTTTGAGTTGCCGGACACACATCGGAGAAGGCGCAATATTTACAATTCATGTAGCCGGGATTCGCCGTATAATCGCGTTTTCTGATACCACTTGCTGCTTCTTTGATGCTTTCTCTCGCCTTGTTTAACATTTTGTCGTCGATCAGGGTCGTACCGACGATGTCCGTCTCCAGAAAATGTAGTTCAGCGGCCACGGGTCTTTGTTCGTAGATCGTTTCGTAGGCGAGAGCATATATTGCCAGCTGCAGACTGCTTTTAGCGCGATTATCAGCATCCTTTTGTTTTCTTACTTCAGACGACTTAAAATCGACGATGTAAACGTTACCATCTCTGATATCGACACGATCCCATCGGCCGATGATACGGTCGTAATCGATGACGAAAGAAAATTCTTTTTCGATGTAAGTCGGTGAATAGGGTGATTTCTCCTGTTTGCTGTAGAAATTCCTTAACGCCTGTTTGCCTGCTTCGAGGCGTTGTCTTTCGTGTTCAGCACTGATAAAACCTTCGCTTACCCAGGATTTACAGAACACTTGAATCACGTCCTCTGCCGTCATGGACAGATCGTTCATCTTGTTCTTATGATATTCCTTGATGGCTTCATGGATGGCTTTCCCATAGATAATCGTATGGTGTGGCATCAGAGGCACTCTTAGAATATGAATGTATTTATATTTCAGAGGACAGGTCAGATAATCATCGATCACGTATTGACTGAGTGTGATGGGGTGGTCATCGGGAATGGTTGTGTAATGTTCGGACGATTTTTTAGGAACCGGTGCAAATCGCTCAATAGCCTCCAAAGCAGACGATTTGAGATAGTCCTCGTCGGCTTTGACTTTATCCATTGCCTCGATGACGAATTGACTTATTTTTCTCATGCGTGAACCACCGTAATCGCGAGCGCTGGTAAGGTACAGTTCTTGTTTGGCGCGTGTCATGCCGACATAGCATAACCGTCTTTCTTCCTGGATGTGGAAATCACCTGACGGCAGAGTATCTTTGATCAATTCATCAGGCAAACTTATTGCGTCTTTCCTGTTTCTCGACGGGAATTTATCATGAACCATACTCACCATAAACACCACCGGAAACTCGAGTCCCTTTGCCTTGTGGATGGTAAGGATATTCACGGCGTTTTCATCGAAATCCGCTTCTGCTGTCGCTGGATCATCGCCCGCATCGATCAGGGCTTCCAGGTGGGACACGAATTCGATGACTCTGTCGTTATGTAAGGCTAATTCACGGAAACCGCGTACAATTTCAAAGAAACGGGCGATGTTTTTGATCTTGTAATCTTCATTTAGTTTGATCAGTCGGTTGAGGTAATCGGTATCTTTTAAGAAATTATACAACAGCACCCCTGTCTCTTCGTTCCTGCTGTTGTCAAGATACTTTTTCAGATCCGCAGTGAGTTTTTGTACGGTGACCAAACCCTCTTTGCTCAAATCGAGTTGAAATTCTTCACGATTCGTCAATACATAGTACAGCGTCTTGTTGCTGCGGCTGGCGACATTCATCGCCGCAGTAATATCCCTCATCGGAATCTGATAGATGTCCGAAGACGCCAGATAAAAGAGCTGCATCGATTCGTCAACGTTGGCGATTACCTTGAGAAATGCGATTAATAAGCGGACCTCCTCGCGACCATAGAGTCCGCGATTACCACTGAAACGAAACGGGATAGATCTCATGTTAAGCGATCGAATGAAAGCGTCGGCATCGTTATTGGAGCGAACCAGAATGGCGAAGTCGCTGTACTGATATTTATTTTCCCTGATTTTCTGCACAATGATGTCGGCGACACCGTCGGCTTCAGCGGTGAGTGTATCGTAATGCAAATGGCTGACGAATTTCTCGCCCGGTTCGGTTGCGATCAATCGTTTATCGATATTTTCCTGTACCTCGAGTCTGTCCGGATTATTGTGCCGTATCAATTTATAGGCCGAATCCAGTATGGCCTGAGTGGAGCGATAATTTTTTACAAGAACCACCAATTGGGCATGAGGATAGACTTTTTTGAAACTGAGTATGTTACTGATGGCGGCTCCTCTGAATTTATAAATCGATTGATCATCGTCGGCTACGACGGTGATGTTGGCATGGTCGCCGGCGAGTAAGCGAATTAACTGAAATTGCGCGTAGTTCGTATCCTGAAATTCATCGATTAAAATGAATTGGTAATAGTTTTGTATTTTGGCCAGCAGAGCGGGGTTTTGTCGTAATAGCTGCAAGGTCAATGATACCTGATCACCGAAATCGACTTTTCCTTCACGCGACATCAGTTCCTGGAATTTTTTGTAACCGTCGGCTAATTCGGAATGTTGTTTAAAATGGTCGATGAGCTCTTCGCTCGTGCTGCCATCGTCGATTTTTGTTTTTAGCTGATTAACATAGGCGATATATTCATCAGGACTTATATCTTCATCTTTCGCGCGGCTGTATAGATTTAAAATCGAGTCGATAAATTTTGTTGGATCGCCTAACGGACGAAATATATTAAACGGGAAATCGAATAGTCGTTCTTTGAGAAAAATAATCTGTTCCGGTCGCGACAGCACTCTGAAGTCAGACGATAAACCCAGATAAACTGCATACTCACGCAGCAATCGATCTCCGAATGAATGAAAGGTCGATATGGTTACGTTAGTAAATCCATAAGGCAATAACAGATCGACACGTTCTTCCATTTCCGATGCTGCTTTATCGGTGAACGTGAGGGCGAGAATTTCTTCGGGCAGAGCCATTTTACTGTATATCAGGTAAGCAATTCGTTGAGTGATGACTTTCGTCTTTCCTGTGCCTGCTCCGGCTACGATCATGAGCGGACCTGATCCAAATTTAACTGCGTCACGCTGTTCTTCATTTAATTCAGATAATAGTATGTGTTCGTTTAATTCCTTCACGATTGAACTGAATCCCGCTTTGTGCTTAGATGTATTTTAATTGTTGTTTGAAAAAGAATTTTGAAGAATTACAATGAATGATCGAGTAATACATATGAAAAATATAAATAATAATTTTAAATTAAGCAAATTCTATTTATTAATTATTTACGACGATGCGAGCAAAATTTGATTCGAATACAGGTAAAAGAAACCCTATTTCTCAGGATCCTATCATAAATTCAGATTACTATTTAGTATTCGTCAATGATCTGCTGTTCATATCATGAACGTCCGGGCAGTCTGATTCGTCATGTGAAATATCTTCTCCGTCACCCTTTTTATAAAATGGACAGTTATCGCAGTTCATGTTGCATTTAGGCGTCCGAATTTTTTTAATTATAACATAAATCAGATAGACAAGTGAAATGATAACGCTTATATATACAATTAAATCTTGCCACCACATGTTAACCTCCGATAGGCAGTATAGCACTAAACTGATAGATGAGTGTCGCCATCAGCCAGGCAATGACGAGAGTGTATCCGGCGAGGAAAATCGGATATTTCCATTTTCCGAGTTCCTTTTTAACCACAGCGAGAGTGGCGATGCATGGGACGTACAGGAGGATGAAGATCATCAGTGCGAGGACATTTCTGGCGTTATACATCGGATCATTTCTCAGTTTTTCTTTTAGAGTCGCGGTACCGTGCAAATCCGGAATTTCATCATCATGCATCGTGCCTATACCGTACACAATTCCCATTGTAGAGATAATTACTTCCTTCGCCGCGAATCCGGCGATCAGTGCAATATCCATTCTCCAATCAAAACCACACGGCTTAAATACGGGTTCAATGAAATTACCTAACCGACCACCGTAGCTATGTCTCAATTTTTCAGTGGCCAGCTTATTTTCCATCTCTGTGAGTTGATGTTGGTAATCTAACCGTAATCGTGTACGTTCTTCACTGTTTTTCGAATGTGATGCTTGAACCTCATATGTCTGCTTCAATGACATGACCCTGCGATGATAATCATCAATCTGCTTCTGCGGCCGCGGGAAATAGAGAAAGAACCAGATGACAATCGAAGCAGCGAGGATAAAGGTCCCAGCTTTTTTTACGTAAGTCCAGCTTTTCTCCCATACATGCGTCAATACGCCACGTAACGTTGGAACACGATACGGAGGCAACTCCATGACGAACGGTGAAGCCTCGCCTCGATAATAGGTCAGGCGAAAAATTTTCGCGATGATGAGGGCGACAACCCATCCAAGAAACCAGATACTCCAGAAAACAATTCCGGCACGATGGGCAAAGAACGCCGAGGCAAGCATAGCAATGACCGGTGTCTTGGCTCCGCACATCATAAGCGGCGAGACCAGTATCGTCAAAACACGGTCTTTAGGATTAACAAGGGTTCTGGCGCTCATGACTCCCGGTACTGCACAACCGGTCGAGATCATCATGGGTATAAAACTTCTGCCGTGCAGACCGAAAATATGCATGAATTTATCCATTACGAAAGCCGCACGTGCCATGTACCCGGTATCTTCCAGAAACGACAGGCCCAGGAAGAGCAGAATAACGATAGGGAAAAAAACCAGTACCCCGCCCACACCACTGATAATGGCTTCGGTGAGAAAATCCCGCAAGATCCCTTCTGATAAACTGTGCGTTATCAGGTCATTGACCAGGCTAAAGAAATAATCGATCATACCGGAAATCGGATTCCCGACGCTGAACGTGATATGGTAAATTAAAAACATGATACCCAGGAAAATGATTAATCCCAAATATTTATTCAAGATAATTCTGTCGATCGATTCGGTGTAATCTATCCTGCTCGAAGATGAGTCGATCTTCACCACTTCTTTGCACGCACCATGAATGTAAGCGTATCGTTGCTCACTCACCACCACCTCCGGATCTTCACCAAAATGGCGTGATACCCATAGGCGACTCTTTTCGGCTGCATCGAGTACTGCCTGACTGTTCTGATGTCTTCTTTTGATTCGGTCGACCGCATCTGTATCATTTTCGAGTAATTTGATCGCCATCCAATGCAGGGGATACCTGCTGACGAACTCTTGATCGGTTCTCAATACACTGATCAACGATGATATTTGGCTCTCCAGTTCAAGTCCATAATTCAATTTTCTTGTACTCGGTTCGATGACACCATCGGCCAGATTTAGGGCTGCTTGGAGCAATTCATCGACTCCCTTACCGCGCGAACCGATCGTCTTTACAAACGGGATGCCAAGGATGATGCCTAACTGATACTCATCGATAAGTATTCCGTTTCGGATTGCCTCGTCGGTCATGTTTAAGGCGCCTACGATCGGTACTCCTAACTCCTGAAATTGCAGGCAGAGGTAAAGATTCCGTTCGAGGTTAGTCGAGTCGATGATATCGATAATAATATCTGGTTTCTCCCTCAAAACGAAATCGCGAGTCACAATTTCTTCAATCGAGAACGCCGTCAGGCTATAGGTCCCCGGCAGATCGATAATTTCGATGAACCTGCCGTCACGTTCAATTTTGCCGACTTTTTTTTCCACCGTGACGCCCGGATAGTTGCCGACGTGTTGCGATTCACCGGTGAGTGCATTGAAGATGCTGGTTTTGCCGGAGTTTGGATTTCCGGCCAGGGCGATTCTAATTTTACCTTTATTTTCAAGGGCAGGCAGCTTTGTATTTGTCCTGGCTTTGTTGTCCGACGATAGACGCATTATTTTATTTCCTCGACTAGTATCTGTCTTGCTTCCGACCGTCGTACTGAGACCTTAAATCCTTTTAGCTGCAGCTCGATGGGGTCTTTTAATAACGCTTCTCGCAACACTGTGCCGCAAGCTCCTCGGATAATACCCATATCGACCAGCCTGCGCCTAATCTCTCCTCTCGCCCTAAGCCCGATAATCATAAAATGTCCACCATCTTTAATATCGCATAGATTCATTAACCATTTCCTTAAAAAAAAACGTTGTTATTCTCGCTAAATTCCTGCCTTAAAGGCCTTATAGTGTTCTAACCATTCGGGATGACTCTGTATGTACGATATAAAATCCACCAGAGAATCAAGAATCTCCGAACTCATATGATGTTCGAGCACACATGCATTTTCTTTGGCCGTCATTTCATTGATGTCTAAAATTTTCTCCAGAAAAATCTCTATGATTTTATGACGTCTTTCCAGCATCCGCCCCAGTTTTACTCCAGTTTCAGTCAACTCTACAAGTCCGTAATTTTCGTGCTTCACCAGCTTCTTGTCTTTCAAATACGACAGAGCGGTAGAAACACTCGATTTTGTTACCCCGCGCTTATGTGCGATGTCTTTTACGCGTGCAACTTTCTCATTCTTCTGAAGCTCATAGATGATTTCAACATATTCCTGAGTGGTTGTGTCGAATTCTAAAGTCATGATTTATCCTAATTAGTTTGAACTATCAAACAAAGTTAAATTTATCAAATATTATTTGTAAAAGCAATAAAAAATTTTTTTTACTTGAAATATATGCTAAAAATGATATCTTAGAATAAGTAGTTTTAGGAGCACGGCGCTGTGATTATAAAAAATTTAAAACTTGAAAATTATCGACGCTTTCGTTACATCGATCTTGAATTGCCCGAAAATTTAATCGGAATAATCGGCAGCAACGGCGTTGGTAAAACGACCTTAGTGGAGGCGATAGGATGGGTTTTATACGGGAACAAAATCAGGCGTTCGGATAAGCAAGATATCAGATCACAATTCTCGACTGACGATGACGTGTGCACAGTGGAGATGATTTTTACGATGGGGGGACATGAATATCGTGTCGTACGTAAATTAAGAGGAAAGAATGCGATTACAGAAGCTGCAATCTATCGTGATGGTGGCTTAAAACCGGAGGCAGTGCAGGAAAAAGGTGTCAATGAATACGTTGAACATTTAATAAATCTGGATCATAAATCGTTTTTTGCGTCAGTCTTTGCGCGACAGAGGGAACTGGCCGCACTGTCTGTCTTACAACCGGAGGAACGAAGAAGAAGCATCGCCCGACTCATCGACATCGATCAGATAGATCGGGCACGAGTTCAGGTCAGGGCAGATAAAAACAGCAAAGAGGGAGTGAAGCAAGGATTAACGATGCAGCTAAAAAGTGAACAAGAACTTAAACAAAAGCGATCTGATCTTAATAAAGATTTTAAGGTGAAACGCACAGAATTGTCCGAGTTGAAGGGCTTTCATAACAATCAGCTGAGCGAGTTCAAGAGATTGAAGGCGGAGTTTGATGCATTATTTATGTTAAGGGATCAATTTATCGAGATCAATTCGAACTTAACCACCTGGACGACACGATTGAAGGACTTCGAAGAGAGGAAAGAAAATTTATCGAAACAATTGAATTCCATAGAAAAGATCGAGGCGGAGCTGATTCCGTTAAGAGATGAAATCAAGAATTTCGAACAGGTAAAACGCCTGAAAGAGAAACTCGATGCGGAAAGTGCAAAATATGCTGAATTAGGCACATTGTTGAGCAAGGAAAAGCAATTGTCGAGCATAATTGATCGTAAGCGCGAGGAGATGCAGAAGGAATTTGATAAAATTACAGCCCTGGGCGATCTCGATAAAAAATTAGCCGATGTGGGACAGCTTCTCTTAGAGACTGAGCGGCTGTTAGAACAAAAAGACAGGGAACGTAATGATCTGAACACGGAGTTGCAGAAGGTTACAGACAAGGGTCTTGAGTTAAAAAAACAGCGAGAAGATATATTAAAACTCGGCGCCGATAGTCCCTGTCCCGTCTGTACGCGTCCTCTCGGTGAGCATTATGATGGAGTCGTAGATAAATTCGAGCATGAATATTGGGATCTGCGAGCTCGCTTTCAGGAACTCAAGCGTCAGGTGGAGGACTATGACATACAGATAGACAATCTCAAAAAAAAGATCACGACGATCAAAATGGATAAAGACAAAGTTATCCGCGAGCATCAATCTTACAAGGGGCGTATCGAGGCGAACCACAAATTGGGGAAAGAGATACACGGTTACGTCGATGAGCGACGTGCGGTGCAGTCCGAGATAAAGAAGATGGGGAAAATAGACTACGATAAGGAGAAGCATCGAAAATTACGAGACGAATTTGAGCGATTGAGTCGCGTCCGTGATAAGGTTTTACGATACGAGGAGAATGTCAAACAGAAACTGAATCTTGAAAATGAAATAAAGACGTCGATCAAAATTATCTCTGACCTGAAGAGTCAGATTTCTGGTCATAGACAAAAGTTAAATGACTTGAATTACGATGAAAAAAAATACCTGGAATCCAAACAGCATATCGAAAAAATTCAGTTAGACATCGAAAAATCGCGTAAAACGATGGAAGAGATGAATCACGAACTTATCAAACTTGAGAAGGACATCGAGAAAATCACTGAAGAGATTGAAACAATAAAAGAGAATACCAGGAAGATCAAAACCATCGAAGAGGAAATGGCCTATTTAAATGCTCTGGACTATCATCTCGGTATTTTCAGGCAGGAGTTGGCAGGAAGAATAAGACCCGTGATCTCACAACGAGCATCGGAGTTGTTGAATTTAACGACGAACGGAAGTTATTCACTGCTTGATTTGGATGAGGATTACAATATTTATATATTCGATCAATCTGAGAAATTTCCGATCAATCGGTTCTCCGGAGGTGAACAGGATTTAGCAAATCTCTGTCTAAGAATTGCCATCAGCCAGGTCGTTGCTGAACGTTCGGGTGGAAGACAGGTCAATTTCATCGTACTCGATGAAATATTCGGTTCACAGGACGAGGAACGAAAGGAATTGATCCTGAAGATGCTGCAGCATTTGTCAGCTCAATTCAGACAAATTTTTGTTATCACTCATGTCGAAGAGATAAAAGATATCATGCCCGTGGTTATTTCCGTTACACGAAAAAACGAATCAGAAAGCGCGGTGACGTTACTCTGATATAAAATCACTAAAGTGTACACACTACTCCCGGAAACGTGATACGTATAGAATCAATAAAAATTAAAGATCGATTGTTCCTCGCATGAATTCCACTGCCTTGCCTGCGATAAGTGTCCTATCCCCTGCATCAGTACAATAGATCACTCCACCACGTTTCGAAACCTGATGTGCAATCAGATGCGTCTTATTGAGTCGCTGCGACCAATAAGGAGTCAGAATGCGATGAGCCGAACCTGTAACCGGATCTTCATCGATTCCAATTTTAGGAGCAAAGAAACGTGACACAAAATCCACCGTCTCTCCTGGAGCCGTAATAATAACGCCATCCAGATCGAGCAGTTTGATCTTATCGAAATCGGGCTGCATATCCTTGATCTGCTTTTCCGATGAAAATACGAGAAGGTATTCGTCCGATCGATAAACTTCGTCCGCTTCGAGAGGGAAACTTTGTACTAACGTGTTCGATGGATTTATCCTTTGCATACGCGATGTGGGGAAATTCAATTGCAGCATATCATCCATTTTGTTCACGTACAAAAATCCGCTCGCGGAACTAAATTTAAGCTCGTCTACATCGTTATCCAGATAGTTGAAGATGACGAACGATGCAGCCAGTGTAGCATGCCCGCAAAGAGGCACCTCATGAGTCGGTGTGAACCAGCGGATATGATAATGATCCTCATGCGGCACAAAATAGGCGGTTTCAGACAGGTTGTTTTCCATGGCGATGGCTTGAAGTACGTCGTCATCCAGCCATTGTTCCAGAGGACAAACGGCTGCAGGATTACCCTTGAAGACTCTGTCGGTAAACGCATCAATTTGGAAACATTGAATTTTCATGGTTGTGATCAGTCCTCAGATTCTGGCTTGACCGGAATCGCATTTTTAAAAATTTGTACCTGTTTTAAAACATCGTTCGCGTGTTCAGCGACTGATACGTCCTCGAAGATACGTGCTATTTTACCTTCAGGATCGATGAGGAAGGTAATACGCGCAGGGAATAGTGATTTTAACATGCCTCGCGTCGCACCGTAGGCGCTGGCAACCTCCTTCTTGTGGTCACTTAAAAGAATAAACGGCAGATTGTATTTCTTCTTAAAATTCTTGTGGGATTCTACCGAATCGTAACTGACTCCGATGACGGTTACTTTCTCTTTTTCAAATCCTGAATAATCGTCACGGAAACCACATGCCTCTTTAGTACATCCTGGTGTGTCGTTTTTGGGATAGAAATAGATAACCAGGTACTGACCTTTAAATTCCGACAGCGTTCTCCACTTCCCGGCGTCATCTTGTAGTTTGAAGTCCGGCGCTTTATCACCAATTTTCAAAATAACATCTTCTGCCTGGCTGGATTCTTTTGCCGCCATACATGTAACCGTTATAAAAATAATTAACAACAATGTATATAGATTTTTCATGGCGCCTCCAAAATAGTAATATGCAGATAGTATACATCCATTTGATATCACCCGTTCCTTTATGATTCGAGATAAAGATAGCGCTTAATTTTTTGGGTTGGAGTTTTCTCAAACGGCTCGGTCTGTTCGATAATTTTGGACAGCTTAGCGAAAGCCGATAAATTTTCATTAACATGGACTCTCAGTGTCTCCAGAAGATTTTGTATGCATTGTCTGACTTTCGACTCGGCTTCTTTCATGCAGTTGAGTTGCTGATCGATCAGATCGTAATTCAGGTGCACCCGCGCGATCAGTTGTTTGTTTCTCTCATAGACAAGCGATTCCAGGACGAATTCGTTCTCGTTTAAAACCGCTTCAATCTCTTCGGGATAGACGTTTTCACCGCTGGGACCGAGGATGACGTTTTTTAATCTACCCTTGATATAGAGATAACCATCCTCATCGAACACACCCAGGTCCCCGGTCTTCAGCCATCCATCGGCTGTGAACGTTTCCGCTGTTCTTTCAGGGTCTTTGTAATACCCTAACATGACATTGGGTGCTTTGACAATGATCTCACCCTCACCCGTGTTCGGATTGGGGTTATCGATTTTCAGTTGAACTTCGGGCAGAGCCGGACCTGTGGATCTGAATTTCGTTTTGTCGGGCGGGGTGCCAGCGATCAGAGGAGCTGTTTCAGTCAGTCCGTAACCAATGGCGTAGGGGAACCTGGCTTCTCGAAGAAATTTTTCAACTTCCGGCGTGAGAGAAGCGCCTCCGATAGCGAAAACCCTTAATTTGCCTCCAAATGATTCCAACAGCTTTTTACCGGCCATTTTATGGAGTAACATCCGAACGGTGTTGATTTTATACAGATTTCGTAAAATGAATTTATGAGTAAACTGCGGAAGAATTTTTGTCTTATAAATTTTTTCGATGACCAACGGGACGCTGCACATGATGGTCGGCTTCACAATCTGCATCGCGTCGAGCAGTAAACGCGGAGTGGGCGGTTTCTTCAGATAATAGATACCACTACCACTGGCAATCGGTGTGACAAATCCGAGTGTGCATTCATAGGTATGTGACATCGGCAAAATCGACAACATCCTGTCGTTCTCATTCGAACCCACGATGGCTATTGTTTTGAGCGCCGTAAAGACAATATTTTTATGTGTAAGCATGACACCCTTGGAATGACCCGTTGTCCCTGAGGTATATATAATTTGAGCCAGATCATCTTCTTTGATGTTTACTTTTGGTGTTCCCTTTCTCTCCTTTCTGGCTGATTTACGGAGTTCTTTTATCTCCTTAAACCTCCCTCTCACCAATTCATCTAATTTCTCTTTCCTTGTTTTTTTCGGAACAAGGTGAAAATCATCGATCAGGAATATAGAATGCAGCTTATTGGATTCGACATCTACTACCTTGCTGTACAGAGAGTCCGAGACAAAGATGGCTCTGGATTCCGAATGCCGGATGATATGATGCACTGCGTTCGGATGAAAATCGGGTAATATGGGGACACAAACGGCACCCATGGTGGTAATGGCCAGGAAAGCTATCCCCCAATTCGGTTTACTCTCGCTTAGAATTGCGACGCAATCTCCTTTTCCAATACCCTGTTCAGCAAGAAGCTGAGATACATGGTTCACCTTTTCCTGTAATTCACGATAGGTTATGGGTTTGCCATCGACGTATGAAAGGGCCGGATTGTCCGGAAATTTCTCTGCACTTGCACTTAAAATATGTTCCAGGGTCATTTTCTCTGGTTTTATCATTGTTTGCTCTCCTCATCACTTTCTTTATGGATTAATAATGCAACCATCACGTTATTCGGATACGATGATCGCATTGCTTATGGTGTATCAATACCCAATTGGTTCAAATAGGCACATTCTCTGTCGACTCTCTCTTCATCGGGTATATGGATGAATGAGTTAAAATGAATATCCACAACATCATTATAATTTAGACGATAAAATTGAATTTTCCCAATGGTTTTTCTTATGGACATCTTAATTTTTCTGAAGTCGAATTGAGGCGGTGGTGCCATGAACAGAATGATGCATCGGTGAGCGAGTTCTCCGAATAACACGTAATCCAGATTAAATTTTAACAAATCGCGTCGTTTGCTATCATCGTTGCCTTTGGCCATTTCATAAAGAGTCCAGGCTATCTCAAAATAATCGTCTCGTTTCACCAGGCTGATAATCTGATATCCAGCATGGCTGAGCACGGTCTTAATTTCGTCCAACCGAGCGATTGCGTTTCCATGGATGAGAATAAAGGGGCATCCCTTTCTGATATGCGATGAATCCGGATCTGGTGTTGTCTTTTCAAGCAGATTGGTGAACTTAATATCGTCCAGGGTGATCTCTTTCGGCGATAAGCAGTCTTTGAATTCGTCCTCATCCAGATTGACAGAACGCCAGTACATGCGTTTGAAAAACGATCTGTGGAGAGACCTCTGATTCATTTGCGTCATTAATTTAGCGATGATATCTCCTGTCGTATATTCAGCACCGAGTGTTCTTTTAGAGAATGTAATCCCGTGAAAGTTCGATCCATGAACTTGCAGCAGGCCCAGGACATTGGCAATTTTACAAATGTGATCCTGTATTTTAGTCAGCGACGAATCTAAATTCGAATAAACTTCGTAACCAACGATCCCCAAATCGGCATAGTCATGAAGTCGCTCTTCGATATAGTTGTAATTTTTACCGGCAAATTCATAAAAAGGATGTGCCAGCACGGCGACTCCGCCAGCAAGTCTGATAGCATCGATGCATCGATCGGCCTGAGGGGAGAGAGATTCGATGTAGGACGAAGAACTTTTCCCCAGGAACTCATGAAAGGCCTGGTCGATTGTCTTAACATGTTTTTTTTGAAGCATGAATCGCGCGATATGGCTGCGACGAGGGAAAGCCGGACCGGAGAATTTGATCAATTCAGATTCATCGATAGGAAAGCCTTCCACTCTCAGCGTACTCAATATTTGCCGCAGCCGTTCGGCATCGGCCTGATGTAATAAGGTTAAAAATTGCTTGAATTGCCGATTATGATGATCGATGAAATATCCCAGAAAATCTCCTTGCTTCGCATTGATTTCAATCGCCGGGATGACATAGATCCCTCGTTTCGCTCCTTCAAACATAAATTCATCGATACCGGCAACGGTGTGATGGTCGGTAAGGGCGATCGCGGTAAGACCCTGCGCATTTGCCATGGTAAACAACTGGTCCGCGTCGTGTACCCCATCGGAATAGATCGAATGTACGTGGAGATCGCAACGATCATGGGATTGATATGTAAATTCAGGCAGGTTCATAACGCTATCGAAGGTTAACGGAGAACGTTTTTAGTGGCTGTCTGTCTGAGTAAGTAGTGGACTCTGTCATTCAAATCTTTATATAGATCGAAACAGTGCTTACGGCAGACAGGGTCATCATGTCGGTCGGACTTTAAAAAATTATTCAAGCTCAGGATTTTGTATTCATATGGATCGTCGTGAAGGTAGATGGGTTTGGCCCCTTCTCGTAATTGGATGATACATCCGTAAGAGCCAATGGAATCGAAGGCGCGATCATCGAGTGACTGATAGCAGATCTTTCTTTTATGGTCCCATAAACCGTGCCCGCCATTCAAGATGGTATTTAATCGATGATGAAACATCTTATATTTAGCCGGGACATACTGTCGCGATATTTGAATAAATTCGTGGAATTTGTGGTGATTCGTGTATTCCGGGTTTGAGTTGAGACCGTACACAGGAAGAAATTTAAAATCATCCACGTTACTATCAACGAGCCAGGAGAGGAATAACTTGAGTTCCGAAAAGTCATCCTGGATCAAACGTGAGTATCGCTCTGAATCGAGCGTGATGTTTAATGTCATGTGAAATGGTTTCTGGTATTTATAGTCGACCAATTTTTCAATATTGTGTAATATCACCGGTAAAATATTATGAGAGGCAGTGATGAGATCATACTCAGAAGCGTCCAGAGAGTCGAGAGAGATGTAGAATCGCTGAATGCCTGCATCGACCAATGATTTATATTTTTGGAAATGAAGGGAGAGGTTGGTGGACATCGAGTTGTTTATGTTAAGTTGTGCCGAGTGTTCAACAAGCCGGACGATATCCTCCCGAATGGATGCTTCTCCGCCCGTCCATTGAACGTGTCTGGTGCCTGACGCTGCGAGTGAATCGAGCAGTGTGAGGATCTTCCCTGTTTCCCAGTGCATCATCGGATGAGATATGCTGTTACAATATTTACAATGAAAATTGCAACAGTTGGTAACGAATAATACGGCTCGGGTAACGGAGAGCGGAAAATCCAGATGATTCAGATGCTGATATTTCTGTGATAAATTTTGTGCCCGTGAATCGTCGAGTAAATATCCGATATTTTTGAGTGGTCTCATAGGGTCTGTAACCGATTGTGAATTTCTGAATAGTAAGAGTGATTTGTCCGAATCCGTGGCGCCGGAATGTGGCTGTCGATAAGAAATCCATTGCTGTCGATGCTCGGAGAAGGACATCGATAACTCTGCTAAGTTAATATAATCATCGTTTTAAAAATGTAACGAATGTCACAAAAAAGTAAAATATTATTTAGAATGTTTTGAAAAATTTATCGCTTGTTTGAGATCATTTCGGTAATAATAGAGCAAACCCGTCGATGTCAGCAATATCCCGAGCAGCGATGGGATGAACGCCGTGATCAGGGTTGTAATCATAAACCAGATCTGGATGATCAGAACGATTATCAATGTAAACGGATAGCCCCATGCCTTATAGGGACGCGGCGCGTCCGGATATTTTTTCCGTAGCACCCACACGGAAAAAAAGGTCGACACATTGAAAATGGACGATGTAAACGAAAAGAAATCGATTATCGTTTCATAAGTATTTTCGGCGAACGCTGCTCCCATGAGTAATACAGATGCCCAGAAAGCTTGAACGATCAGGGCGGTATTTGGCGTCTTATATTTTTCATTGACCTTACTGAGAGGTTTAATAAACAGACCATCGCGCGACATGGCGTACCAGGTCCTCGCCTTGCATAATATTTGCGCGCTCACGTTGCCGAACGTATTCAACATGACGGCGAGTGAGATCAGCACTCCACCGGTCGTCCCGATAGCCATCTTGACGGCGTCAACAGCCACCCATTTGGCCGATTGTATTTGGGGTATTGATAACTGATAAATGTAAGTACTGTTTGCGGCAAGATAGAGCAACATGATCCCGAAGATGCCCAGGATCAGTGAGAGGGGCAGGTTCTTCCGGGGTTTTTTGACCTCCTCGGCGACGTAGGTGGCGCCTTCCCAACCACTGTACGCGAAGAATCCATACCGCATCGCTGCGCCGAAAGCAAGCATGGTGGACCAGGTGAATTTTTCCGGCCAGAAATTGGTGGTAAAATGACTCGCATCACCGGCGTTGATAAAGCAGATAGCGATGACGGCACCGACGGCTATTAATTTGAGCAGGCTGAAGATATCCTGTAAGATGCCGCTTAAAAAAACTCCGAAACAATTTACGAGAGTCAATGACCAGATGACGAACAAGGCCAGAAAGACTTCCACCGCCATCGAGTACGTATGCCCGGTGGCCATTTCATACAGAGCGTTGGAATATTCAGCGAACACCAGGGCAACGGCTGCAATCGACGCGGTCTCAGATACAAAAAACATGGCCCAGCCCCTCAGGAACGTCCACACCGGCGGATAGGCCGCTTTTAAATACGCATACGGTCCGCCAGATTTCGGCATCATCGCGACGAGTTCGGCATAGCAAAAAGCTCCCAGCAACGTGGCGATACCGCCAACGACCCATACGCCATAGAACAGACTGATCGAGGCGACTAACATCATGATCGGCATCGGTGTTCGGAATATCCCGGACCCGATGATTCGATTAATGACAATGGATAGAGCTTCTACTAAACCTAATTCACGCTTCAGTTCTGTTTCTTCGGAAAATAGCTTGCTGTCTGACTGTAAATTTTGCGACGTCACAATATCAATTCCCCATCATTTTATTTATGATAATCGTGAGAAAGAGGAGGGCAACGTTGATCAATACTGATCCTGATGTACCGGCTCGTTATGAATGTAAAATTTTCTAAAACGAATTAAAATAAATTACAATTTTAAAACATAATATACAACAAAAAACTTGAAATACAAATTTAATTTTCAGTTGACCCCGTCTTGATTAGAGCTCAACATGTGAATGACGGTGCAGGATTGGATCAAAATGCCGCCACTGGGTGATGACACGCCCATATGTAGTTACATCGTTAAAAATGTACTTGCCTTTTATGAAAAAAAATATTATTCTGTAGTTGAGAGGAAGAGACTATGACGGGGAATTAACTCATGAGAAATATTGTATTGGTGGCTGCCTGCCTTAGCTTGTTGCTGATGTGTAATAAAAGTGATATCTCCTTGGATAGCGATTCATCGGGTCACTACGAGACCGGGGTCGTCTTATACGAAAAAAAAGACTATATTCACGCGACACAGGAGCTGAAGCGTGCGATTGCCGCGAACGATCATGTTCTGGATTCCAGAATTTTATTGGGGAATATTTACCTCGAATGGGGAAGGTTGAAGGAAGCGGCTGATAATTATGAGCATGCCCTGCGAGTGGATCGATATTCGATCGACGCGTTGATCGGTGTGGCGAGATTATATATCAAGCAAAACAGGATCCCGGAGGCGTTGAAGGCACTGCATGACGTTGTTAAACTGGATGATTATGCAGTAACAGCCCATTATTTATTGGGCGAAATATATCTTGATCGAAATGAACTTGCTCGAGCCGAAGTTCATTTCCGAAAAGTCCTAGAAATAGAACCGCAACATCCCGGGGCGCAGTTAAAATTGCGGGGTATCATGCATGAGGATAATGATGATGCAGTACCCGATAGATTAATCCATAAAGACACGATCACAAGGGCGGAACTCGCCCAATATATCGTCGCTTATTTTAACATTGAGCGAGATCGTTCGACCACCGTTGAGGACATGATCGATATCAAAGGGCATAAAGCCAGAGAGGCGATTCTTACCGTGGTAGACAGGGGTGTTATGCGACCAATGAATTCCAGATTTTCTCCGAATGATTGGGTTAAGCGAGGTGAGTTAGCACAAGTCGGATTAAATTTATTAATCACTCAAACTGCGGATTCTTCATGGGATTCAGGATTTTCCGGAGTATCATCTCCTTATCTCGATGTGCATAACGATCATGACTATTTCAACGCGGTGATTATGCTGACGACCTATGGTGTTTTCGATCCGTCCGTATCCGGATTATTCGAACCGTCCCGCTATGTTTCCGGGGAAGAAGTTATCGATTTTATTACAAGATTACAATCGTTGTTCTGAACCACCTGCACTGCAACTCCATCGAAATCAAGAAACATCTAATACCAACGAATCGGAATGATTAAAAATAGATAGGAAAATATCATGTCCCGCAAGCGAAAAATCGGAATCGCTATCATTTTGGTGATCATCGTACTGGTGGCCCTATATTTGGTATGTCGTTTAATGGATAGAAAGACAATTTACGACTGTATACCGGATGATAGCATGCTGACGCTCACTGTGCACAATCCGGTGAAGGTTTGGCAGGAATTTGAATCATCGCAGGTATGGAACCGATTTAAGACGATGCAGCTGGCGAGAGATATCAGGCTGTCGTTGGACGCTATCAACAAGCGAGTTGGAAACGAGCGTAATAAGAAACTATTGGAGTTGATATTTCATGAACAGATCACTATTGCATCGAATGATTTTGAAACATTTGTACTCTATGCCGACATCGGTTTTAAGAGCGAGCTGGTGCGTATGCTTGATCTGGGTAAGGAATTGCTGGTCACGCGATCGAACGACGTTCGATTGAGCGAGGAAACTGTCAATGGCAGAACCGTCAATCGGATCGAGTTACTGAAGGACCGGAAGAGTTATGCGTACGCGGTCGTCGGTAACATCTTGATCGCAGGTGATGATGAGAATCTGGTGCGCAAAAGCGTGATGGCGGCGGACCAATTGGTACGACGTTACAGTGATAACAAGGCAATTCATCGCTTAGAGGATAGAATCGATCGTGAGCATAAGCTTCGATTGTACCTGAATATGAGGGAATTGAACGTAGACGAGCTCATGGTCGAATCGGTACATCCTCTCTTCAACGAGATCACGGATGCAGTTGAATATATGGGATTAGGGCTGATGTGGGATGATCATGGGGTCACGTTGAACATGGTCAGTCCGTTTCAGCATGATCAACCACATCGGTTGTTGGAGAAGATGAGTGTAAGCGTATCCGATAACATTCCCCCGATTTCTGTGATCCCCCAGGATGCCGAGAATGTGATCTCGATCCGTTTGGGTAAATTTGAAACGATCAGAAGTTTCACCGAAGAGCAGATGCGAAAAGATCCTGACACATGGAGAGAGTACGAGCAGAGCAGAAAAATGGTAGAGCAAGATTTCGGTATATCGCTCGATAGAGACATATTCTCCTGGATCGGCGATCATGTGGGTACCTTTGGCTTTCCGCTGGAGAATAAGGAGAAGCTGTCCCAGGTTCTATGGATCAGAGCATCGGATGCTTCAAAGGCGGAACAATCGCTTAAACGTATTAAAAAAGCTCTGGAGAAGAAACTTCCGATCGTCTTCAAGGACAGGGTGCACAAGGATGTGGCGATCAGTTACATCGACCTTCCGTTGTATTTGAAAATAATTTTCAATCCGATTTTCCAGAAGATTTCAAAGCCTTATTGGATGGTAGTCAAGGATATGGTTTTCTTCAGCGACGATATCGAGTCGTTGACCGCTGTGGTAGATACGTATAGAGGAGATCAGACAATTGAGGATGATGTCAATTTCGAATTAATGGAGAAGAGCTTGTCCTTCGATAGCAATTTATTTCTATTTGCGCAGATGAAGCCTTCGCTGCAGTATATTAAGGGATTTCTCAATCGCTCTGCTGCAGCAGCGATAAATAAATGGCAGCCTTATCTGTTGAAATTTAGGCTGGTGGGTCTGAATTCAAATGTGAAAGACGACGAGGTGGCGGCGAAGCTTTATTTAAAATTAGCAGATGCGGATGAAGCACCGATCCATTTGCGATGGAAAATAGGGACGCAGGCGAAGATAAGTTGTCCGATCGCATCGGGGCAGTTCGATGCATTAGTCGGAGACGAGCTCGTTATCGCGGATGAATCGGGTAAGTTGCAGGTGGTAAGTTCAGAAGCGACAGCGATGAAGGGTTGGCCCCGATATTTCGAAGATGCTATCACCATTCCGTTGGCAATAGGGGATCTGAATGATGATTCCCGAGATGATCTGGTCGTCATCACGAATAAAAATATCTATACTCTGGACCGAAGCGGGAATTTACTGAACTCCGCGTGGCCACTGAAACTGAACAATCCCGTCATAACGTATCCTGTGTTAAGTGATATCGATGATGACGGAGGGGACGATCTGATCTATATCTCAGACCATCGATATATTAATATCGTAAATGATCGGGCGATTCCGCTTGCGGGGTGGCCGCAGATGACCGCAGGCCCCATACGTTCTGCTCCTGCGGTCGGTGACATGGATGGGGACGACTCATACGAAGTCGTCGTGGCTACGGCCAATGGACTGGTGTATGTATATGACAGCAAGGGTAGAGTCCTGGCGCCCTGGCCGCGTTCCACGAACAGCGCCATCAGCGTTCCGCCCACGGTTGCGGATATCGATGGTGATAAGACATTGGATATCATCATTGTGACCATTGATGGGCATATATTTGTCTGGTCTTTTGGGGGATACAGTGTTTCAGGATGGCCGCAGAGTTTAGGTACGATGACCAATGGATATCCTGCGGTGGGAGATATAAATGGTGATGGTAAGCCGGAGATCGTCATCGGTGCTGAGGATCATAAGGTCTATCTGTTCGATTCCGGTGGCGAAAGGGTGGTAAACTGGCCGCAAAGGACCCTGGGCAAGATTCGTTCGGAACCGGTCTTAGGTGATGTGAATGGGGATGGCCAGGCCGATGTGGTCGTCGCTTCCGATGATGGAAAGCTTTATGCGTGGAATTTATCGGGAGAATTGATCCCCGGCTGGCCTTTGCAGGGATCCGAATCACCGGTGCTGGGCGATTTCGATGGTGACGGCTTGATCGATATCGTCGTCGGATCATGGGATCAACACTGTTATTATTGGGGATTGAATGGTGAACATCGGCGCCATTCGATCGTCTGGGGCCAGTTCAGATACGATAAAGCGAATACAGGGCTGAAACCTGTCACAAGATGACCCCACGAACGCCGCCCGCGTATTATTGGGTCAAATTCCGCCCGTTGACTCTATCAACGATGTTCTTTCCTTTCTCGAGGATGGCAATCGAAGCCGAAGAACCATCGCGTAACCGGTTGTCATTCATCCGTAATAGTCCATGTTGCTCTCATCAGGGGCAAAAAAAAATAATCAACACATAAAATTTTACTTGACTTTAGAAAATAAATGTGTATATTAATAGTAAACAAATATACACTGTACAAGAATACACGTATAGTGTTGTCCGGAAAAACAGGAGGTATACAGGATGCAAGAGTTAACAGACCGGCAGCAGCATGTACTCAGGATCATCATCGATCAAATCAGGCGTATGGGTGTACCGCCGACGTTGGACGAATTGAAGGAAAAGTTGGGGGTTTCTTCGAAGTATGGGGTGGTACGTCATTTAGGGGCATTAGTGAAGAAGGGATACATCGTACGCAGCAACAAGGCGCGGGACATACGTGTACTTCGGGGACCGGATGAAGAGCCGTATTCATTGGGACAGTTATTACCGAAGGATGATGAGTATCAGTTACCGTTAATTGGTACGGTAACGGCGGGAGCGCCGATCATGGCGGAGGAGAACATCGACCGTTATATCGCTGTACCGCAATATTTGATAGCGGACAGTCGGTCGTGTTTTGTTTTGCGGGTTCAGGGGTACAGTATGATCAAGGCCGGGATTCTGGACGGTGATCTTCTCATCGTTCGTTCGACGAATCAAGCGCTCAATGGTGATGTTGTGGTCGCATTGGTCGGCAATGAGGTGACGGTGAAGCGTTTGGTAACGACGGGTAACCAGAGTTATTTGAAGGCGGAGAATCCGCAGTACGATGATATTTATCCGCAAGAGGACTGGTCGATTCAGGGTAAGGTATTGGCCCTGATACGTGAGAGCGTAAAATGATGGAACGGGCGGAGGTATTGGTGGCATATCGGTTTGAATCGTAAGGCAGCACAGAGAATAAGCAGCGGATGGAGAGTTTTTCAACGTGAGTGGACTTATACTGGCGGGGCATTCACGGCGAAGCGCAGTGGAGTGATGTTAAGATGAACTGGCCTCGGGATTTTCCCGGGCGGCCATGAATTGATTACAGAGCGTATTCCAGCGCAGCAAGTCGGGGGAACATCAAACATAAAAGGAGTATACGATGGACGAATCGATTAAACAACAGATGGGCAAGATCGAATGGGTCGATCTGACTGTCGAAAATGCCGATGAGATCAAGGATTTTTATAAGTCGGTTATCGGATGGCGGGAGACGTCGGTGCGTATGGATGGATATAAGGATTACAACATGGTCGGCAAGGAGGTCAACGAGGGCGTAGCCGGTATTTGTCACGCACGAGGCTTGAACGCCGGCTTACCCGCGGCCTGGTTGATTTACATCGTGGTCGAAAATCTTAATGAAAGCATGACTCGTTGTCGTCAGTTAGGGGGTGAGGTCATATCGGGTCCGAGGTACATGGGGTATTATGGCCGTTACTGTGTGATCAAGGATCCGGCGGGCGCTGTAGCGGCCTTGTTCGAGAAGGCCTTGTAATCCGGCATGGTACCGTGTTGATCTGCTGTGTTAATGGCGTCGATGGGCGGTGAATGTGATACTATTGTCCGGGTCGGCGCTGCTATCGTGAGGAGTTGTGGTCATGGAGCGACAGGTTATTCATATCGACGTAAATTCGTTTGCCGTGTCGGTGGCGCGTATCAAGGACGCTTCGTTAAGGGGTCGACCCCTGGTCGTGGCCTACCCGAGGATGGAGCGATCGTTGGTCCACACGGCATCGCAGGAGGCTCGTGCCTGTGGCATCAGGCCGGGAATCCCGTTGAATGTGGCACGGAAACTATGTCGTGAGCTGATGGTCATTTCGCCGGATCCGATCTTATACGCAAGGGCTTCGCAAGCGATCTATACGATTTTGACCGAATTCTCTCCGATCGTCGAACCCGTCGGATATGGGAGCGCCTATTTGGATATGACGGGCACGACGCGTCTGTTCGGGATAACCCGGGACGCTGCGTACAAATTGCAACAGGAGATTGTATCGCGATTGCGTCTGGAATCGACGGCCGGTGTGGCCAGCAACAAGCTGGTGAGTAAGATTGCGTCAGCCGTAATTCAGCCGGTGAGCCTTCAGAACGTGATATCCGGGGCGGAGGAAAAATTTATCGCTCCGTTTCGAGTCGGTTATCTGCCAGGTATCGACCAGCAGATCAAGCAACAGTTAGTGGAGTTGAATATTCAGCGTATTCGGGATATTGCCTCCCTGTCGCTGTCGCATCTGACGACCATATTCGGTCGCATCGGGATTCGATTGTACCAGGTGTCTCATGGGATCGATAAGACACCCGTGAACCCTCCGCGACAGATCCCGATGCTTCTCGAGGAGTGCACGCTGGCGGATGACAGCAATGATCTGGATCGTTTACGGGCTGAATTATATGGGCTCATCGAGCGAGGAGCGTTGCGGTTGCGGCTGAGTCAGCGGACGACGCAGAAGATCGTGCTGGACATCGAGTATTCCGATCATAAGAAGGCCTATGGTCAGAAGAAACTGCCACGAGGCACGTATTTAGATCGGGAGCTGTTTTACTACGCGGAATCGTTGATGGAAAGGGTCCTGCAGCGTCGAACAAGGGTTCGGAGGTTAGCTGTCCGCTATGCGGTACTGGCGCCGGCAGTACCGCAGGGCTCCCTGTTTACGTCGAAGCAGGAGCAACAGAACATTCGACTCACCGATGCGGTTGATCGCATTCGGTTAAAATACGGTGCGAATGCCATCCGATCCGCTATGGGAATGGCCGCGTCATGTGGAATCGTAATTCAATAGATGAGAGGGATGGATGTTTGTCCATTTGAACGTGCATAGTTATTATTCCTTTTGCCGCGGCGTCAATTCGATCGAGGAGCTCTGTCGCGCGGCCAGGGATCGCGGTATGGATCGTCTGGCGTTGACGGATACGAATGGACTATACGGTCTTATCTGGTTTTTACAGATCGCCCGGGAGACCGGAATCGTTCCGATCATCGGAGCGGAAATTACGGTGGAAAATTTACGAGCTACCCTGCTCGTGCGGACCATGGAAGGGTACAGAAATCTGTGCCGCATCATTTCATTGCGCCATCTGGAGAAGCCGTTCTCATTTTTAAATACGATCGTCCGCTATTCGGCCGGACTGATCATTCTATCGGATTCGGTGCCGTTGTTGAATTTAATGAGAAACGACATCATCCCGGGCGATCTGTATGTCGAACTCAGGCCGGGTGCCCGTCGTCTGCAACTGTTAACCTACGCGAAATCGGTTAAGTTGCCGGCCGTAGCGACCAATGGGGTCTATTTCGTAGATCAGAATGATCATGCGTTGCATCGTGTGCTCCGAGCCATCGATTGCAACACATCGCTCTCCCGCCTGCCGTCTGATGAAATTCAACCTCCGAGTTCATGGTTGAAATCAGCTGACGAGATGGCGGTCGATTTCCCTGACTATCCCGAGGCGCTCGCCAACAGCGTACGAATCGCGGACCGCTGTACGTGTGATCTGAATTTTGGTGGCACTATTTTCCCGTCCCTCAAAGTGACGACGGGTGAATCGACGTTCGATTATCTTAAACGCGAGAGCTATGAAGGCGCGATACGACGATATGGCGCGGTCACTAAGCAGATCCAGAAACGAATGGATTACGAATTAAAGATCATCAAGCAGAAAGGATTTGCCCCCTATTTCCTGGTGGTTCAGGATATCGTCAGGCAGTCGAAACGCACCTGTGGTCGGGGATCGGCTGCTGCAAGTCTTGTGTCCTATTGCCTCGGAATAACGCATGTCGATCCGATCGAGCACGATCTCTTCTTTGAGCGATTCTTGAATCAGGGTCGTGAAGATCCTCCCGATATCGATGTCGATTTTCCATGGGACGAACGGGATGAGATTTTGGATTACGTATTTCAGAAATATGGCGCCGAAAGAACCGCCATGATCGCGAACCACGTCACGTTCAAGTCGCGCGCCGCGGTTCGCGAGATCGCTAAGGTGTATGGATTGCCGAATACGGAGATCAAGACGGTGACGGACAAGCTATCGAGCTTTTACCGGGCGAATCGGATCTCCGATATCGTCCACTCTCATCCGGTGTATAAGCATCAGCAATTCCCTGAGCCATGGCCCGAAATTTTTGAACTGGCCGAAAAATTGGACGGACATCCGCGCAATCTGTCGATTCATTGCGGCGGTGTCGTTATTACACCGGATCCCATCGATCATTATGTGCCCATGGAACCGATGCCCAAGGGCGTCAATATCATCCAGTGGGAAAAGGATCAGACAGAAGAAGCCGGTTTGGTGAAGATCGACCTGCTCGGTAATCGCTCGCTGGCAGTGATTCGTGATGCGCTTGCAAACATTGCTGCGAACTATAACGTCGAGATCGATTATGCGACATGGAATCCTCTGTATGACCGGGAGACTCGGCGACTCATTCAAACGGGCGACACCATCGGTGTATTCTATGTCGAGTCGCCCGCGATGAGATTACTTCAAAAAAAGAGTGGAACAAGCGATTTTGAACATCTGGTTATTCATAGCTCGATCATTCGGCCGGCTGCAAATCACTATATCAATGAATATTTGCGTCGCTTGCATGGTGAGCCATACGATCCATTGCATCCGTTATTAGAGGAACTGTTGAAGGAGACGTATGGTATCATGTGCTATCAGGAAGATGTGTCCAAGGTCGCCATCGCGCTTGCCGATTTCGATCCGGCCGAAGCCGATCAACTCAGGAAGATACTATCTAAGAAACGCGCCAGCACGAAGATAGAGGATTTCAAGGGTAAATTTTACGAACGGGCCCTGAAGAAAAATATACCCCGATCGAGCATCGACAAAATCTGGAATATGATATTGAGTTTCACGGGTTATAGCTTTTGCAAAGCCCACTCTGCATCGTTCGCCCTGGTATCCTACAAATCGTGTTATCTGCGGGCACATTATCCGGCTGAGTTCATGGCGGCGGTTATCAATAATCAGGGCGGCTACTATTCGACGTTCGCCTATATTTCCGAAGCCAGGCGTATGGGACTTATCGTCGAGTTGCCCGACATTAATGAGAGCCGTTGGGAATATACGGCCAGCGATCGACGAATTCGCGTGGGTTTTATGCAACTGAAAAATATTAAAGCCGATACAATCGATCATCTTATCAGCGAACGAGACCGCAATGGTCCTTATCAGCATTTTCATGATTTCCTGAAACGAGTCGATCCGGACCCAGCCGACGCCCGGATATTGATAAAAGCCGGAGCCTTCGACTGGTTAGAGCACGATACGAGTCGCCCCGAACTGATGTGGCGACTCCTTTTATGGCATAATCAAAGTACCCATACTAAAAATACGACGCTCGCGTTGTTCGATGAACCGCCTCCACCCATACCCAGGATGCAAAATTACGATTCAGCTACGATGCTGGAGCATGAATGCGAAACGCTCGGATTTCTTATCAGTCGCCATCCGCTCACGTTGTACCATGAACGTATAATAAAAATGAAGTATATCCGCGCACATGATCTGTGTCGTCACAGCGGTGAGTTTGTGATTCTAATCGGCTGGCTGGTGACTCGCAAAATGACGCGAACGAAAGACGACGAAATGATGGAGTTTGTCTCCTTCGAGGATACCACCGCTATTTATGAAACAGTCTTCTTCCCGGAAGTCTACAATAAATTTTGTTATATGCTCACCTACTCTAAGCCCTACCTGATCCGTGGACGAGTCCTGCAGGAGTTCGGAGCCGTGACGGTTCAGGTGGAAGGCATCGAGTTCCTGTGATCGGATCACTATCGTCTCAATCCATTATCTGTTAGCGGAATGGATTATATGCCGATCGCGTCTCACCTAACAAACATCATCAGGCGGATGAGGTATTCGTCCGAACGCCTTCGATCACGAAGAACACATCAGGGACACTGTTCCGTTCGGGTTAAGAAACGTAAGGACTGCATCGGCTTGAAATAGTTTGTACAGATACGCGCACCGTACGGACCGATTCCTGAAGAAATATCTTGCAATTTTTGGGAAAAGTTATTAATTTATAAATCTTTGTTTAGAAATTAGTCGTTCAAACTTTAACCCGCGTTGCATGTCGCTGTGCGGGACGAGAGAATGTTTACATAGTCAAAGGATGTTTATGGATAACGAGACACAAATCAAAACACACAGTACGATCATTGCACAGGAATTGGGAATCAGATCGTACCAGGTCGAAAAAACCATCGAATTGCTGGACTCGGAAAATACGGTTCCGTTCATCGCTCGGTATCGCAAGGAGGTTACCGGTAACTTAGACGAAGATCAGATACGCTCCATCGAAGACAGAATACACGCGTTGCGTGTGTTAGAAGCCCGTAGAGAGACGGTATTGAATTCGATCGAAAAACAGGGTAAACTGACGCCTGAATTGAAGGAGAAACTGTTAGCAGCGACCAAATTGCAGGAGGTCGAAGATTTATACCTTCCGTATAAACCTAAAAAACGTACGCGGGCGACTGTCGCCAGGGAGAAAGGATTGGAACCCCTTGCGGAAAGGATGCTAAGGCTGGACACAGAAATCGACGATTTTGATGCGTTGGTGGCTTCTTTTATCGATGTGGAGAAAGGGGTGGAGACTGCCGAAGACGCGCTGGCCGGTGCCCGAGACATATGTGCAGAGACCGTATCCGATGATGCCGATGTCCGCAAAGAAATTCGTGCGATAAGCTGGGAAGAGGGTCTGATTACATCCAACTGGAAGACGGAAGAGGGACACATCAATTATCAGATTTACAAGGAATTCTCACAGTCGCTCAAGGTCATACAATCGTACCAGATATTAGCGATCAACAGGGGTGAGCGTGAGGGCATATTACGCGTCAAGTTAGAGGCACCGGGTGATACCTGCATCTCGTCGATTGAAAAAATATATATCAGCAATGAAGAATCGCTGTTTACCGTTCATCTGCGCACAGCGATCAACGATGCTTACAATCGCCTTATTGCTCCGTCGATCGAGCGCGAAATCCGCAATGAGCTAACCGACCATGCGGATGAGCATGCGATAGAAATATTTGCCAAGAACCTGAGGAATGTTCTGATGCAGCCACCGGTTCACGGTGTCAATATGATCGGTCTCGATCCTGGATTCAGGACAGGGTGCAAAGCAGCGGTAATCGACAGAACCGGGAAATTCTTACGTGGAGTGACGATATATCCCCATGAGCCCCAGAAGCAATGGAAGGAAGCCAGGCAGACGATGCTCGATTTGTGCAAGGAGCACAATGTGGGTATCATCGCGATCGGTAATGGTACAGCATCTAGGGAGAGCGAAGCACTGGTCATCGAAATAATCGAGCAATGCGAAACCGATCTTGCCTACATTATCGTGAACGAGGCGGGTGCCTCGGTATACTCGGCGTCGAAATTGGCGCGGGAGGAGTTTCCTGATATCGATGTGTCCATGCGCGGTGCCATCTCGATTGCGCGGCGTCTACTGGATCCACTCTCTGAACTGGTGAAGATCGATCCCAGGTCGATCGGGGTCGGTTTGTATCAGCATGATGTAAATCAATCCAAACTGAACGAGATGCTGGATCGAGTCGTTGAATCGTGTGTTAATTTCGTCGGAGTGAACATCAACACGGCTTCGAAAGCTTTGCTGCGCTATGTAGCAGGCATCAACAGCAGGATCGCGGATAATATTATCGAATTACGAAACCAGAACGGTGGCTTCAGGTCGCGTTCTGAACTGATGGATGTGAAAGGACTGGGAGACAATGCTTTCACTCAATCGGCCGGATTTCTTCGTATTCCGAACGCGGATTATCTCTTTGATTCAACGGCAGTACATCCTGAATCGTATGAGGCGGCGGAAAAGTTATTACGCATATTGGAGCTGGATTCCGCTACCATCAAGCATAAGGGGAACCTGATCCGGGAGCGTATAAAAACGAAAAAGTTGTCTTTAGAAACACTGGCGGAACTTACTGACACGGGCGAACATACGTTGAGCGATATTATCGAGAGCCTGGAGAAACCCAATCGCGATCCCAGAGACGAACTGCCTAAACCTATTTTCAGGCGCGATGTACTTAAGATGGAGGATTTGCAGGAGGGAATGATACTTGAAGGTACGATTCGTAACGTCGTCGATTTCGGCGCCTTCGTCGATATCGGTGTCAAGAATGATGGTTTGATACACAAGAGTCAGCTATCGCGCGGCTATGTGAAGCATCCGACCGATGTGGTCAGTGTTGGCAAGAATGTGCGTGTCAAGGTGATATCGGTGAATCCCGAAGCGGGCAGAATAAGTCTGAGCATGGTTGTGGATTGATATTGAACATATGACCATAGACGTTGGATATAGGATCATGCTCGTCCTGACGTAATTAAATTTAGCCACATCGGCGATCTGCCTAAAGATTTCTAAGTCGAAAGAATCATCAAAACCATAAACCTCCTGATGGTGTGACATCAGGAGGTTTTTATTTGGTACGCCATCATTGCACCCTGATCGATGTTTTGATTTATGGGTCGCGTTGTTTTATTCGGCAGCAGGGAAATCTTTCAACATGTCGTACGTTTTCTTCAGTTGCTCGTCCGCAAAGGTAGCGTCCTTCAGTTTGCCGGCTAAGAACGCGTCGTAACCAGCCATATCGAAATGTCCGTGTCCGCTGAGGTTGAAGAGAATGACCTTCTTTTCTCCAGCCAGTTTCGCCTTTTCGGCTTCGATTATAGCAGCGCGGATAGCATGAGCAGACTCCGGAGCAGGGATTATAGCCTCTGTGCGTGCGAACAGTATGGCAGCGTCGAACACTTCGAGCTGATTTAACGCCAGGGGTTCCATCAATTTTTCTTTCACCAGTTTGCTGATGATCGGAGACATCCCATGGTAACGGAGTCCTCCGGCATGTATAGGTGGTGGAACGAAAGAATGTCCAAGTGTATTCATAGCCAGCAGCGGAGTCAAGCCGGCGATGTCACCGTAATCATATGCATACGGTCCCTTGGTCAGCGTGGGACAGGTTTTAGGTTCCACTGCCACCATGCGGATCGACCTACCGTTAAATTTGTCAGGATAAAATGGGAAACAGAGTCCAGCGAAATTGCTGCCGCCGCCGACGCAGCCGATGAGTATGTCCGGATAATCTCCTGCTATCTCCATCTGCTTCTTCGCCTCAAGGCCTACAATGGTCTGGTGCATGCAGACGTGGTTCAGCACGCTGCCCAGCGAATATTTAGTATCCTCGTTTTTCGCGGCGACCTCCACTGCTTCGCTGATAGCGATGCCGAGGCTTCCGGGAGAATCAGGATTTTCCTTCAGTACGGCTCGGCCAGATTCTGTTTCATCGCTCGGACTGGCGACGACGTTTGCTCCCCAGGCCTGGATCATCGAACGACGGTATGGTTTTTGTTGGAAGCTTACTTTTACCATGAACACCTTGCACGCGATCCCAAAATAATTACATGCCAGGCTGAGAGCGCTTCCCCATTGACCCGCACCAGTCTCGGTGGATATCCGTTTGACACCTTCTTTCATATTAAAATAGGCCTGAGCAACTGCTGTGTTCGCCTTATGACTCCCGGCGGGGCTCACACCTTCGTATTTATAATAGATACGAGCGGGTGTATCGAGTGCTTTTTCTAACCGCAGCGCTCTGTAGAGAGGGGATGGTCTCCAAATTTTGTATATGTCCAGGACCTGGTCAGGGATATCGATCCAGCGTTCAGGGCTCATTTCCTGCTTGATGAGCTCCATCGGGAATATGGGAGCCAGATCATCCGGACCGAGTGGCTTGTGAGTTACAGGATGCAGTGGCGGTTTCAATGGTGACGGCAGATCTACAAGAATATTATACCATTGTTTAGGTAAGTCTTTTTCATCAAGGAAAAATTTTGTTTGATTCATTTTCATTACTCCTGTTAATTTAACTGTTATATGAATTAATACTACGTTTACTCATCAAATAAAAATGTGGGCTCATAATAGAAACGGATCGATTTATCCTGAACCTGCAGTGTAATCCTCTGTTGCAGCCAGTGATTTTTTTCATCTATCGGCGCGTCAAAACGAAGAATATCGAGAGGGACATTCAAACGAAGAGCGCGCTTGGGAAGAATGATCCGTGTGATTCCGCTCGGTAGAAACATGTTCTTTTCGACGATCTGAATTAAGTCGTCCTTGGAGATCTTTTTAAAGCATACAACGGCGCAAAAATCCGGATAATGTCTGCGCAGATGGCTCAGGTTCGTGTAACTTACCCGATCCATATAGGAAAATCCTCGATAAACATCCGTGATCTCCTTCAATAATTTCACCTTCTCAAATAGGTCGCCTTCAGCCGTAATCTTATAAATTTGTCCGTCATGAAATTGAATCTTGGAGAGTAAATCGCCGTTATCGGTGAAATCGATCATATCCGATGATTCCTGCTCAATCGATATCTGAGGGATAAGGAATAGTTTATTAAGAAAGTCGGTCTTGGAAAATTTTTCTACGGCGTGATGCCAGTGCAAGAACAGCAGATCCTCATCGAAGAGGTCGATTCGCTGCACCAGCACATCTTTAATTTCTAACTTTTTCAGTGCGGTAACGCGGTTGGCTCCGTCGAGGAGGATCAATCTACTGGTACCGTTATAATAGCCGACAATCGGCGGGTTTTTTAAGCGAGCTTCTTTTTGAAGATAGATCATTAATGAGTTGGAGCGTTCATTATCGGGTTCCTCATGAAAAAGGATGTCATCAATCGGTACAATCTTTAAATCGGGGAGTTCTCCGATCTTTAAGCGCCTGTCGTCCTGCAACTGCACAATTCCCTCCTGGGTCCGTTGGGTTGAGTACAAAATAAAAAACCCACTATAGTTACTAGTGGGTTGGATTTATGATTATTTATTTGTTTTTATGTTAATTGGGTCATGAGCAAATCCTCTCCACCAGTATACTATTATACCACCACCACCACCAGACTAAGACGTTGGAATTGTTCAGAGAGAAATTTTGAGGAGTGTTGCTCATGTTCAAATAATTTCCGTAAGTAAATGTTAAAAAATATAAAGAATAAATATTAATTTGTCAATACTTATTTTCTGATATTGTATTTTTTTATTTTTCGATAGAGTTGCGTTCTCTCCAGTCCGATCACTTCTGCGGTTCGTGATATATTCCATTTATATTCATTCAACTTAGCAAGAATAAAATATTTTTCAAAATTGTCACGTGCCTGGCGGAGATCGTTCACTAAGGGTTTGTGTTTATCGAACGTATTACTGCTCATCAATGTTAGCAACGTTCCCGAATCGATGGTCCTGGCATCCGAATAGTGAACTACTCGCTCTAACGCATTAATTAGTTCACGTACGTTTCCGGGCCAATTCATATTCATCATCACGTTGATCGCATCATCTGTAAACAACTTTAGTTTGATATTATTGCTGTTACATATTTCCCGCATGTAATGGTCGACAAGGGGTACGATGTCTTCTTTACGTTGACGAAGTGGTGGAATATATATCTTAAATACATTGATTCGATGATATAGATCTTCTCTGAATACTTTCTCTTCGATCATGGTTTCGAGATTTTTATTCGTGGCACAGATTATTCTCGTATCCACCTTGATAATGGAATCACCACCTATTCGAGTAAATTCACCAAAATCGAGCACTCTCAAGACCTTCGCCTGAGCGCTGAGACTCAAGTCGCCAATCTCATCGAGGAAAATCGTTCCTTTATTGGCTTTTTCAAATGCGCCAATTTTAATCTTGTCAGCACCAGTGAATGCGCCTTTTTCATAGCCAAAAAGTTCACTTTCGATCAGGGTCTCGGGTATGGCCGCGCAATTCATCCGATATAATATTTCGCTCTTTCTCTTGCTTTCATAATAAATCGATCGAGCGACTAACTCTTTTCCTGTACCCGTTTCACCAACGATCAAAGCGGTTTTATCCAGCGGAGCCACCCTTTTTATCAATTGGCGAACCGTCTGGATCGATTGGCTTATTCCGATGAGTCGATATTTTTCTTTCAAATCTTCCAGGAGAAGACGCTGTTCTTTTTCCAGAGCTTGACTCTTCATTGCGTTCTTGACGGTCAGCAGAAATCGCTCCGGTTCGATAGGCTTCGTTAGGAAATCATAGGCTCCCATTTTTATCGCATCGACGGCGATCTCGATTGTTCCGTAACCGGAGAACAGTATGACCAGTTGTTCCGGGTTCCTGTTCATGACATATGCTAGCAGTTCCATTCCAGCTAATCGGTTAGAATCGTTGAGAACGAGATCGATGAGTATTAAATCGATGTCAAATTCGTCAATCAACTTCATGGCTGAGGAGATATCGCGGGCGCTTATTACCTTACAAGCATTCAGTTTCAAATATGCTGAAAAGGAGTCGATCACATCAACATCATCATCGATAATAAGTATTAATTTGTTTTCCAGTATATTTTCCGAAATATCCATTGTAGTTTATTTGTTTGTTCGAGGGTTAATTTATTTGCAATCACGAATGATCCTGTGAATACTTATTCTCCGAGTATGGGTTTTATAATTGATAGTAAGAAATTATGAATATAGGGATTGGCTGTCACCATTTCCCCTGAGGTCAGGAAAGTGTCTCTTCCGGAAAAATCTGTCACGATACCGCCGGCCTCTTTAATCAGTAAAATGCCTGCTGATATATCCCAGGGACTTAATTTTGCCTCCCAAAATCCGTTTAAGCGTCCGCATGCTACATAGGCAAGATCAATAGCGGCTGATCCTGGACGTCGTATGCCGCTTACATGATCAAATACAGCGCGAAAGCTTTTTAAATAGTCGCTGATATAGTTTTTGTGTTTGAAAGGAAAACCAGTACCGATTAGACATCGTGCAGGATTTGTTTCCAGGGACACATGGATAGGCCGATCGTTTAAATAGGCTCCTCTATCTTTCTCAGCATGAAATAACTCCTTGCGCAGCGGATCGTATACGACTCCCATGATGATCTCATCATACTTTAAAAGCGAAATGGAAATTGAAAAGAAGGGAAATCCATGAATATAATTCGTCGTTCCGTCCAATGGATCGATAATCCATTTGTAATCACTCTTTATTGTGTTTTTTCCGGATTCCTCAGCCATGATCGAATGATCCGGGAAATGGCTATGGATCAATTCTAATATTTTCGCTTCTGATTTCTTGTCGATCTCTGTAACAAAATCGAAATCGACTTTATTTTCTATCTCTATCGTATGTAATTCTGTCGTGGCGCTTATTATGATTTTTCCTGCTTCCAGGGCTGCAATTCTGGCTATTTCGACTGGTTTCTTGTCCATGGATGGCTACCTGTTGGATTGATTTGCTGTTAGAATAAATTTGGATCCTTCGTATAATTCTTCATGGCTCGAACAGTCGCCGGAGAGGTCTTAATTATTAGATTACCGACTGATTTCATTACGTGCGGAAAAATATCTACTCTGGAAACGACCTCGATGTACGTTGTCGGATCTGTATAGTCTGTCGGTCGCTGATTGTTGATCAGAAATTCGACCATCTCCGGATTGGGATTCACGATAGAAAGCTTGTGATATCCTAATTTTTGAAACGACTCTCTGAAACGTTCTGCCACGTACCCATAGTGGGTACAGTTGAGACTGATCACGACATGTGTTGACTTATCCCGTATAACCGTACTGGCCTCATTAACGCATGCTGCAATCATGCTTATTGTTTCTGTACTCGTATAATCATCCTCAATTTTATCCGCCAGATCAGAGCAGGCTATCTCTGATATAGACGATGAATGTATGCCCAGGGCGGTCAGTTTTTTTGAATAGACGGCGGAGGAGATCGTCGTCGGTGTACCGAAAATACAAATATGATAGCTTTCGTCGTGAATACGATTGACCACCTTGATGATCGAGTGAACACCGATTTCCACTATCTCGACGACCGGTGTGTCTGTGATCTTTGAGAACGGTGTATCCGGATAGATTACAGAAAGCGTGTTACAGCCAATGATGATAACATCCGGTTTATATTTACGGGTCATACTGTTCAACGCCGAATTAAACATCGCCACCTTATCCGAATGCGAATCGAGTTTGTTATAACCACTAAAATTGTCGAATGATGAATTGAAGAAGATGACTCGCGCACTCTTGAAATAGGTCGTATTTCGTAACCGTTCAAAAAGACATGCCGCGATCGATAACCCTCCAAGACCTGAATCGGTGACAATTAATGTGGCAGTTTCCTGGCGACTCAGCCTGGTCGCTAAATTGAGCATATGCAAATCGGTCCTGAGAATGATAGCGTTATCAGTCAAGTTTCTTGCAAAAGACGAGCGGAAGGGTGTTAATCCTCTCTGTACAATTGTTCGATGACATCTTTAAATTTTTCTTCGATCACGTTCTTTTTGATCTTGAGACTTGGAGTCAGTTCTCCTTTTTCGATCGACAAGGGCTCGGCCAGCAAGGCAAATTTTTTAACCTTTTCGAACCTGGCGAAATCGGTTTGCAGATTTTCGATCTCCTGTTGAATCAAGGAAACGACGCCTGGATTCTTTATCAGGGCTGCATTGTCATCGGTGTTAATTCCATGGCTGCCGGCCCATTTCTTAAGGTTCTCCATACTGGGGATGATCAAGGCGCTGATAAATTTTCTATTATTACCGATGAGGCATACATCGTCGATGTACTTGCTCTGTTTGAGCCTGTTTTCGATGGGAGCCGATGCCACATTTTTCCCTCCTGAGGTGACGATGATGTTCTTCTTGCGATCGGTGAGGAAGAGGAAATTTTCATCATCGAGGTATCCGATGTCACCGGTATGCAACCATCCCTCCTCGTCGATGACCTCGTGGGTCAATTCAGGGCGATTGTAGTAACCTTTCATCAGCGTATCACCCTTAACCAACACTTCACCATCCTCTGCCACTTTCAATTGCAGGCAGTCGAGCGGTTTTCCGCATGATCCGTATTTCGTCTTACCGAATGGCGTCAGCGTAATGATTAAGTGGGTTTCGGTCATTCCATAGCCTTCGATAATCCTGAGGCCGATGGCTTCGAAAAATTTGAGTGTCTCTACCGATAGAGGTGCACCACCAGCGATGGGGTAACGAAATGAGCCACCTAATTTCTGTTTGATCTTGGTGAAAGCGACCTTGTCTGCGAAATTGTATTTTTTCTCCAGCCATCTGGATGCTTTGCCTGAAATCCTTTGCTTGTGATATGTTAACCCTGTTTTCAGTGACCAGTTAAATATTTTTCGTTTTATAGGAGAGCCATTTTCTACTTGCTCGAAAACAGCGCTCGCTATCTTTTCATACAATCTGGGCACACTTACCATAACGGTCGGTTTCGTTTCAGCGATGTCGTTTATAACCGTGTTGATGCTTTGTGCATAATGAATGGTAGCTCCGCGGTAAATCGGACACCAATGGCCGGCTAATCGTTCGTAGAGATGGCTGAGCGGGAGGAAGGACATGAAGATGTCTTCTGGCAACAGATTTAAAATGGCTTCCGAATGAATAATATCTATCACAAATCCTTTTTGGTGCAGCATGACGCCTTTTGGATTTCCGGTAGTGCCTGATGTGTAGACCAGGCTGCATGTCTCCATCGGATCGATCGTATCGATCAGTTCTTCTATTTTCCCCGGGTCGCCATCGGCTCCATCACGCAGCAAGGAATCGTACGTGGCAATTTGGTCATCGGCAGAAGACAATTCGTCGAAGGAGAATATATACTCCAGTGAAGGTACATCGGATGCGATCTCCTTCACCTTTGCGTATTGTTCATCATCTTCGACAAAGATGGCGCGGACTTTAGCATCATTTAATATATATTTGATTTGAAGCGGCGGCAGGGTCTGATAGATGGGTACGACGATCCCATGGATGATGAAGGTCGCAAAATCCGTGATTGGCCATTCAGGACGATTGTTGGAGAGAATCGCAATTCTGTCACCCTGTTTTATGCCGTGTGCTAACATACCATGGACTAATTTATTGATCGTATTTTTTAATTCGGTATAGGTGATCGACTTAATTTCTCCGTCTCTCTTGAAACGAAAGACATCCTTATCAGGATACTTACTGATTGTATGGAACAGCATTTGGGGGATACTCTGAAACATAAATACCTCCAATATTATTTGTCAGCGTTTATAAAGCATATTACAGCATATGTTAATTAATTTCATCAATCATGATGATCGGGTACATAGGCTCTGTTCTTTTTCTTGTCACTGATCCGCTTTTTGTTCCGCAGTCGTCTCAATATGGATTCTCTGGAAGGTTTCGTTTTGATTCGCTTTTTTTTCTTTCTTGATGCTTTTTCGATAAGCAATATCAATTTGCTCAGCGCTTCCTGACGATTTTTAGCCTGAGTTCTATGCTTTTCGGAGCGAATGACCAGGTAACCATCCTGGTTGATACGATTTCCAGCATGTTCTTTCAATTGCTGTTTAACGTATTCAGGCAAATTCTTTGAGGCATCGATATTAAACCGAATTTGAACAGCGGTAGCTACCTTGTTCACGTTTTGCCCGCCGGGACCGGACGAACGCATAAACTGTTCATCAATTTCGCTCTCATCGATCGATATGTAACGTGTTATCTCAATCGCACCCATGTGTAAATTTATATATTAATTCGTAGTTTTCATCCATTATTCGATATGACGAATACAGATCACATGTTAAGCAAGAATGGATCGGGGAGATCAGTACGATGTCACCAATATTGATTTTCGAGAACATCGATCGATCCAGTTGCACAATTCCATGTTCCTGGGAAAGAGATATCAGAGGAGCATTTTCGATAAATTCACCCAAATGATCATCATCATATTCGGTCAGGTAACCATATATGTTTACGTCGTTGATTCTGATGCTATCTTTATAAAGATGTACGGCACCCCCATGAACCACAATTTGTAATCGATCGTCATATTTTCCAACGACCGGACAGGCTACGGCGACTGCGATTTCATTTTTTTTGCATGAACCGATATAAAACTGACTGATGTCATAAAAAACGAAATTGCCGGGTCTGATCTCATCAATGCCTTGAAAGTGATTAGCGACGCTGCATGTTGGGGTATCGCCGACTGATATAAGGCATGAGGCATGGCCTTGTTGTATCAGATAGGCTTTTACCTCAGACATTCGTTCCCTGGTTTGATCGTGGACTGCTTGAATTTCGTCTATACTACCGGATCTGTATGATTGACCCGCGTGTGTTAAAATTCCTCTGAAATTTAATAAATCAGATTCAGCGGCTATTCGGGCCAGAGCATCGATTTTAAATTTATCCGTCCAGGCGACGCCGGTCCGTGCGAGTCCGCAATCTATTTTTATCCAAACGTCGACTTGTCGTCTTATATTGTTTCTTAAGCGCTGCATCGTCTCGGTGGCGTCCAAAACAAGATGAATTTCGACGTCTCCAGGAAATGAATTAATCTGCTGTATCGCATTCGGATTCAGCAGGAAAGCGATCGTTATGTTCTTCCACCCATTGGCCGCGAAATAGTAAGCCATATCCAGTGATGAGACTGTAATTTTATCGACTTCGAATGATCTGAACCAGTCCCCGATGTCGGCCGATTGATGGGTCTTAAAATGAGGCCGAAATATCAAGTCGTTCGCACGCGCCATCCGCTGCATCGATTCGATATGTCGCATTACTTTGGCCTTATCGACCAACAACACGGGCCGGGTAAAATCGCTATTTTGCGTGAATCTTGAATTTAATGTGATCATGTAAATCGTTTCATTCTAAGCCATAGAAGATCAATTAAATAATAATATAATCTTATTCTTAATAAATGTCAAGGATAAATAAGTCCTGGCAAAATGTCTTTAGTTTTTCATTTTAGTTGTTTCGAGACCGATTAAGCATAAGTCTTCATCAATTTCTAATGATAAATTCTATGGCAGATATTCAATAGAATGCATGAATTGTATTAACAAAAACTTTTGCTTCATATTCGGTATATTTAAAGGCTGTAGCTCTATGATGAAAAGGCGAGCAACTCGATCAGTTCGTCTCGATCGAACGTTTTGACGAGTTGGGCGTCGTCGACCTGGACTAAATCATTCATTAATTTCTTTTTTCTTCGAATGATCTTGTCAATTTTATCTTCCAGGGTACCTTCGGTGAGCAGTTTGAATACCTGGACACCGCGGGTCTGACCGATGCGGTGTACCCGGTCGGTGGCCTGGTCTTCGCGGGCCGCGTTCCACCATCGGTCGTAATGAATCACCACAGATCCTCCGACCAGATTAATACCCAGTCCAGCTGCTTTTAAACTTCCGGTAAACACCATACAATCAGGATCCGTATTGAAGCGTTCGATCATTTCACCGCGCTTAGTCGTCGACCCTCGAATGGAGGCATATTGAATTCCGATATCTGTAAGGTATTGGTTGATGAGGCTCAACATATTCAAATATTGCGTGAATACAACGACTTTAAAGCCACTGTTCAGACTCTCCTCTAATAACTCGATGAATAAGTCCCATTTACCGGATTCATATTTTCTATAATCAAGATTTCCTTTTTCGAGCTGAGACGGGTGGTTACATATCTGTTTGAGGAAATTTAAGATTGAAAAAATATGCAGGTAGGGAATTTTTTCCTCGCGGTTGTTTAACTGCGTGACCAGTGATAGTGCTTTTGTGTTGATGACATCTCGATATAATTTAATCTGATCTTGACTCAACTCACAGGTCCTGATCTCCTCCGTCTTCGGCGGAAGTTCTAAAAGCACCTGATCTTTCGTGCGACGTAGTATGAACGGATTGATTAAACGATGTAACTGCTGTAATTGAAGCCGATTATCGTCCTGTTCAATCGGTTCTATGAATTTTCGTTTAAAACTGGTATCGGTCCCAAGATAATTAGGCAGGACGATGTCGAACAGGGCCTTTAATTCGGTGAGATCGTTTTCGATCGGAGTGCCGGTCAGTCCGATTTTGATGACGCCGTTCAATTTACTTAAAGCCGCGTTCGTGAGGCTGGTCTTGTTTTTCGCGATCTGGATTTCATCCAGGATGATGGTCTCGAAGGCCAGTTTATCGAGAACCTCCAGATCGTTTCGCATAACACCGTACGATGTGAGTATGACCGAATATTTTTCCCGTTCCAGATATTTTAATTCACGCTCAGAGCCGTGATATACATGAAGGCGAACGTTCTTTTTGAATATGCTTAATTTATCTCGCCAATGTGAAATGACAGATGTGGGGCAGACGATTAGAAACTTCGCCTGATCTTTGATATAGGTGATCGCCTCCAGCAAGGCAATGCTTTGATAGGTTTTACCCAATCCCATGTCATCGCATAATAATCCGGATAATTTATATTTATATAAAAACCATAACCAGGCGTATCCATTGTGCTGATAATCTCTTAATATGATATTCTGGTTATGTATAATGGGTTTTTGTGATTCAGGTTTATAGCTTAAGAAGTTATCGATCCTGTTTTTTATGGTTTGCTCCGCATTGATCACATTGTGTTCTGGCAAATTGGAGTGCATCTTGAAAAAATTAAGATTATTCATCCGCACTCTCGCGTGTCGAGGATCGGCGATATCTAATTGATCTTCATTTATCTCATGAATCCACATAAATTCAGGTAAATCGAGATCGATCCAATAATCGTTTGTGATCATGAAGCGCTTGCCATCCTGAATCGATTTATAAATATCGTAAAAGGTGAGTGTCACATCGGAAATTTTATATTTTACATCGAGGTGTAACCAATCATCCTCCGCAGATGAGATGAACACTCTGGCACTGTCCAAACGATTTACATATGTCTCGGATAATAGAGAAGGACTGACATAGTGAAATTGATGGTTATCGATATAGGTTTTGTACCCCTTAATCACAGAAGGGATGCGTTCATTCGAAACGATAACCTGCTTGAAATTGAATAGTTCGGTATCGTAATAGGAGATATCTCGCTCGTACTGATAAAATCCTTGCTCCTCGATATAGAGATACTTACCAAAGACAGAGATAACGCCATGATACTCTTCATCGAGTGTGATTACTTTTTCATCCCGGGGAAAAATTAGCACCGGCGTGATAATGAGATCGAAGTTTTCTGAAATCTTAAGAGAATAGTTCAATCGAATCACATTGCTCGAAATATTTAAAATATTATTAAGATCGGGTCGTTTATGGAATGCGTTGATGATCTCAGATATTTGTTTCGGCGGAACATGGAATTCAAAATCTAATGAATCGGACTCGATGATGATTTGATGCGCCTTGCCTTCATAGTTGACCCGGATCGAGGGGTAGGGGATATTGAGATACCATATTTTGCTGAAATCAAACCAGAGGCTCTCTTCAAATTTCTGTAGCCACGATTTATAACCGGCAAGATTCATTCGCTCTTCCAGTTCGGTTTTTTCGGTATAGGGTAGATCGTAATATCCGTTTCCACCCTGGGCATCTCGGTTTAAGATGTACTCCATCACGGTCGAATCATGCTTGAAGAGTATGTATTTATATTTATTGATGATTTTAGTACTAAATTTAGCCGTGACAAGATGGCTGAATATCATCTCATTTTTATCTGAGAGACAATCGATATAGACAAATTTTGTTGAGTTATCGATCCTGAATCTGAAATTTAAATCGCGGTTGGAGAACGCTTCATAACATAATTTCGCTAATAATTCCCAGAAGCTCTCATAATAATTTTTCGATATGTTATCATAGATTGATTGGGGATTTTCGTGTTCTGAAAAGATGGTGCATAACAGAGCCGCGATATGAGGGCATATCATATTCCGCATATAAGTACCGCAGTCGCATGTGAAAGTGAAATTATCCTTGTATTGCTTCTTTTTCACTACAACCTGATGTACGTCTTCATTATCCTTGACTTGTGCTACGAATGAATTGCGGACAAAATCAAAGTTAATGCAGGCACCATTAGCGAATAATTCTCTTCCTCGCTGAAGATGAGCTGCGGGAAAGCGATTTTCAAGAGCCCTGGGGAAATGATTCAATTTGGAAAATCCTTACATTGTTGCGTGTACCAAAAAATAGTCTAAATCTGTGCTCCTAACGTGACAATTATCGACTGCCAGTCAGAGAGTAAACATCTTCGATGAAACGAATCATCTTATAGTTCTGTTTGCTTGCTAATTCAACATCCATGGAAACAAAATTCACATATTTTATTCGATTTCCATCTTAACGCTTCTGTTGAAAATCGCGTACATATTTTTCAAATGATCACCATGCTCGTCCATCAATACAGCCATCTTAAAATATACGCATTCCACCGGAATTCGCTCAGCCTCTTTACCCTTACCAATTGTCTCCATTTTGGTCTTGACCGTAAAGTCCTCGATATTGACATCGACTAAAGTGAGCTCGGTATCGAAAGAATCATGGGGAGTGAATTTAACTGTGACTAGTTGTTTTCTGAAACCAGCGAACAATTCGGTAATCTGCAATGAGTTATCCAGTTTGGTTTCACCTCTGAAAATCATCTTATTGAAAAATTCTTTTGTCTCCCTGTTCTTTTCCTGTTTAGGTTGAAAAGAGGTAATCTTTGTATCATCAAATACCTGAGCCATATTTTAATTCCTTAAATTTTAAATAACAATAAGTTAAATCTAGTATCATACGGGATTAATAGATGTATGAAATTGATGCGGTTGAATTTATTAAATCTTATAATATAATAAAATAACTCAATTAATCAAGTAAATTTTAAGATTATTATTTTTTATCGGGAAAAGGATCAGTGATAACTTAATCCTGATGGTTCTCTATTCACGGAATTATAGAAATGACAGGATGGAGAGTATCGGATAATGAGGATAAAAAATCCCTTTCACTATATTAATTGTGTTAAAATAGTGAAAGGGAAGGGATCTAATGATATGGAGAGTAAAATGGTCAATTCTTTATATGTTTTTTTACATCGAATGATTACCGTATTAATATCAGTTAAGAGCGCTGAAGAAACGATTCCAGCGCGGATGCAGGAACGAATTTTTTCTCGATAGTACAACGGCAGAGGCCTTGCCTACAATCGCCTTACGATCAACCAATCCAAAGTATCTCGAATCGGCGCTGTCATCTCTGTTGTCACCCATGAGAAAATATTTATTTTCAGGGATTTCTATTGATGCAAACGAGTTTTCTGACCAATAGCGAGGCATGAACATGACTGCGTGCGTTTTCCCGGGTAAGTATTCTTCAAAAATGACACCGTGATGCGGAAGATCGTTTTCATAATCCAGTCGATCTAGGGGAGTTACGCTTTTATACGTAATCGGTTTACTATTGATGTAGAGCTGGTTATTCTGCATCTGCAGAACGTCCCCAGGTACTGCGATGACTCGTTTTACCAAACGCGTACGGTCTACCGGAGAAAAGCAGACGACAATATCACCGCGCTGCGGGTGCTGCCATGTGGCTAGATGAGTCTGGGTGTAAGGAATCTTCAGGTCGTACGCTAATTTATTAACAAAAACACGATCGCCTTCGAGGATGGTTGGTTTCATCGATCCGGTGGGAACATCGTTCCAGTCAGCAATCACCGATTTGAAGGATGTAGCGATTAAGACTGCAACGAGTATATTGATCCCCCATTCTTTCCAAAATTTGACTGCTGTTTTTTTTATAATTTTCTTCATAGCGCACCGTAGTTTCACAGGTTGTTAAGTGTCTTTGTTATTAAGACGACTGAAAGAATGCTTTGTTTTGGACTGTCATTGAAAAAAGTAAGTTTAAGGAAAAATTAACGTCCATTTGATTCATTCATGAGAAATCTAATCGATGGTAAAACCAACGACTCGATAATTAAATTCGAAAGACAAGCTATTGCTCCATTCCGTGTCGAGTATGGTCTTATATCGTGTTCCGTCGATCGGACCCACAGGCTTTCCATAGGTATAGAACCAGTTTACGATGGGACGTCCGGTGAATCCAAGGCTTATCCAGTATTTCCCAGGCGATAATTTCGGCCAATCCCGTTTAAAGTCGAAGTCGATCCAGACATATCCCGGTTTGAATGGAATCTTCTCCAGGGAGATGAAATCGCTCGAGGCGATCACTTCGTTGGGCATGCCGTTTTTTTCATCGAATAATTCTACCCACAACTCGCCGCTTCCGCCGAAGTTATGCAGAGCCAGGCTAATGATACCTAATTTAAGTGGCTTTTGCAGGACAAATACCTGAGCATACTGTTCGCCGCTGGTAACGTATTCGGCAGTTTCGACCAAAAAGTTTTTCTTTATCTCATAGGTGGATTCGTTTTCCTGCTCGGCCGGACCGCGGGTGGATAGGAAATCGACCCCTTTTGGAAATTCCAGATTGCCGTACATGAACGGTTTCGTGTACTGCATTTTCTCGAGTTGATCGGGTTCGATCTGCACCGGTTCGGGTTTCTTGATGACCGGTTTTTGAATGAAGGCTGCGGTAACTTCCGGAATGAGCAGCATTTTTTTAGGGCCGTACGTTTGTTTTATACCCGTTAATGTGACCTGATCATCGGAGAAATTTGACTCGATAATCTCTTCGAATTCGGGTGTGGCTAATGTTCCCTTGGTCTGTGACCATCGAATAAGCCCGTCCTGTGACGTTTCGTTGTTATCGGTGCCGATCTCCACGCGGATGAACCGGTTGCTGACAAACAGAGCGGTTTGTTGAGGATCAAACGGCACCCAGCCCAGATCAGGAAAGAAGACTTCGACCCAGGAATGCCTGCCCTCGGCCATCTTGAGCGTGTATTTTCCGCGACCGATATCGATCGTATAGGGACGTTTGAGTGTGATCCCATTCACGATACGTACCGGTATACCCACTGCTCTCATCATCGCCGCGCTTAGATGAGAATAGTTCTGACAGTTACCCTTGCCTGACTTAAACGAGTAGAGACCGTTGTAACTTTCGGGAGTCAGCACGTAATTCATGTGATCAATTACCCATGTTAAAATACGTTGTACCGCGTCGAATTCGGTTTTGGCTCCTTTGGTTAATTCATTTGCCTTAGCGACTATCGCAGGATCGCCGGTAGGAACCTGCTCGGTCGAGCCCAGATAATACCGTTCAGTCTCGGGGATATCGGTGATGGGAAAAGGGGTCGTTGTATTCAGTTTCTGAAGTAAGGTCTTTGTGTATGCCGAAAATGTGATATCGGTCTGTATCGAACGTGCTGGTTCATGCCAGGTTACCTTGATGACCTGATTACCCCTGTCATCTACATATTCACTTTTTTCATCCGGAGACGGAATGAAGGAGAATTTCAGGTTCTCCACTCGCTGATTATAGGTCGGTGACTGATAATTTGATGGTTTAACAAACGTCAGGTACAATTTACGAATGGCGGGATTTGGAGTAACCTTCTGAGACATACGATAGTCGATTTTAGACTCCTGGCCACCATTTAAAAGGTAATTCTCTGCCTGTGCCGGCGAAAAGGTCAGCAACATAACGCATATCATGATGATCTTTTTCATTATTACCTCAAAATAAAAGGATGTGAATATTATGGATATACATGCCGTATTGATTTAAAATATAATACAAAATCATAGTTAGGTCAAGAAAATTAATTAATATTTCATTATTTTATTATTTTGAACGGATTCCGACCTATCCTCTCGAGTAGTTATTGGTTTTTAATGAAGTGGTTGCATTTGATTGCTATAAAGGAAGCTCGCTATCGGTTAAATTTGACAGAGAACAGTCGATGCATATTTAACGATATCATCGATAAATGGTTCACGTGATCATAAGAGGAGATGCGATATGTCACAATATGTTTAGCAGTTGATGGTCGTGCCATAGGTTTTAAGAAAGTTGGAGTGCGACATAACCGTTCGATCCCGAACGATTATGCCGCTCATAAACGATCAAGAACAACCGCTTGTAGAGCCACAAGTAAGGCATTTATAGCAGGTGCCATTTCTGACCATAATGGAACCACATTCAGAGCATGTAGGTGCATCGGATTGAGTTTGAAATATGTGTTTCTCGAACGATTCGTTTTTGACGATATCTTGTTGGACAGCCTCGTCCTGCTGTAATTCCTGCTCCATGACATCAAAATCTTCTTTATCCGATTCATCCGGCATGAATTTCATCTGCAGCCATCTGAAAATGTAGTCGATAATCGATTTGGCGATTGGAATCTGGCGGTTTGAAGTGAAACCGCTCGGTTCGAAACGAACGTGACTGAATTTATCGATAAGGACTTTCAATGGCACGCCGTATTGCAGTGTCATCGATATAGCGGTTGCGAATGAATTCATCAGGCCGGAGACGATAGACCCTTGCTTCGCCATGATGATGAACATTTCACCCGGCATCCCATCGTCAAACATACCAACGGTGATATAGCCTTCGTGTCCGGCAACGGTGAATTTGTGCGTGATCGATTTTCTTTCATCAGGCAGCCGTCTACGATAAGGCTTTGATGGGATCTTCTTTTCTGCCGAGGATGGTTCCCTGGAGGTGGAGAGCGGTTGTGTTCTCTTGGCACCATCCCTGTAGATGGCGACAGCCTTTAGTCCTGCTTCCCATGATTTGATATAGGCTTCTCGCACATCGGCGTGTGTGGAGTTATGGGGCATATTCACGGTCTTGGAAATCGCACCGGATATGAAGGGTTGAACCGCAGCCATCATCTTGATATGGCCCATGTAATGGATGGATCTAACGCCGTTTAGCGGCTTAAACGCACAATCGAATACGGGTAAATGCTGATCCAGCAAGTTGGGGGCGCCCTCGATCGTATCCTGTTGATCGAGATAGAGTTTGATCGCTTCGATCTGATCGTCAGTATATCCTAATTTGGTTAGAGCGATCGGAATGGTGGAATTGACCAGTTTAATCGTGCCGCCGCCGACCAGTTTTTTATATTTCAACAGAGCGATATCCGGTTCGATGCCTGTGGTATCGCAATCCATCATGAAGCCGATGGTACCGGTCGGGGCAAGGACGGATACCTGGGCATTGCGGTAGCCATATTTTTTTCCTGCTGCGTAAGTTTCGCTCCATACATCATCGGCGGACTGTAACAGGTCGCTTATCTCATCAAATTTATTAATCTTCATGACCTGGTCCAAATGTTTCTTGATCACGCGGAGCATGGGTTTTGAATTCTTTTTATACTCAGGGAACGGTTTCAAATGATGAGCGATTTCAGCCGATGTATTGTATGCCATCCCGGTCATGATGGCCGTGACTGCCGCTGCAAACGAGCGACCCTGATCACTGTCGTATGGATATCCGTTCGCCATCAGCAGCGCACCCAAATTAGCGTAACCGAGTCCGAGAGTCCTGAAAAGATGGCTGTTTTTATCGATAGAAGCAGTGGGATACGAAGCATTATGGATGAGTATGTCTTGTGCGATGATCATGATACGCACGGCGTTGGAAAACGATTCGATGTCGAATCCATTCTCTACTGTGTAGAAACGCATCAGGTTGAGTGATGCCAGATTGCATGCCGTATCGTCGATGAACATGTATTCGCTGCACGGATTTGATGCATTGATCCAGGCGCTGTTCGGACAGGTGTGCCATGAATTGATCGTCGTGTCGAATTGCAGCCCCGGATCTCCGCACAGATGAGCAGCTGAAACGATTTGGTCCATCAGTTCATCGGCTTTGTAAGTATGGATGACTTCTCCGGTTGTAACAGCGTATGTTTCCCAGTGAGCGTGGTTCAGGACTCGTTTCATAAAGTCATCGGTCACTCGGACGCTGTGATTGGCGTTTTGGAAGAAGACCGAGTTATAGGCGATCCCATTAAACGAGCCATCGTAACCGGCGTCGATGAGTGCCCAGGCTTTTTTCTCTTCCTCGGCTTTACAGTTGATGAATTCCAGGATATCAGGATGATCGATATTCAGGATGACCATCTTGGCGGCACGACGCGTCTTCCCACCCGATTTGATCGCACCGGCGAAACTGTCATATCCTTTCATGAAGGAGACAGGGCCAGATGATGAACCGCCTGACTTTAATTTTTCAAATGATGAGCGCAGAGGTGAGAAGTTCGTTCCAGCGCCTGATCCCCATTTAAACAACATTCCTTCGGTTTTGGCCAGGGTTAAGATCGATTCCATGCTATCGGATACCGAGTTGATGAAACACGCTGAGATTTGAGGTTTCTTTTCGATGCCGAGATTAAACCAAACCGGACTATTAAACGCTGCCATTTGATGAAGAAGAAGATGCGTTAATTCATGATAATATATTTCTTTCGTGTCATGCGAGGCAAAATACCCATCCTTGAATCCCCAATCGCTTATGGTCCTGGTTACTCTGTCTATCAATTGTTTTAAACTATGTTCTCTCTCTGCTGAGCCTATTTTCCCATGAAAATATTTAGAGGAAACGACATTTACCGCTGTCTGAGACCAGTTATCCGGGAATTCGACGTCGTTTTGTTCGAAAACAGGTTCACCTTTATCATTGATAATCGATGCGTTTCTATTTTTCCATTGAATTTTGTGAAAAGGGTGTACAGCGTCTTTATTAAAGAAAGCTGCTATTTTGAGTCCTTCCATTTTTCCATTAGAATCATCATTAATCTTTCTCATCAATGTACCATTGTCGATATCAGGACTTTTCTCATGAAGTGATTTTGATTCATCGTGCTGGTGATTTTTTATCATTATGCCTCCTGACTGATAGATCATCCATATGTCTCAATAATCAAACTAGTTCATACTTAACTATCATTGAATGATTCGATGAATTGAATTGACGACAACTTCATCGATCTCTATGTAAAATGCAGATGCAATATACAATATAATTATCATATAGTCAAGAAAAAAATACTATATATTGTAGTAATTTATAAAAAACAACCACAACCTGTAGTGGTTATAGATTTATACAATAAATTTTAGAGCAGTTTAATATTTATCGGACTGCAACGCAGTCGGATTGTTCGCTTTTAATATCAGGAATAGCAAATGAAATCAAAAGATCAGTCACTATTTGGAAGCCTTTATTACCATATGAATCGAATGAAAAGTAACGTATATTTTTGTGAACTCAGTCATCACCAATCAGGTCGATGTGTCGGAACGACCCTGGCATCAGCGTGTTGTTTCGTCATAATTTTCAAGACAGGATAATGAATAAAGGACGATATATGGTGTATCATGATTAGAGCCACTCAATAGGTCGAATCTAATTCAGGAAAGGAGATTATCATGATCTATTTAGAAGAGAAAAATGACATCAATCCGATTTGTCCTCATTGCAAGACGGAGATCAGAAAGGTATGGTATCAGGAACTGGAGACATTTCTGGGCAAGCGCTACATCTATTATTGTCCGAACTGTCGTGCCACTCTGGGAGTCTCGCATCGCAAGGGATTCTGGATGGGATAGGATGAGAGTTCACATCGTAAGATGTTGTTCTGTCGATAAAACGATAGATACCGACTAAAATCGTGTTAATTTTCAGTGGAAGATGGATACATTTTTTGGTGATATTTCATGAAAAGTTTTTGTTGTTCCACTAAGCCACTCGTTTCACGGACGGTAAGATGCATAAAGGCATATTTCAGCATCTCGTTCAATAATTTTAAATTTCTGCGATAGTAATCCGGAGATCTTAATTCTTTGAGTTTAACTGACTCTAATGCTCTGGCAGCTCGCTGCCAGGTTTCGATCCATTTTTTGATATTTTCTTTGGACGTTGAGTCATTCATCATCGTTTTACCTTTATTCACACATAGCGTTGAATAATGATTTTATTCTTTCAGATCAATAAAAGATGGTTAATCTATTATTAGATTCACTGCTATATGATACAAAATTGGATTGTCATTGTCAATAGAATTATGCAAGGTAGTATTTGTATTGCTATCGGATTCTGGTACCTGGATGGCTGGAACGGTAAGACAAAAGTATAAATTTTAATTATTTCGTTTCATATAACTATTTAAATCAATTGAAAACGGTTAGTGCTGATATTACTCAATCACTCAAATATACCGCCAATTATCATCGTCATGCATGTATAAAAAAATATAGGGGGAGTGCAAATTCTTACTCTTCTATCATCTTCCTTTCAGCATATCGGCAATTGTCACTTCAGGGTGGTGATACCTTTTGATGTTCATATTGATACCGCCGAGGCTGATCGCTTCCTCAGGGCACCAGTGCAGGCAGGCGAAACAGCTCACGCAATGGTCTGACCATCTTGGTTTAGCATCTATGATTTCTATATTGTTGACGGGACAGATGACTTTGCATATTCCACAGCCGTCACAGTTACTATCGGCCTTCAGCACCAGTGAGTTTACACCTTTGAACAACATGACCATCAGGAATTTCAGAGCATAGGGCATCATTTTAAGAACAGGCGGTCTAAAGAAGTCGATGAGCCAATTGCTCGCTTCGATTTTCCCTTCGTTTCTTGCGTCGATATAGGCGTATATCTCATCTCGTTTTATTTTCCAACTCTCGTACATCCGACGATGTTGTGCTGCATCCATTGCACCCGAACCGATGCCATTATGCGGCATGGGGACAGTAAATCCTGCTGATAAATGCCCACCGCAGGATTGCAGTACTTTATCAAAATGATGGAGCGACCTGGATGCAGCCAGTCCATAGGTGCACACGGCGAAAAGATACGCCGAGCCGATATGTTTTAATTTGCGGACAAAATCCTCCATTATCCGAGGGGGTTTGAAGTCGTAGGTAGGGAATACAAATCCGACCACATTCGCTTCAACCGTAATCGATGTCTGGTTCATCCTGGATGTAACCGCTATCAATCTGCCGTTTAATTTCTTAGCCAGATATTCCGCTACAACAAATGAATTACCTGTGCCTGAAAAATAATAGATATCGACCTTCTCCATGATCCACCGAATATTTTTTATAAATCTGTCTGCTTTAATGGTAAAGTATTTCACCAGCTGATTTCAGTTTGTCCTTCCACATGTCCAGAAGCACGCGAAGATCCTCTGCGGGATTATAATCCGGCTCGTCCGATGGTTCCAGTTGATCCAATATCTCAAACGTAAAGGCCGTTGCTCCGAACTCGTTCCAGTCCTTCTGCAATTCCCGATGACGATGCGATCCTAACTCGAGCTGAAAGCGTTGGCTATTGAGTTTTCCGCTAAGATTAGGTGCTGATCCCAGAAAAGATTTCCCGTTGACATTGTTGCGGACACGATATACTCCAGCAGGTGGAGGCGATTCCTTGTATTTACGAATAATATCTTTGCGGTTCATGTTGTTTCTCCAATTCATCAAGTATGTTGTTCAAAGAAGCTATTGTATTTTTAATTTTTTCGATTCAACCAACGCATCCAATCGATGCAGCGTGCGGTCCAGGTTGCTAAGTGCCCTTTGCCGACGGCCAGTGAAAAACCATGTCCACCTTCGGGGTAAATGTGCATTTCAACTGGGATGTTGTTATCCTTTAATGCCTGATAAAATATCAAACTGTTCTCCACAGGAACCGACCTGTCATCGCTTGCATGAACGATAAATGTAGGAGGCGTATCCGCTGTCACCTGTATTTCATTGGAGTAATATGCAGACAATTCAGGATTATGATTTTCACCGATCAGTGCATTTCGCGAGCCTTCATGCATGAAGGGATGAGAGAATGTGATGACAGGGTACAAGAGAATCATGAAATCGGGTCTCGAACTCAGCGATTCGATAGGATCGGAGGCATTACTGTCTTCGCCATTAAAATGTGTTCCAGCCGTTGAAGCAAGGTGTCCCCCGGCAGAGGAACCCATGATGCCGATTTTATCCCCGGCAATGTTCCATTCGGCAGCATGGTAGCGAGTCAAACGAATGGCTCGCTGAGCATCGATCAGTGGTGATTTATGATTTATGATATTACTTTCTGAAATAGGCAGACGGTACTTCAACACGATAGCTGCGATTCCATTCGCATTAAACCATTTTGCAATATCAGAACCCTCCCAATCGTACGCCAGACGGATGTAACTGCCCCCAGGACATATGACGACGGCCTGACCGGTGGCCATTCTTTTTGAAGGCAGATAGACTGAAATATTCGGTTGTTGTACAAAACTTATTCTTACGATATCGGAGGAATCGATCAGTTCGATCTCGTCCGCTTTTTGATAATTAGGGATTTTATCAGGCCACAATGGCAGGACATAATTTTGTCCTGCACACATACTGGTCATGACGAGTAAAAATACGATCAACAGTGCATATTTCATCATTATCGAAGAGACCTTTCAAAATTTTATAGAGTACAGGTCATTGGTGTATATTGATATCACGATACCGAATGCCTCAATATCGCGCCAGCCCTGGCACTCGTATGCTCTCCCTGGCTCACGGTTATTTTACCATTGACGATGACATAATCTATGCCGACCGGAAATTGATGAGGATTTTCAAAAGTCGCCCTGTCTATGACCGTATCCGAATTAAATAGGACGATATCGGCGTAATAGTCTTTCGCCAGTATACCACGTTTTGGGATACCCATTTTTTGTGCCGGCATCGAAGTCATCTTTTTCACCGCAGTTGGCAAGTCGAATAACTGCTCCTCTCGACAATATTTCCCGAGGACGCGGGGAAACGTGCCGTAATAGCGCGGATGCGGTTGGCCTTCAGCCAGTATCCCCTGAGGCGATATGGCGTTGCCATCGGAAGCGATCATTATCAAGGGTGATGACAGCACTTTTCTGAGGTTATCTTCGCTCATTCCAAATCCCACGATTCGAACACGATTTTTTTCCCGGGTCAGTATCGATCGAATGAAGTCGGTCGCTGACAAATTCTTCTCATTGGCACAATGAGCAATCGATTTTCCCACTAACTGCTTATTGTCTTTTAAGGAACAATAGGTTATTACCACACGCTCCCAACCACCCATATTTTTCCCCTGTGTCTCCAGGTGCTTATCGATTTGAGGTATGAGATGTTTGTCGTTCAACCGTGAGATGATCTCTGCCTCGTTGCCCTGGCGTGCCCACAGGGGTAAAAACGCTGACAATCCTGTGCCAAAGGCGATATAGGGATAACGATCGGCGAGGATGGGTAGTCCCGATGCGGAGGCTGAATGGATCATCTCCAGCATATGGTCGAGCTTATGCCAATTGTGGGGATGATTAGCCTTTAGATGAGAGATCTGCATGGATACGCCCGATTCGCGGCATATCGTCAAGGCTTCCTCGATGGCTTCTTCGACGAAGTCCTCTTCATCGCGCATATGCGTCGCATAGATGCCATTAAGTTGGGCAACGACTTTATTCAGTTCGATTAATTCTGAAGTAGAGGCGTAACTTCCGGGAGCGTATTCGAGTCCCGTTGAGAGACCAAAGCTACCGTTTTCGATCGATTGTCTTAGCAGGTCCATCATCAACTTCAATTGCTGTGGCGTAGCCTGCACGTCATTTTTACCGACGACGTAACTGCGCAGGTTCCCGTGACCGGTCAACGTGGCGTAATTAATGGAGATTTTATGATTTTGTAGTATCAGTAAAAAATTATTCACATCATTCCAATTGATATGAAATCCGTATTTAGCGAATGCGTCTGCGTCTTCCTGGAGGAAGTCGCTATCGTTTAACGGAAACGGAGAGTAACCGCAATTTCCGGACAATTCGGTTGTGACACCCTGGTGTATCTTACTCTCAGCTTTCGGATTGACCAATAATTCCAGATCGGTGTGCGAATGAATATCGATAAAACCGGGTGAAATGACCAATCCCTTGCCGTCGATGACGGTGTCAGCAGTGGTGCTTTTCAGATTTCCGATCGCGGCTATTTTATCCCCGATCACACCGATATCTCCCTGAAATGCTTCAGATCCGGTTCCGTCGATAACGGTTCCGTTTTTAATCAGGATATTGAATCGATTTCTAACACGGCAGCCACACAGCAAAGCCAGTGTTCCTGCGGTTATTGTTTTAACAAACGTTCGGCGGTTCATATGATCTTCCGTTCTTAATGATTTGTGTGAGTAATTAACTTGTTTCTAACAGTTATAATAATAATCAGTGCAATAAGGCAGGCGATGAATAGAGAATCTTTGACTGGTTGTATTGCACATGTTTCCATTCGATGTGTAGATTATATGTTGTTCATTGTATTATTAATAATGAAATCTTATCAACGACTTGTTCGATAATAGAAGAAGGTATTCTGCAAATAAATTTTACCTGTCGTGCTTTCCAATCAAGACTCTTCACTTGATCCGCCGGGATGTTCCCGGGACAGGAATGTGATTTAATAACATAAAAGATAAATTACATCGCGGATGAATGCAAGTAAAATTTTGCCCTTGGTCTGTAAATTGATATAATTTATATCATCATTGCTTAATCGCCTTGAAATAAAGAAGCGCACCGTTATCACACGATATAGGATAATATTGGAATCCATGTTCATTGCAGATATGACTTAATTCAGTTTCCGAATAGAGAACACCTCTGATAGTGCTCTTCAGAATGTTTTTTTCCGGCACAGGGACGACGCAGACGAATATTCCGTTGGGAAGAAGGATACGATTAACTTCTTGAAACACCTTTTTAGCATTTCCGATAAAATTTAGTGAGAGGATGCAGAGACAGAGGTCGTAAATTTCGCTGGAAAAGGGCAAATCGTCGGCGCTTACCACATAAAATTCCGGATTTAAGAAACCGGCTTTAGTAAACCGTTTTGCCGCCTGTTTGAGAAGGCCGGGACTCACATCGGTGCCGGTGTATCGATTATCATGGTCGAGAAAATTTACTGCACTTCCGCTGCCTGTACCCAGTTCCAGAATATTTTTCCCCCGAACATCGGCTAATTCTTGAGATAATGTTTGATAATGTTGTTTAACATCGGCACCAAATTTTTTGGGGAAGACGGATCTTTCCATGATGACGTCATAGAGAAATGAAAAGCTGTCACACAGCCAGGGTTTGAAACGTTGAATTTTATTGCGATCAGTCGCAAGATAGTAAAGTGTGCCTTTTTTAACGACATGAATGTCTGGTTTCAATGGGATCATTGGGATCATTTTTGTTTTTCTCCTGATAATGAATTTAAGTGATTAAATATTTTCGTTTTGTTTTTCCCTGCGGTTTTTTATTTCATAAGAACCATTTGGTTTAAACATATTAAGGAGTTTGCGTGTATCATCGTTTCCGGTCATATATGTTCGTTTTATTTTCCAACCTATTCATTATTAATGTCGATAATGCATCTCCTTTTTTATAATGACCGACAAGGACATCCTCATATTTATCGAGTTCGAACGTCAGGCTTGCAGAATCAAATGAAAATTTTAATTTAAAGGTGCTATCGACGGCAGCAGTTGTTTTTATCCAGCCTCGCTTGAAGAAACCTGCCGGATGGTCTCCCCATGAGTAGAGGACAGATGCTTCGGTGGAATCGATATTTTCGATAACGAGTTGATCGGCGATGCTAAAATCACCTCGTCCGAACCAGTGTCCTGAAAGTTTAGTGATAGAGCTATTAAGAGCATCGGAAGGCGTAATTATCTGAAATGTTTCTGCGATGGGTGCTTCGCTTTTGATTTTCTCAAAATTATAATTAAAATTGACATCGAACGATGGTAAGATATAGCGATACATGATCTCATTGTTTGGGGCTGGTGCGGCATAATTGCCTCCGGTCAGCAATACTACTGCATTTAATTCAGGAAGGATAATGATGTTCTGACCTCCCCAGCCAGATGCTGCAAACGAAGGGTATGAAACATTACCAAGTTTATAAGTCCTGGTCCACCATTGATAGCCATATCCCTCGTCGGTGTTAAAACGCACGTATGGTGAGGTCGATTTTGCTATCCATTCGGGTGATACTATCTGTTTGGATTGCCATACGCCGTTGTTCAGCATAAGATAACCAATTTTGGCCATATCACGTGGTCTCAATTTCAGATCGCCGGAAGCGTATACCACATCGGGATTGATGTAAATCCATTTATGCTGTTTGATGCCCAGCGGATCGAACAAATATTTTTGGGCGAACTCGTCCAACCTGATGCCAGAGGTCTTCTGAATTATTTCTCCGAGCAGATTGGTGTTACCGCCATTGTAGTAGAAATTGCTACCCGGTTGATGAATAATTTGCTTTGAAAGGATGTATCTGATGGGATCAGGGACGAGGAACAATTGGATGATATCATTTACTGTTTCGCCGTAGAATATATCCTGTTCATTCCACTGCAGCCCTGATGTCATTGTCAGTAAATGTTGTAGTGTAATTTGACTTTTCAGGCTATTGTTAAGCGATGCATATTGTGGGAAGAAATTGAATAGTGTCTCATCAACGTTGTCGATAAATCCCTGATCCAGGGCGATTCCGAATAAGATGGAGGTAATACTTTTGGTAACTGATGCCATATTGTGAATTGTAGTGGAATTGAATTGGGTATATTCCCCTTTGAAGTCTTTTGCCTCATAATTAAAGGTATAGCCCGGAAAATAGTGTTCGAGGACGAGTTTGCCATCTTTAACAATTAGAACGCTATGGATATTTTGATAGGAGTCTTCACAAATCTTGTTCACCAATATTTGTAATTTAGTTGAATCGATGCCTGAGCTACTTAAATTTCCGACTTCCCAACCATCATCTGTTTGAGTTGGCTTGCTGATCACTGTATTGTGGATACTTGTATTTTTTTCGTCTGAACAGTAAATCACGATAATCAGAATGAAGAAGATGATGGGAAATATATATTTTCTCATGTTTAGTTCCTTTCTTTTAATAATTACATGTTCTACAAAAAGCGGCTACCATTAGAAGTCTTTTAAAGAATAATAGAGTCCTTGTAACAATGTATCGTATTATTTAATATCTGTCAATAGTTATTTTGATCCTATGATTATTTAGCCATCGATTAGTTATTTTTATAATAATCTATCAAGCTAATAGATGCTATTTTGAAAACATTGAAATTATTTTTAATAATTTTAAAATAAGATGATTCTTCTATGGTATATGGTATATTTTTACGATGAACAGATTTATCTTGACATTTTACAAAATTTTAATATATTATTGATATATATGGAATAATAACCGTGCGTGCTACAATAATTCTTTCACTTACTCCCCAAGATTCGAATATTATCTAATACGCCGTTTACCAACTATCTGCTAATCTGAAATTATTCCTAATATTTTTTTAACTGAATATGCCTCAATCTAATAACCGCTTTTCCTGGCAAAGTATCTATTTTGTGACATTACTGATATGAGCTAAAATTCATTTGCAGACAATAATCAGGGAAAATACCATGAAAAAATTAAATTGGCCGATATTTGCTGATCATATTACCAAGGACGGAGAACTTTGCAAAGGTAGTTTAAGTGATCTCAATGGGGTGGGTATTATCTCTAATGAGTACCTGAAAGGATTACTTACGCAAATTGCAAGTGTATTAGAAAATCCGAACACCATATTGGAATTCCCTCCGGATGCAGGCAAAGATCCGGTACGAACCGATTCGATCTCGATTCATTATGATATGCATCCTCCATGCAGAAAATTCAGAGAAGGAACATGTATGTCGTTCTGTAATAAATGTGACATCCTTCATGCCAATTTATTTCGCGACATCGAAGAAACGCAAATTCACGATGAATTAGTTCAGAGAATTAATTCATCTGGTTACAAAACTAAATTTTTACAGGAATATGGTATCGAGAGTGATTTAACAGTTGAAACATATCAAGATAGATGTTTCATCAAATATACCTGTCCGCATTTAGGCTACCAGGAATTAGTTTTTCCCATCATTTTCGAAAAAAAAATAATTGCAGCATTTTTTGTCGGTCAGTTACTGATTGAAGGTCATTTAGAAAAAGTCGATATGGTTAAAGACATTTTTTTTAGGAAAAATAAAGATTGTTTTGATGAATATAATAATTCTCATCCCGGGGATAAAATAGACATCAATGATATATACCGAATCGACCATAAATGGAGAAGTGGGGAAAATATACTTACCACTACGAAGTACAAAGCCCTTATTGCGAATACATTCAGAGAATTAAATACGTTAGAATCACATTTAAACGAAGAGATAGGGCACACGAGAAAATATTTTTTATCCGACCGCGTAAATTACTATATTCAACTGGTACGCGACAATCTGACCGAATTAAGTCCTCAAAGTAATGAACAACTTAAGTACTTCTGGAATAAATTCGAATTATGCTTAAAAGAGATTCAAATGGATTTTCCAACAGAGCATTTAGCAGTTTTTGCCCGTGATTCATTTGTTATAGGGCAAAAAGATAGCCTGAAAATTGTTGCCTGGTCGGGAGAATCAAAAAAAATAGCAAAAAACTATTTGTATAATTTAAATAAATTATCCTATTCGGTTTATGATCAGATACTGACTTCAGACATTCATCCAGAATTATTACAGGGATTCGAACCATCCAACCATATAGATGATACAAAAGATTTCGTCAGGGTCTTTCCATCACCGAGCGTAAAAGACCCAATTTATGTGATTTGGGTAAGGCATGATAACAGTAAATGGCCAAGACTATTAAAAAAAGAGACGGCTGATAGCGAATTTAACAGTATGTTTACGCTGTTTTGGACATTTATTTCTCTAATCTATACATCGATATGGGCTAATCGATCAAAACAAATTTTAACAAATGCTTTGAGAGTGCTTGGACATGAGATCGGGCAATTATCGCTTGGTTTGGAAGCAGTTAGAGGCCAATACTTTGAACGACCCCAATTCCTCAAGATGTTATCCAATGATAAAATAAGTCTAATAAATTCCGACATTGAGGGCCTGCTCACCCAGATAAGGTTTTTGACTGATGGCACGAAGAGCATCGTCACGGAATTTCCCAAAATCCATAAATCATCGCTAAACATGCATTTTATCTTCACGAAATGGTTACATCTATATCGATTGGAGATCTTGCATAAGAAAATCAAACTCAATATATTGACTACTCCCAGATACGATCCGAATCAGCCACCGATGTTCGCCGATGAAATTTTGCTGCAACAACTGTTATACAATCTTTTGAGCAACGCGATCAAGTATTCACATCAGGGTACCATCGTGCATTTAAATTATGAAAAGGAGATCACCAATTTTGTTAAATACGGAAAAATTACTGTTACGAATTACGGCATAGAAGCAGATCCTAATATAAAAGACTTTAAATTGTATTACAGAGGGGAGAATGTCAAAGGGATTGAGGGGCTGGGCATCGGATTGCATATCGCGAAAAAAATTGCTCTTTTACATGGAGGCGATTTGACATTCACATGTCGAAAAATTTCGCCTTACAATGTTCCCCTGATCGAACAGTACCTGCAATTGGTAAGTGAAGGTAGTATCGAAGAGGAGAGTGCTACCGTAGCGAATCTGGAAAATGAACTGGCGAATCTTAGATCAAGTGGAATAATAACTGATTTAGTCGCTAAGACCAGCACTGATACTCCGCTCTATATACCCAAGAAATATGAAATGCGTAATAAGATTAAATATGCCACCTTTGAAGTTTCATTTAGTGCACTGTTCAAACTAGGAGATTAATCACATGAATATCTTATACCTCGAGGACAGAGGATCCGTGTCGTTCTACATATCGGAGTTTCTTGAGCACAAGGGACACACTGTATATCCTGCCTTTTCGATCATGGAAGCGAGATCGATCATAGAGGAACATAAAATAGATGTCATCATACTCGATCTGAATTTGAATCCGGATGGATTAAAAGAGGAAGAGATCGAAAAGACACTCAATGGTATTATTACGGGCTGGATCTGGTTTAATAACTACGTTTTGAGTAAAAATCCGAAAATGAAGGACAATGTGATCATACTCTCAGAGTATTTAAATGTGCTCGAGGAAGCGTATGGGAATGAGACCTCAGATATTAAAAAAATAGCAAAACGTGGCTTCCCAAGTCCGATTAGTCAGCTCACGAAGAAGATTGACGAAATAGAGTCGCAATTAAAATAGGAGCGTCAGTATGGATGATGATAAAATTATGTTTAAATTAGGGAGCAGAGTTTTAACCATCATGATGATCTCTATCGTACTAGTCAACTTTTACGTGTTGATTGCAGGATTTGTGCATTATATTCATTCGAGTCGAAAAATAATGGAGAGCATACAATATTCCCAGGAAGAGCAGAATTGAAATGTTTGCACTTTCCCGGAGAGATTTCATCTTTCACGTAGACCAGGTAATTAATTTAGTTCATTTTATAAGCTTCTCCCATGGCGTTAGCCGCTAACATAGCCTCCAGGACTTTTTCCGGCGTTATCTTTCCTGCCTCATGATGAATACTTGATCCCTGCATGCATGCTGCTTCGGCGACGAGCATCAATTTAATACGATCGATATATCCCAGGCCGATATCTGCAAGGGTAGTGGGCAGTCCGACTTTCTCGCAGAAGGAGTAAACAGTGTCTAATTCTCTCGCCGTGATATTGCTATATTATAATGGACACTCAGTTGAGTTTGTGCGTTCAATAATTAACAAAATTGGAGTGTCTATATGAATCAAAAGAAATCAAGACGGCG
>JAFGOE010000084.1 GCA_016926625.1 Candidatus Zhuqueibacterota bacterium
CCATACGATTTCGTCGATCCCGTAATGACGTAGCCCCCATCAAATGTACTGTGCACCGAGCGCCCCTCGTCTTCGTTGGGACCTCCAAACGTCTTGCTCCATTGCAATTTGCCGTTTATGTCTGTTTTTATTAACAGAATATCTTTTTCACTCAAATCGCTCATTTCAGAAGATGACTTAAAACCTGTGATAATGTAACCGCCTTCCGAAGTTTGATCGATTGAATATCCTATGTCATTACCTGTACCACCAAATGTCTTGTGCCATTGTTCATCGCCGTTTAAATCGGTTTTAAGCAGTAATACATCATCATCAGTCAAGCTTCTCTTCGCGGAGCCGACAATAATATAGCCGCCGTCCGGGTTTTGTTGTACGGAATATCCCTTATCACTATTACTGTAATCAAATATTTTACTCCATTGCTCGATGCCATTTTCGTCTGTCTTAATAAGAAATAGATCCATATCCGACCTGTACATTCCTCCGGTACAGATATAACCGCCATCTAAGGTTTGCTCAACTGCGTACCCAGCATCACCATTGGTTCCTCCGAAAAATTTATCCCACACTCTTTCACCGTCACTATTCACTTTGACAAACCATATGTCACTAGCAGGACCAGTACTTTCCTGTACGGCATGACCGATCGAGATGTAACCACCATCTGTCGTTTCTCTGATCGAATAGCAATAGGCCCCCAATCCCCCATAAGATTTGTGCCAGAGTTCTGTCCCATATTCATTGGTTTTCAGAATCCAGAACTCATTGTTGTTTTGATAAGATTGCGAGTAGCCTCCCAGAATAAATCCGCCATCGGTTGTTTGATGGACAACTGCTGCTTCATCAAAGTAATTTCCCCCATAGCTATAGCTCCATTGTTCTTCACCGATAGCATTTATCTTCAGCAGCCAGGCATCACGATCTCCGAAACCATATGAATCCGTTCCTCCTGCTAATATATAACCCCCATCGATCGTTTGTTGTATTGAATATCCCTTTTCTATTCCCTGACCTCCATAGAATCTAACAAATGTGCTGCCAATATTTAATCGATTTATCATGCTCCATTCACCCCAGAAACCGATCGAATTTTGGCCTCTTACCCTCCAATAATATGATCCGCTCATCATCGAAATAGACGTAGTAAACGTGTCTTTAGCGGTAGAGGAATAGTCGATGTATGAGAAATAAGCGTCCCTTGATATCACCAGATCATATTGAATAGAGTATGGTGATGAATGCCATGAAAATGAAACGGGATTTAAATCATTGATCACACAATTATGAGCAGGGCTTATTAATGCTGGCGGTAACGGACCATCGATCTTAAAGTTATGAATTTCACTCCAATCACTCCACAGGTTATGAATATTTTTCCCCCTCACCTCCCAATAATGCCGTCCCTGAGTTAACTTTGCTGCGATACTCGTATCAGCAGTGGTCGCCGAGTACTCGATGTCTGAAAAATCCATATCGGAAGAGATTGAAATATCATATTCTACCGCATCAGGCAAGGAATACCACGTAAATGATACATGATCCGTATCTGTGATGATTTTTTCATTAAGCGGAGATAATAACACCGGGAGTACCATCGCTTCCTTCGTAATCGTAACCAGAAGAATATCAGATTGTCCGACGTTTCCTGCTTTATCTGTGGCTTTTGCCAAAATTGAGTGAGTGTTACCATCGGCCCAAAACGCCACGTTCCAATTCACCTCATACGGATATGAATTGTCGACACCAATAATAACGCCATCGATCAGAAAAGAGACGTGCTGTATTTTTGAGTTATCACTGACTTCAACTTTGATACGAGTTGATGAATTGATTACGGAGCCATCGATCGGAAAGGTTATTATGACTTCAGGTGGTAATTCATCCGGGCTGGTCGGTTGATCACAAGCTATTGTGATCATAACAATCAATATTAAAATTAGTTTGGGAATGTATTTCATTTTTCTTCTCATCTGAGTTCTCCAATCTAGTTTATTGATCACCAAACTCTAAGAATGCATTCCCCCACTGTTACAATAGAAACAAATACTTATCTTTGCAGACATTTATTAACATAATTTAAGAAACCCTTAATCAAAAATTTTTTTATTGACTTTTGTAATTTATTATGCTATATAACAATATGGTATTACTATAGAAACGATAACGATGTCTGCAGCCTGACTTATTTTTATTTATAAGACGCATCTTCTGTTTCATCCTTTCTCTTACGGCAAAATCCCACACCATCGAAAAAAATATTAGTTCAAATTTAGATTATGATTTGATCACGTAAACGGAATTTCATAAAAAATTTGATTTACAGATATCTTTTCTTCAACCATGACGATATAATCCGAAATATTTCATAATGATTAAATTTTAGCGCTTCTAACATCGTGAACGAATCAGGGTGCCAGCAAGATAGTCATAAAATTGCAGTATAATTTACTCGAAAGTCTAGTTAAAAGAAAGGAAAATCACAATGACATTTTTATCCAATTTCAAGATATTTCGATCGTTTTCTACCGTATTTTTCGTCACATTGCAGCTTTTGGTGTTCGGTTATTCTACTATCAGCGCAGCCGATATACTCTCCGGCCGTGTCTATGAAGGGGAAAAGTTAGTCGAGCCCCCTGCATCTAAAGCCCTGTTTAATGTGCTGGTGATGCTCTATGGCTCAAACGATATGGGTAATGTAGGAGTTTTAATCGATTCTACCAGAACAGACAACCAGGGTTGGTACGGCCTCACGGTCACTGAGGGGTTTGAATTTTACACGATCGAGGAGGTCGATCCTTGGACGCACTATTCTGTGTGGGCGTCCTCGGTCTCTGGGAAGGTCATCACCTATAACAGAATTCGATATAGCACGGAAACCGCTCCCATATCTCAGCAAACACTGACAGGTAATAAATTCTGGGATAAACTGAAAGAGCCCGAGAACAATCCCCCGGTCGCCGATGCCGATGGCCCTTATTCGGGAATGACGGGGCAACCAGTAACACTGGATGGCTCCGGCAGCTATGATCCCGATACCGGCGACTCTATAGTGAAATATGAATGGGATCTCGATAGCGACGGACAGTATGATGATGCAACGGGTATGTATCCCTTATATACCTGGAGTGCCCCAACGATAGCCATCATTTGGCTGAAAGTGACTGACTCGCATGGGGAATCGGACACAGACAGTACAACGGTGAGGATCACCCAGCAGCCAGTAGAGTGCAATGCCGAATTCTCCGCATCTCCTCGTTCCGGTTGCGCGCCGCTGAGCGTCAATTTTACGGATCAGTCGACGAATCCCCAGTCGTGGTATTGGAAGTTCCCGGGTGGCACTCCTGCGACCAGCACGCAGCAGAACCCGACGGTGGTGTATTCCACACCCGGATCATATTCGGTTTCTCTGCGTATTGTCTGCACGACCGGTCAGGTGGACTCGGTCATTAAAGTCAATTACATCCAGGCCGATTACTGTCCCGCCCAATGTGAGGCTGATTTCGACGCCAGCCCTCGTTCCGGTTGCGCGCCGCTGAGCGTCAATTTTACGGATCAGTCGACGAATCCCCAGTCGTGGTATTGGAATTTCCCGGGAGGCACTCCTGCGACCAGCACTCAGCAGAACCCGACGGTGGTGTACTCCACACCCGGATTATATTCGGTTTCTCTGCGCATTGTCTGCACGACCGGTCAGGTCGACTCGGTCATTAAAGTCAATTACATCCAGGCCGATTACTGTCCCCAACCGTGTAATGCCGAATTCTCCGCATCTCCACGTTCCGGTTGCGCGCCGCTGAGCGTCAATTTTACGGATCAGTCGACGAATCCCCAATCATGGTATTGGAATTTCCCGGGAGGCACTCCTGCAACCAGCACGCAGCAGAACCCGACGGTGGTGTACTCAACCCCCGGCTTATATTCGGTTTCTCTGCGTATTGTCTGCACGACCGGCCAGGTGGACTCGGTCTATAAGATCGATTATATCGAGGCCTTAGAATGCGCGGAGGGAATAGATTATGGCGATGCCCCGGATCCGACATATCCGACTCTATTGGTGAACAACGGTGCCCGGCATATCATAGAGCAGGGATTTCATCTCGGTGTCAGCATCGATGCGGAAACAGATGGACAGCCGACGCCACTTTCCGACGGCGATGATGTCAATGCCACGAACGACGAGGACGGGGTCATTATGTCGCCTTTCATTGCTCCGGGACAATCTGTACCCATCACAATCATCGCTTCAGACACTGGCGTTGTCAATGCCTGGTTCGATTTCAATA
>JAFGOE010000085.1 GCA_016926625.1 Candidatus Zhuqueibacterota bacterium
AATCTTGTTTCCGATCTGGTCGCGCATAAATATCAATAGGTTTGCAAATGAAATTAAGTTGGAGAAAAATCACCGAAAAAATCGGTTTTATGATGCTGAGATTATCAGCTTTACTGGTAATCGTGGTACTCGCCTTTATTATCTATGATATCTTTTCCAAAGGAGCAGGCGTCATAAGTTGGAATTTTATTACGAAGAAACCGACAAACGGAATGACAGAAGGCGGTATCTGGCCAGCCATAATCGGTACATTCTGGGTCAGCCTGGTGACGGTTATATTTGCCGTCCCTATTGGCATGTTTACGGCGATCTATTTAAACGAATACGCCACGCAAGGTAGGCTGATCAGACTCGTGCGACTGGCGATCCGGAACCTATCCGGTGTGCCATCGATCGTTTACGGCTTATTCGGCTTCTCATTATTTGTCCTGATGTTAAATATGGGCTTGTCGGTGTTGTCGTCGGGATTCACACTGGGTTTGCTGACGTTACCCTGGACGATCACAGCAAGCGAAGAGGCCTTGAAAACAGTGCCCATGTCATACCGGGAAGGGGCGTTGGCGTTGGGCGCCACCAAATGGCAGACGATCCGGACGAACGTGCTCCCCTATGCGACACCCGGCATGTTGACCGGGACTATTCTTGGTCTCGCGCGAGCGGCAGGGGAGACGGCACCTATCCTGTTTACCGGTGCCGCTTTTTTCTGGCCATTTTTGCCAGAATTTCCAAGGCTATTGACCTCTCAGTTTATGGCATTGCCCTATCACCTGTTCATCATGTCGACTCAGCATCATGAAATCGCCAAGGTAAGGCCTATCGCTTATGGAACGGCGCTGGTTTTGATCGCGCTAATCTTGCTCATGAACATCGGAGCCGTAATAATTCGCTACCATTTTCGAAAAAAATATAAACGAGTGTAAGACCCATGTCGAATATCAAAATATCATGTAAGAATTTCAATTTTTACTACGGTGATACCAGAGCGCTGAACGATATCAGTATCGAAATTAATAAAAATGAAGCCACTGCCCTGATCGGTCCTTCCGGATGTGGTAAATCAACGTTTTTAAGGTCATTAAACCGAATGAACGATATCATCCCTGGTACCTGGATCGAGGGAACGGTATTGATCGACGGCCAGGATATATACGACCGGAACGTAGATGTCGTCGACCTGCGACGGCGAGTCGGTATGGTATTTCAAAAATCGAACCCGTTCCCCAAATCGATCTTCGACAATGTGGCCTATGGTTTAAGGATCAACGGCGAGAAAAATAAAACGGTAATCAACGATATTGTCGAGCAGAGCCTGAAGGATGCGGCGTTGTGGGATGAGATCCAGGATCGGTTGAATGATTCGGCTATGGAGCTGTCCGGCGGACAGCAACAGCGGTTGTGCATTGCCCGTGCGCTTGCTGTGAAACCGGAAGTCATCCTGATGGATGAGCCGGCTTCGGCATTGGATCCCCTGGCCACGGCCAAGATCGAGGAACTTATTTTCAAATTAAAAGAAAAATATACGATCGTCATCGTGACCCATAACATGCAACAAGCGGCGCGCGTCTCCGATTACACAGCGTTCTTTTATCTTGGGGAACTGATCGAATTCGGAGAGACCGATCAACTGTTTACCAAACCGAAGCTCAAGAGGACCGAGGATTATGTGACCGGCAGGTTTGGTTAAAAATGGATTAATAGTTAACATCAGAAAATACTTATTGACAGGAAATCATATGGAAAGACATTTTCATGAACAGCTACAAAAGTTGAAAGAGTCACTACTGCAAATGGCCGCTGAAGTGGAATCCTCGATCGCCAAAGCGATCGACGCACTGGTCGAACGCAATAGCAATCTGGCTGATGAAGTCATCCGATCGGATGATGTCATCAATAATTTCGAGATCCTGAACGAAGAACAGTGTTTGAAATTACTGGCAACCCAGCAACCTATGGCCATGGATCTGAGGTTTATTACCTCGGCGATTAAGATCAACAACGATCTCGAACGCATGGGTGACCATGCCGTGAACATCGCCGAGCGTGTGAAAATATTAAGCGAAGAAGAGCAGCTCAAACCGTTAATCGACATACCCCGAATGGCGGAAATAGCTCAGCTGATGCTCAAAGACAGTCTGGATTGTTTCATTAAAGGCAATGCGGAACAGGCCCAGCTTGTATGCCTGCGCGATGATGAGGTGGACCAGCTGGACGATCAGATTTTCCGTGAACTATTGACCTACATGCTCAGTGATCCGAAGACGATCGCGAGGGCGTTGCATCTTATTATTATCAGTAAAAACCTGGAACGCATCGCAGACCTGGCCACAAATATCTCCGAGGAAGTAATCTTCATCTATAAGGCTCAGAATATCAAGCATCATCTCGGTGATCATGAGCAGCGTCATATCGATACGAAATAACACACGATTGTAAGAGGGTAATGGAGATGATGCACAACGATGACGCTGAACCGTGAATCCACGTTCGGTGATGGTGGACCATGATGTCTATTGCAGTTTTTTTTAAGTCAGATCGACAGGATCAACATCTAAACGATGAATTTTTTTGATGAATCCCTCAAATAACCTGCCCACCTAAAAAAAAATTACAAATACTACTTGACAAATACATTTTTTCAATTATATTAACTAATGACAACGTTTGCAGTAATTATTTATTTTTGTCATTCGATATTATTTATCTATAATATTTAATACTATATAAAGAAGATTAATGATGTTACTGATTGAATATTAACTGCAAACGTTGTCATTATCTAGTTCGAATCCTAAATTGCCAGGTCTATCATGTCCGCTAGATTAATCGATATCGCGCGAAAAACCGGTTACTCCGTTTCCACGGTCTCCCGCGTCCTCAATCAGAAGCCGGGTAAATATCCTGTCCATGAAAAAACCCAAAAACAGATATTGGCAGCCGCCGAAGAGTTAGGATATCGGCCTAATATCATCGCCAGAAACCTCCGTTTACGAAAGACCAGGGAGATCGGTATGGTCGTCCCGGATATTTCCAAACGATTTTTCTCCTTCCTTGTTAAGATCATCGCGAAACATCTCCGCGAATTTGATTATAAAATGATCGTGTACGATGCGGACGAAGACACCGGGATCGAGAAAGATGCGATCACCAATCTGCTGGCTAAAAAGGTCGACGGCCTCATCGTCTGCCCTGTTGGCGTCGAGAGCCGGCATCTCGAACAGACGATCCAATCGGGTATCCCATTTTTAACCATGGATCGATGCTTCGAACACCTCAAGGCTGATTCGATCAGTGTCGATAACTATAACGGCGCTCGAATCGCCGTCGAATATCTGATCGCAGAAGGTCATCACAAAATCGGTGTGATCCATGGCTTGCAAGGTACATGGCCAAATGAAATGCGATTAAAAGGTTACCAGGATGCGCTGAAACAGGCCGGAATAAAGGCAGAGAAGCGATATAATCAGTGCGACAGTTTCGGTACGTTCAACGGCTACCTCGAGATGCATCAAATGCTGCGACTGGATGATCCGCCAACGGCCGTCTTTTTTGCCGGCGGCTATATATTGCTGGGTGCACTCAAGGCGATCAGGGAGAAGAACCTGAACGTGCCCCGGGATATTTCGTTCATCACGTTCGACGATCCTACTTACGCCATGCAGCTCACACCGCCCATAAGCGCCGTGGCGCAACCGATCGAAGAGGTGGCAGCCATGGCTGTGAAATTGTTACTGCGGAGAATGGCCGAACCTGATGCGGACATAGAAAACGTATTGTTACAACCTCAGCTTATCGTTCGTGATTCTGTGGCGAAATTAATTTGAACATTCTTCACGCTGGAGGATTTATGTTCACTCGATTTAATAAACCTGTCCTGATTTTCCTCGCGACAGTTCTGCTGTCGCTCTATCATCTCGAAGTAAACGCGAGCACTTATGGCAAAGTAGCAGGAAAAGTCGTCGATAATGAAACGAAAGAACCCCTGATCGGTGTGAATGTGTTCATCGAGGGGATCGATTACGGCGCTTCAACCGATGCCGATGGCGAATACGTGATCCTCAACGTGCATCCGGGTACTTACGTCTTGAAAATGATGCACATCGGCTATGTGACGCAGATCAAAGAGGGTGTACAGGTTAGCGTCAATCGAACCACTCGTATTGATGCCGCTCTCAACCCGACGGTCATTGAAGGCGCTACCGTCACCGTAACCGCGCAGCGAGATGTCATCGAAAAAGACCTGACAGCCAGCGAACAGTTCGTGACCCGCGATGTACTGGATAAATCATGGGTCAGGACCATCCCGGAAGTCCTCGAGACCCAGGCGGGCGTGTTTCAGAATACGTTCCGCGGCAGCTCGAATTTGCAAAGCCTGTACCTGTTGGATAATATGAGCGTCAACAGCGGACTCCTGTCCGATAATTACACCGGCTTCAACACGACCATGATCGAAGAGATCTCCGTACTAACCGGTGGTTACAATGCCGAGTACGGGTCAGCCCGCTCAGCCATCGTGAACGTCGTATCGAAAGAGGCGACCGATGCGATCCACGGGACCTTCCTCACTCGGATGCGCCCGGCCGGAAAATATCATTACGGCGCTAATTTTTACGACGAAGATAACTACGATTACACCCACTTCGATCTCGACTACTGGACCGCGGAGAGCCAGAATATCTACAGCAATTACTATGGACAGGATCCGGATACACTGCTGGCAATGTGGAGACAGCAAACCACTCCCAACGATACGCTAAGTAACTACACTGAGCGGTATGAACTGGAATATGAAGGCACGCTGTACGGCCCCATCACAAACGATCTCGGATTTTTACTCTCAGGACGATTCAAGAAGGGCGTCGGCCGATATCCGCAGCTCATTCCGTACAACACCGATTATAATTTCCAGGGATACCTGAAATACAACCTCTCACCGCAAATAAAACTCAAGGTCGGCGGATTTATCGGAGGATGGGAGAGCGCAGAATATCTGTCAGTCAATTTCAATACGCTGGAATCCGCTCAGGAGTCGGAATGGCTGGGATCGATGCAGGTGTATAATCCGTACAGCGATTCGAAATACCGGCTCTATGCGGCGGTCTACCGCCAGTGGCCTGAATTAAGAAAATGGTATCAGGGCTACCTGAAGATGACGCATGTCCTGAATAACAGGACATTCTATGAGATCACATTGAGCTATCTGAACGATGACATGGATCGTTCGAATCGTTACGGCACGGATTCGGATGAGTTGTGGTCACGTCGCGATGATAAGAAGGACTTGATCAATCATTATTATACAGAAAGTTACTTCCATGCGTGGGACAAGATGAATTGTGAGGTCTTTCAACTCAATTCGCAATTCGTCAGCCAGATCGGTCACCACCTGTTGAAGTTCGGCACGGGATTCAATGCCTATGATTTTTCATACGAACATTTTATGGGAGTGCATGAGGGCGGCTCGCGGTGGAATTTATTGAACGTATTCGATGGCAAGCCCTATGAAGGAAATGTCTACTTACAGGATAAAATCGAGTTTTCGAGCATCATCATCAACGCCGGTCTTCGTGCGGATTACTTCCATCAGAACCGTAAGGCACCTACTAATATGTTCGATCCGCTGGCCATACAGCCTTCAACGCCGGGACATGATCCAGCGCAGCCTCTCGGCATTCCGGGAGATCCGGAACTCAAGGATACCAAACTACAGTACGCCTTTTCTCCGCGACTGGGAATCTCACACCCGATCAGCGAAAATTCGATACTCCATTTCGCCTATGGTCATTTTTATCAGCGTCCCTCATGGACCAAGATGTTCGGATTTCCTTTCACAAACTATACCGAAGATATGGACAACGTCCTGGATCCCTATGCACAACAGACCACATATCCCGAAGAATGGCAGGGCTGGTACGGGAACGGGGAGATGGGCTTTGAACGTACCGTTCAGTACGAATTAGGCGTTGATATAAATCTGTACGACCGGTTCAAGTTCGATTTGACCGGATATTATAAAGACGCTTCGATGGAGGCGAGCGTCATCACCGGACTCTACGGGGTCACCTATAACACCACCAAGCATCTGATGATGAGCAATGCAGGATACTCTGACGTACGCGGGATCGAGACCAAGATCGATTCGCGCTGGAAAGGTCCGTTCAATGTCGGCGTCGGTCATGACGTCTACTGGTCGTTCTACGGTGAAGTCGGTTACAGCCGCCTCTATGAACCTGGCTCGACACGGATCAATGTCCCGAAAGGCTTGCGTCAGGGGAAGGGTGCCTGGAGCAGCTACCATAAGATCAAATCCTGGGCCAATATCTACTTCGAAACCGGACGCGGCCCCGAGATCGCTGGATATAAACCGCTGGACGATTTCAATGTGTACCTCTATTTCTGGTGGCGCAGCGGCGATCCATACACCTATCACGGCCCGGGCGATCTCTCTACGAAACCTCTGAATAAACGATGGTTTAATTATTATCAAACTAATCTCAAAATTTCGAAGGGCTTCAATCTTCTGGGAGTTCGCGCTGAATTGAGCGCCGATTTCCGCAATCTCTTCAACCAGAAGTTCCTGAGATTATTGTACGATGATGATCTGATCCGGTGGCATGAGAACTCCAACCTGTCGCAAGAGGATCGATTGCCCAAGGTATCCTTCTCCGGAGAGCCAAATACCTGGGGCTGGTACAGTTATGAGGTGCCGCCTCGTGAAATTTATTTACAATTTAAGATCGATTTTTAACAATGTACCAGTTAATTCAAATTAGTTTTTGCTCAATGTATCCCGATCCAGCTCAACAGAGTATGGAAATATGGTTTCAAACGCAGTGAGATGATAAAGGAGTCAATGATAATGAAAATTCATGGCAGAAAAATGATGTGGATGCTTCTGTCTGCAATTATTCTCATTCCACAGACTGTCAGTTCGCAAGTCGTCTGGAACAAGAACACACTGACAAGGGGTAAATTATGGGCTACGCTATGGAATTCGTTTCAATACGGCGATCCGGTCGAGGTGTCCAATGCCTTCCACACACTCGATTATCCGGGTTATTCCAAAGGAGCGAATATCGATGATGCCCTCAACTACGCCGACGCCGCAGGATATGCTATTTACGGCGTTCGTAATGGCGTTGCGTTCGCCTACACAATTAACTCACGTTTCTTCCCTTCCGGAGAATATATCTATCCCAACAAGGAGACAACGCTGATTAAGAACTATAATCTGGCCGATCCGTCGATTATCGGGGAGGAGATCATCACCGGTGGCCATCATGTACTGGGACTTGAGGTGGATCTGCGACGAAGGAGCATGGTGTGGAGCTACCCGGATTACGATGATTTTATCATCCATGAGGTGACGATCCGCAACGTCGAGTTTTCCAATCTGGAGGACGTGTACTTCGGCATGCGCTATGCCGTTCGCATCACGCAGCGCTCGGGTACCAGAGGTGACGAGAAATTCGGTTGGCAGCCCGATCATCGCTTCTTCTATTTTTACGACGAACGAAGCTTTCGTTTCGAAGACGAAACCCCTATCGATTACAATTTCGGCGTTGGCCCTGAACGAGGTGACATCGGCGATGCCCGGGATATCTGGGAGCCCGGCAGCAGAGAACATGAATTGGATGCAGCAGGCTATTTTACCGTCGTCGTTTTAGATTCGGCCAGTGGACGTGTATATCAGAATATTCTCGAACACGTTGGACAGGGACGAACTGCGGGTGCTCCCAAGGAGGACATCATCTTCATCCAGGGAGCGGATAGTCCCGATCGCTTCAAAGAGGTGATGACGCATCATCAACCGAGAATGTCATGGGATGAAGCGCGCTCAGCAGGGGATGAGGGAGGGAATAAATACGAAAGACGACCCGAGTTTCTGATCAGTGTCGGCCCTCTGTCACTGACACCGTTCCAGGAGATAACAATCGTCTTTGCCGAAGTGATCGGTGAAATGGATCGAGCGAAGATCGTCGCAGGAGGTGTTGAGAATATCGATCTCTTACCCCAGGCTTCTTTGGAGGCGCTGATAGAAAACGTGAGTGCGGCGAAGGAGTTGTATAAAAACGATTTAATTCCGATGACACATCCACCGATGACACCGACTAACGGTGAGAACAGCCTCGATATAGCCATAGAACCCGGGAAGATCGTGCTGCGTTGGCCTCAAATTCCGGATGATTATCTCGATCCAGCATCCGGACTCAATGATTTCGCGGGCTACCGTGTCTATCGTTCATCTTATTTTACAATCGGACCGTGGACGCTCATCGCGGATATCGATAAGGCTGAGTCAGTCCCCGAAAATGGTATGGTGAAGTATGAGGATACCGATCTGCCCGAGGGGGTGGGTAATTATTACTGCGTTACCAGTTACGATAGTGATGGTAACGAAAGCGGTAAGGTCAACAATAATCGCTATCCTGTATATCCGTTACGAAGGCCGAACGATCAGTTCCCGAAACAGGTATACGTCGTGCCTAACCCGTTTCGGCAGCACAGCGGTTTATTGGGACAGGGTGAGCGGTATCGGATTGAATTTATCGGGCTGCCGGCGAAATGTAAAATTTCGATCTTTACGCCGACGGGCGATCTGATTCAGGAACTCGATCACGATGATGGTAGTGGTTCTGAAGCATGGGGCTCGGTGCTGAATCTCGATTATCAACTAAACAAATGGATGCTCGGGATTTCGCCCGGAATTTACGTATTCCTCGTTGAATCATTGGTCCCGGCACACAAGGGAGAAGTACACATCGGAAAATTCGCGATCATGAAATGATATGATTACCGTTCGTACTTTATATTAAGCGGTTAAAACACAAAGAGTAACGATCGTCATCCTATGGTAATAAAAAAACGCAAATCCTATATTCGGGATATATTACGATCGAGCCTGTTCCTCACCGCACCGGTTTGGAGAAGCTCATCAGTCCCCTTATCCAGTGAAGAGGAGCAGAGTCTGAGTTGGATTTCATATCAGGAGAAAGACGTATGAAATTAAGGCATATAAAAAAGATCATTCTAATATTCGGCTTATTGTTGATCAGTTCATCACTATATGGCCAGATTGGAATAGAACCTCAGGATATCCGCCGTGCCGGTCAGGCTGGTTGGCAATTCCTGAAAATCAATGGCGATCCGGTTCAGGCATCCATGGGCGGAGCCTACACGGCGATTTCGAGGGGTAATGCCAATGCCGTTTTCGGAAATCCGGCATCATTGGTTGATGTGAAGCACAATGACTTACAATTCAACACAGTGTCCTGGATCGCGGATATCAAACACTCATCAGCCGCCGTTGCTAAACATATCCGGCAGATCGGTGTATTTGCAGTCAGCGTCGCTTATATGGATTATGGCGATATCCCGGAGACGATCAATCAACTGAATACTATCGGTGACCGGACACAAGCCGTGGTCACCGGCAATTACTTCAGCGCTTACGATGTCGCGCTCGGCATTTCTTACGCCCGTAACATCACGGATCGACTCTCGTTGGGGGGTAATTTGCGCTGGATCCGGGAGAGCATCGCCGAATTGGATATGAACAATTGGTCGCTGGACATCGGCACGATGTATTACACCGGCTTCAAGACGTTGCGCCTGGCCATTGTCGCCCGGAATTTCGGGCCTGATGCACACCTGCTCGGTTGGAGCGAGGAATATCAATCCGAGCCCGTCGATGTGAGGATGCCCATCGACTTGCGCCTGGGGATAGCGATGGATTTCTTTGATGGTATCGATAGCCCGCATCGGATGACCGTTGTGCTCGAAGGTGATCATCCTAACGATGGCACCGAAAAAATTCATCTGGGTATGGACTATTCATTCTTGAATATGTTCACCCTGAGAAGCGGTTACCGTTTTAATTACGATGTACAGGGATTAACAATGGGATTAGGTTTCCTCTATTCCATCAACCAGTATCAAGGTCAAATGAATTATGCCTATGTGGATTTTGGTGATCTAAAACAGGTGCACATGGTGTCACTCGGATTTGCTTTTTAAGTATGGTCGCTGAAAGTAACGTATCGTCAGATAGAAAATAGAATGGATTACACAATCAAGATGAATATATTGGAGACTCTGATGTTGCGGTACACCCCAAAACAAGAATTCGTGATATATATGTTTCAGATGAAAATGAATAATTTGGATGAAACTTCCAGTTCTATTTATAAAATTATATAAAAGGGGGTGATCGAGGATAACAGCGTGAACGATTTTTAATAATTATAAATGAATGCGTATTTTAATTACTCTCTTTAAAGAGATCCATTAGTAATAACCTTAATGAATTAGGAGGCGTGGTATGAAAAGAGCTACTTTTCTATTATTTCTTTTCATTTTAGTCGCTCATCTGGCAATCGCCCAGACCTCACAGAATGTCGCCAAACTTGGCAATTTTGGGAAAGGCGAAGGTAAGTCCAGAGCCGTTTTTGCCCAGGGAAGCACTGTTTACTACGGCATGGGAAACATCATGAAAATTACTTCATTTGCTGATCCAGCTAATCCGTATATGGCTGGAGCAGTCGAATTGAAGGACAATATCGAAGATTTAGTCAAAACCTCAATCAACGACAGAGACTATGTGGTAGCCGTTGGTGCTGGTTACCTGTCGGTGATCGATGTGTATAATCCGATACAGCCCGCAGTGGTTGCTGCTATTGAGACTGGCGGAAGTTCAGCTGAAGGAGTAGCCACCAGTGGCTCATATGCCTTTGTCGGTGATTACGGAATGGGATTGATGGTATACGATATCTCCGATCCGGCCAATCCCGCTCAGGTTGCTGCCATCGATAGTCTAACCTCCGCCGAAGGTATGTACATGAATGCGCCGTATCTCTTCCTCGCCTGCGGTGGCAAGACCAATATCGTCGATATCTCAGATCCGACCAATCCGCTCTTCGTGTCCCGCTTATATGCCAACGGTTGGCACCAGAACGGCGCTGCCCGCGGTAATTACGCCTATGTATGCGATTGGGATGCCGGAATAGAGATCTTTAACATCAGTAATCTTAACAGTCCGGCCTATGTTGGTAATTTCGATGTCAAAGGACGTGGTGCTAACCGCTTGATTTTCAACGGGAATTACGGTTATGCCTCTGTTGCAGATACAGGTCTGGCGATCATTGATTTCACCGATCCGGCGGCGCCGCAATTGCTCACCGTAATGGATACCCCCGGCACACCGAGAAGCGTTTCCTTCGGAGCGATCACCTTGGGAGGGACTCCTACCGGGCATGTCTTCCTGGCCGATGACAACGCAGGCATCAGAGCGATCAATGTATCGGATCCGAATGCTCCGGCTGAATCGGGATTCGTCGTCGGAAAGCAGGGTGCCACGGGTTCGGCATACAATTCGTTCGTCGATGCGGCCAACAATAAACTGTATATCGCCTACGGCAGCGCTGGTGTTCGAGTCGTCGATATCAGCAATAAGGCGAATCCTATACTGCTCGGCGAATATGATACGCCGGGAGATGCAAGAGGCATCGTGGTAAAAGACCATGTGGCATTTGTGGCCGATCGGGATGCCGGTGTGGCGGTCATCGATTTTACCAATCCGGCAGCGCCGGTGTTGCTTAAAACCTACGAGACCGCCAGA
>JAFGOE010000086.1 GCA_016926625.1 Candidatus Zhuqueibacterota bacterium
AGGGATATGGCTACACCATCTATCGTAACATCCCTCAAGCGTTTTATCCCTTCAATCCGCCGTACGTTCCAGACGATATCAATCCGGTAGGTTGTTATCAGAAAAAATTCACGATTGCGTCGGATTGGCAAGGTCGGCAAATCTTCCTGCATTTCGAAGGTGTTAAATCCGCCTCGTTCGTGTGGGTCAACGACCAATATGTGGGATATGACCAGGGTGGTATGACCCCGTCCGAATACGATATTACCCCCTTTGTGCGAGTCGGAGAGAACACCGTCTCCGTCGAAGTCATCCGCTGGTGCGATGGCAGTTATCTTGAGGATCAGGATATGTGGCGCTTCAGCGGTATCTATCGCGATGTGTACCTGTTCGCTGCACCTGACGTGCATATACGCGACTTTTTCGTCCGTACGGATTTAGACGATCAATATAAAGATGCTGACTTGCTGGTCGATGTGCATCTTAAAAATTATTCAGATCAGCGAGGAACATTCAGGGTACTGGTAAGCCTCTACGATGCCGACAATACGCTGGTCACCCAATGGCAGGATAAAAGCAATGTCGATGCGAAGGGCGAGACGACTATCGCCCTCAAACATAAAATATCTGATCCGTTAAAATGGTCAGCCGAAAAACCAAATCTATATAAATTAACTCTCACCCTGCTCGATTCGAAAAACAATAAAGTTGAAGTGTTGAACGAGATGATAGGTTTCCGAAAGGTGGAGATCAAAGACGGTTTGGCTTGCGTTAACGGGGTACCAATCGAATTCCGCGGCGTCAATAAACATCAACACCATCCCGAATTCGGCAGAACCATGACCACGGACATGATTCGGAAGGATATGGGGGTGATGAAACAGTTCAACGTGAACGCTGTCCGCCTTTCGCATTACCCGAACAATCGTGAATGGTATGAATTCACGGATGAATACGGCATCTACGTGCAGGACGAGGTAAACGTTGAGGCTCATCATGCGGAATTCAACATCGATGGGAAGTATGGCGAGAACTGGTTCGCCGAAGAACCATCGTGGGAGGGTGCTCATCTCGATCGCTTCGTGCGCATGCTGGAACGGGATAAAAATAATCCGTCGATCGTCATGTGGAGCACGGGCAACGAGGCCGGCACGGGTCCACACCATTACAAAATGGCCGAATACGCTCGACGAGTGGATGGCACACGCTTGATCATGCATCAATGTAACCATCCTTCCGGCGATGCTCCATACGCCGATATCTCCGGTCCGCGCTATCCGAGTCCCGAACGGCTGCGCGCTCTTGCTGAGGAACCCGGAAAACCGATCGTGATGGGGGAATACGCCCACGCTATGGGCAATAGTCTCGGTCATTTTCATATGTTTTGGGATTATATTCATGAATACGAACGCCTGCAGGGCGGATTCATATGGGATTGGGCTGATCAGGGCTTAACGAAGCCGCTTATCACCACACCGGACCGGTCAGCCCATCAACATCTGTGTGCGTTGATGGGACTGCCGAAGCTGGTGCCGGGGAAGTTTGGGCAGGCTCTAGAGCTGAGCGGTTTCGACGATTGGATCGAAGTCTATAACGACCCCTGCTTCGATACGCCTGATAAAGAACTCACTCTCTCATGTTGGATTTATCCTCGTGGTTGGTTCGACGCAAATCCGTTTATCACCAAAGGCGATCGCCAATATGTGCTGGAACAATTCCGACAGGATAGCCTGCGCTTCGCCATTTTCAGCGACCGCAGGATCGTGGAGGTGACTGCCAGAACACCGAACGATTGGGACTATAACTGGCATCAGGTAGCAGGAATATACGATGGTAAGGAGTTGTTACTTATCGTCGACGGCAAGATCCTGGGGCGCAGGAGTTACTCCGGAAAGATCGCGCGCGCCCATTACGCGGTCAACATCGGGAAAAATGCCGAACGAAATCATTCCAATTTTTCCGGACGATACTCGAACGCGCTGATCGACAGGATTGCGATATTTAATCGCGCCCTGGATCCTGAGCAATTATATGCCCTGGCTGCTCCGATTCCCGATGCTACACTTCTGTGGCTGGAGCTCGATGAATTAAAGGACACAGGACAGACGTTCTATTATTACGGTTCGGATAATTTCTGCATCAACGGCGTCGTGTTCCCGGATAGAACGCCGCAACCGGAATTATGGCAGATGAAGAAGAGCCATGCTCCGGTCGTGATTAAGCCGGTGGACCTGGCGACTGGCAAGCTGAAGTTTATCAACTATCACCATTTCACAAATCTCAGCGAACTGAAGGCCGATTGGTGTGTGACGCGGGATGGGGAAATCCTGGATAGCGGACTTCTGAGCCTCGATGTGCCACCACTACAGGAAAAGGTCGTCCAAGTTCCGTTACAGTTGCAAGAGTATGAGGGCAAAGGCGAAATATTTTTGACCGTCTCCATCAAGTTGCCTGCCGACACCCGATGGGCTCCGAAAGGTCACGAAATCACGTTCGAACAGTTTAAATTACCGATCCCGGTGAACAAGGAGGAAAAAATTGACCTGAGTTCTTATCCGAATCTAACGGTGACCGAATCGGAGTCCGCTATAACGATCGACGGAGATGAATTCGAATATGTTTTCGATAAACAAAGCGGAATCATCAGATCGATCAAGTATCGGCAGCAAGAAATGGTCAAGCAAGGTCTGAAGTTAAGCGTTTATCGTCCGCCGATACCGAACGAGACGGTCAATTGGGGTCGCGCCGAAGCTGAGGAATGGTGGGCGCATGGTCTCGATAATCTTACCACGTCGGTGAAGTCCGTGAAGTTGGAATCAGGATCCGCCCAACAGGTCTGTATCTATACATTTATCGTCTACTCAGGGTCGAGACGCGATACGGGATTCGAATCGCATATGTGGTACAAGGTACTGAACAGTGGCGATATCCTCATCCGTCACAAGGTAATCCCGATCGGTGAACTGGGCTGGTTCCAAAAGGTGGGACTGCAGATGCAGCTGCCCGGTGAGTACGATAACCTGAGCTGGTTCGGACGGGGTCCGCAGGAGACGTACCCGGATCGCAAGACAGGGGTAAAAATGGGTATACACTCCGGAACGATCAGCGAACAGTACGTACCCTATGTCGTCCCGCAGGATCATGGCAACAAGACGGATGTTCGCTGGACTACTCTGACGAACGATCAGGGTATTGGTCTGGCCGTATTTGCCTGTCCGGAGATGAATATCAGCGCTTCTAATTTCGCCCTGGATAATCTGGATCGCGCACGATATCCGTTCCAGTTACAAGAGGCGGGTTATATTAAGTTCAACATCGATCATCAGGTGACCGGAGTCGGTGGTACACCCGTGGCAGTCAGGATGAAATATCGGACGTATCCGATCGTCTATGATTACTCGATCCGACTGAAACCGAACGATTTTAATGTAAAATCAGCTATCGAGCTCTCGAAGCAGCAAGTTAAATAGCGACGTTAAACCAGGTATAAATGATAACCTTATTTAAATGACAGTAAATAGTGTTAAGGCAAAGAAATCTGGAGGAACTCGATCATGAGCCTGCGATATTTTTTGTTGATAGCGTTCTTGCTGATCCCGATCGGTTCGACCTATTCGTCAGAATTGATCGTCAATGTTGAGGGTCGCCATGTGCAATCACTAAACGGCAAATGGAACATCATCATCGATCCGTATGAAAACGGTTATTTCGACTATCGGTACCAGCCGAGTAAATATGGGTACTTCAGGAATGTGAAGCCAACGAATAAGTGGGACCTGATCGAGTACAGCTTCGATTCGGATCGGCTGCTCAGTGTTCCGGGCGATTGGAATACGCAAGACGAGCAGTTGTTTCTCTACGAAGGCACGATCTGGTATCATAAATCGTTCGATGTCCCTTTAAAACCGGAGCATCGTTACTTTCTGTGTTTTGGTGCAGTCAATTATAAAGCGCACGTTTATGTAAATGGTGAGTTGGTTGGCGAGCACGAGGGTGGTTTTACCCCATTTAACTTCGAGGTGACCCGATTGCTTCAAGAAAAGGATAATTTTGTGATCGTGAAGGTGGACAACAAGCGTTTTCGGGAGGCGGTCCCCACGCTGAACACGGACTGGTACAACTACGGGGGAATCACCAGAGACGTGGTTTTAATCGAGGTCATGGCTACATATATACGTGATTATTTCGTGCAACTGGAGAATGGGAGTCAAAATAAGATTGCCGGTTGGGTACAACTGGACGGTACCGATAAGGCCCGGCAAGTAGTGCTCGAAATCCCGGAATTGAACGTACGTAAAGAATTAGTCACTGACGATGCCGGTTTAGCCCGGTTCTCGGTCCGGAAAGAGGTAAATCTGTGGTCTCCTGAAAATCCGAAGCTGTACGAGGTAGTACTGAGATCGGGTGAAGATGTGGTCAAAGACAGAATTGGATTTCGCTGTATTGAAACGAGGGGGACCGATATTTTACTAAACGGCGAGCCCGTATTCCTTCGCGGTATCTGCATCCATGAGGAGGCGCCGCAGCGTAACGGCGGTCGCGCTTATTCTGCGGAGCATGCCCGTGTGCTGCTGGAATGGGCGAAGGAGCTGAACTGCAATTTCGTGCGATTAGCGCATTATCCGCATAATGAGGCCATGATACGAGCAGCGGATGAGATGGGATTGTTAGTCTGGTCAGAAATACCGGTTTACTGGACAATTTTATGGGAAAATGAGGCGACGTTTTTGAACGCACGAAATCAACTGACAGAAATGATCACGCGGGATAGGAACAGGGCATCGATTATCCTGTGGTCTATGGCCAACGAAACCCCGGTGGAGGAACAGCGTCTTGTGTTTTTGAAGAAATTAGCTGCCACGGCTCGCGAATTGGACGGGACGAGGCTGATCACCGCTGCCATGGAGCGGCATTACGTCGATGAGCATACTCAGTTAATCGATGACCCGTTCGGTGAATTCGTGGATGTGCTGGGTTGTAATCAGTATCTGGGTTGGTATGATGGATTGCCGGAAAAAGCGGACAGGATGGTGTGGCAAAACAGATACGATAAGCCGGTGATCATCAGTGAGATGGGCGGCGGAGCGCTGTTTGGTTATCATGGTGATGAACTGACGCGCTGGACCGAAGAATTCCAGGAGAGCGTGTACCGACATAACCTTGACATGCTGGATGAGGTGGAGTTCGTCAAGGGTCTCAGTCCCTGGATACTCAAGGACTTTCGTTCACCGCGTCGGCCGTTGCCGCGTATTCAGGAATTCTGGAACCGCAAAGGCCTGGTCTCGGATCAGGGTGACAGGAAAAAAGCGTTCTACCTTCTGCAAGATTACTACGAAAACAAGATGCAAAGTAAAAATTGATCGGCCTGCAGTTACTTTTTCCTGATCGGGCGATGACCAGATACGGCGATCGGAAACAGATTTAAAAGTTATTGAATTTTTAATAATAAACAAAATAATTACATTTACTTTTAATTACAGGAGGAACTATGCAAATTTTTAGACATCTTAAAATTGTCGCATTGCTGTTTATCGTGGTGTGTGTGATGATGAATGGCTGCCAAAAGGCAGGGGAAAAACAGGAATCGAAAGAGGCCGTCGTTGCTGAGAAAGAGGAAGCCGCAAAAGATACTCCGGCTACTCAATTATCGGATGTTTTTCCGGAAGCAACGGATATAGAGGAGAGTAAAATAGATGTTGAGCAGCGTTTACAGAAGCTGATGACACTAATCGAGAAGAAAGAGAAGGCGCTGATCGAGCGAGAGAAGAAGGTGATGGAAGTCGAGAAACAGTTAGCGATCAAAGAGGACATATTGGCCAGGAAGGAGAGGAGCCTGTCATTTCAGCGTTATTTATCCTGGATCTTGATCATCGCAGGTCTTGTTGCATTCATCGCCGCGTTTTTTATGATGAGCAAAAAAAAGGATGAAAATACGACGACACGAAAGAAGACGACCAACGTGAAAGATGAATACTTGAAGAAGTTGGATAATCAGATGAACGAATGGGAAGCAGAGATTGAGGAATTAAAGAAGAAGGCCAATAAGGCGAAGGACGATGCGAAAGAAGAGTATCTGGAGCAGATAAAAGCGTTGGATAAGAAGAAAGACGACGCATGGAAAAAATTTCAGGACCTGAAGAACGCGGGCGAGGATGTCTGGGATGATATGAAGAACATAGCCGATAAGGCCTGGAGTGATTTAGCTCGTTCCATCAAGCGTGCTTCTACGAAAATGAAATAGTGTGGATCATGAAAATCCATGCCATTTATTTAGGATAGAAAATTATTCACATGAAGCGATCCCATTTCTGGTTATTGCTTCACCTGTAAATAATTGTTCTTTCGAATAGTTAAAGGAGTTTTATGAAAATTATTACAGTGACCCTGAATCCGACGATTGATATAAATTCTGAGGTCAACCAGGTTATACCGGAACGCAAGCTGCGTTGCGATGTCCCTCGTTACGAGCCGGGTGGGGGAGGTATTAACGTCTCACGTGCCGTTAAAAAGTTAGGCGGTAAATCGGTCGCACTTTATCTGGCAGGTGGAACGAATGGACAATTCCTGCAGGAGTTGCTGCGTGATGAACAGATAGAGAACGAACCGATCGCTATTAAAGGGAAGACGCGGGAGAACCTGATCATTTTTGAGAAATCGAGCGAACAACAATTCCGTTTCGGTATGCCCGGACCAGAGGTCGAAGAGGACGCCCGACGTCGTTTCATCGCGGAATTGGAGCGGGTGGTAGCGAAAGACGATTACGTGGTCGCCAGCGGCAGTTTACCACGGGGCGTTCCGGATGATTTTTACGCGCAGATCGCAGCGATTGGAAATAAAAAAGGTGCCCGTGTGATCGTCGATACAACGGGTGAACCACTTCGTGCAGCCATAGAGAAAGGTGTGTTTCTGATTAAACCGAATTTGCGGGAGCTTAAGCTGCTGTGCGGCCAGGACATCGATGTCGAATCTCAATTAGAACTCTCTGTCCGAAAATTACTCCACAGAAGCCGTATCGACGTGATCGTGGTTTCCCTCGGAGCAGGGGGTGCGTTGCTGATGACCCGAGAGATGAGTAAGCATCTCAGAACACCGACGGTCCCGATTAAAAGCAAGGTGGGTGCTGGCGACAGCATGGTGGCCGGTATCGTTCTGGCTCTGAGCCAGGGGCGCTCGTTGGAGAAATCGGTCATGTACGGTGTGGCAGCCGGCGCCGCAGCCGTGATGACTCCTGGTACAGAGCTTTGCAGAAAGGAAGATACGGACCGGTTGTTTGAGTGCATGATTTCATCGGATCCAGAGTGCGGTGGCGTTTAGCATGGGAGCTTAATCCGCACCCGCAGGGCACTGACACTTAAATGCTGTCATTGCGAGTGCTCTCGCAGTATGAGAGCGCGAAGCAATCCCCCGTGTTCTGCAACGGATCTCCCTGCATTCACGATCAAGACGTCCTTACCGCTTGAGCAGGAGATTGCTTCGCGATTTCCAAAAGCGGAATCGATCGTAATGACAGGTTGTACGCTATATTGTATAAACAGTTTTATGCTGTTGTGGTATATAAACACGTAAACTGTCATTGCGTTGCAATCTCCTTCACTGAGCATGAGGGACGCCCCAATCGAAAAAGCTAGACGATGCGAAATAGAGGGGATGGCATCTCCCGTTCCGCGGGATGGAAATGATATAGAGAAACAAATTTTAAAAGGAAACATCATGAAAAAATCGATGAGGATAGAAATCATATCGATAATCCTACTGATGACGGTTCAGGTTGTCATTGCTCAGGATACAGTCGACCTGGATGTCAGAAAAATCGTCAAACACATCGATGAGCTCTATCGCAGTGAATCCAGCTACGCGGAGCTGGAGATGGAGATCGTTACGCCTCACTGGGAGAGGACGCTCAAAATGAAGGCGTGGTCCAGAGGGATGAACAAGACGTTCATCCGTATCCTTGCCCCGGCGAAAGATAAAGACGTGGCCACGCTACGCATCGAGAATGAGATGTGGAATTACCTGCCGAAGATCAATAAAGTCATCAAAGTCCCCCCATCGATGATGATGAGCTCCTGGATGGGATCCGACTTTACCAACGATGATCTGGTGAGGGAATTTACCTGGCTGGATGACTATGAATTCGAACTGATCGAACCGGACAGTGCGGATGAAGATCTGCTGTACATTCAGCTTATCCCTAAAGAGGATTTGCCCATCGTCTGGGGCAAGGTCATACTGGCGGCGCGCAGAAGTGATTACATTCCGGTGTGGGAGGAATATTATGACGAAAAAGGCAAGCTGATGCGGGTGATGAACTTTTTAGAGATTAAGACCTTCGATGGCAAGACGATACCCTCAGTCATGGAATTGATACCCCAGGATAAAGAGGGGAATAAGACGATCATCCGCTATCTGGATATCGATTTTGATCTTAATATTCCTGATGATACATTTAATTTGAGAAACTTACGGTCGCGGAGGTGATATGATCTTCAAAATTGCATTTCGAAACACGATGCGACAGAAAAGAAGGACATTCTTTACGGCGCTCACCATGTTCGGTGGATTTGTGTTAGCCTCGATCGCAGTGGGATGGGCGGGTGGGACGTATTCGTATATCATCGACATGTTCACGCGAAACCAGTTGGGTCACATACAGATCCATCGCCAGGGGTATCTTGATAAATCATCGATTTACGATACGGTCAGTGACTATACGGCGATCGGCGAATCGATCGAACAGGTGCAGGGTGTGGAGGCATGGACTCCCAGGTTGTTTGCGGCTGGACTTGCTTCGGTTAGTGAAAAGAGTGCGGCGGTCCAGGTGAAAGGAATCGATCCTGTCAAAGAAAATCAGGCGACGCGATTCAATAAAAAAATCGTTGCAGGAGACACATTCGCCGATACGGCCGCGCATACCGCTATTCTGGGGAAAGGCCTTGCCAAAGTCCTGGAAGCTGAAGTAGGAGAAGAAGTGATCATCGTCTCCCAGGCTGCCGATGGCTCTATAGCGAACGATCTATACACCGTTATCGGAATTATCGAAAGCGGTGATGAGATCAATGACCGGATGTCTCTGTATCTCCATCTTGAGGATAGCCAGGAGTTATTTGCGCTTTATAATCAAATTCATGAGATTGCAATCGTTATCGACGATCTGGACAATGTCGAAAAGCTCACCGCCGCAATAAAAACCGAGTTGAACGATCCACAACTATCCGTCGATCCATGGCAGGAATTCGCCAGGGCGTTTTATCATGCCATGCAAGCCGACCTTGAGGGATTGTGGGTCATGCTGTTAGTCGTCATGATCATCGTCGCTGTGGGGGTACTCAACTCGGTGCTGATGACCGTCCTGGAGCGCACCCGGGAATACGGAGTGCAGCGGGCCGTCGGTACCAGACCGCGGCATATATTCTGGCAGGTGATCCTGGAAGTGAATGTCATAGCGGTTGCCAGCATTTTGATCGGGGGCGTTATGAGCGTTATCGTGAATCATCTGCTCTCCATCCACGGCATCAAAATGCCGTCATCATTCACCTATGGTGGTGTCGAATTTAGTCAGATGTACGCAGAAGTCAGTGCACCAAGTATTTACATCCCTGCGATCACAGTTTTAATGGCAGCCACACTGGTCAGCATATTTCCGGCACTGCGGGCGGCTCGGATAAAACCAGCGAAAGCGATGAGACTACATTAGAGGTAAACTATGATCTGGACATATATAAAACTCGCCTGGCGCAACCTGCTACGCAATAAACGGAGGTCGATAATCGCCGGGACTGCTATGGGATTGGGTCTGGCGTCGTTGATCTTCGTCGATGCGCTGGTCATCGGAATGGGTGACAATATGGTCGCCTCGGCCACCTCGTCCTTTTTAGGAGACGGACAGATCCACCATAAAGATTTCCGAACAACCCAATCGGTAGAAGAGACGATCCGTGAAAGTGAGCAGCTTGTGACTTCATTAAGGCAGGAGGAGATTGTGCAACATTTCACGCTACGCGCGATGAATGTGGGCATGATCAACTCTGCTGCCAACATGAGCGCCATCAATCTGGTCGGTGTAAATCCCGAAACCGAACACTATCTCTCGCAAATCGATGATGCGATCAAAGAGGGATCGTTTTTCGCCGATAATGGGGAGCGCGATATCCTGATCGGCAGTAAACTGGCGGAAAATTTGGAGGTGGAGCTGGGCGATCGCGTTGTGGTGACGGTCACACAGGCGCATACCGGCGACCTGTCCCAGGAGATGTTTCGCATATCCGGTATCTACCATTTCAACATTCAGGAGATGGACAGAGGCATGGCGTTCGTTCAGTTGAGTAAGGCCCAGGAGATGTTCGGAATCGGTGACGATGTCCATGAGATTGCCATCAAATTTATCGACGCAAACTATGGGCGCAATGAGAGCCTGCCGTTTTGGAATAGATATTCTAAAAATGGTAACGAAGCGCTGGGTTGGACCAGGTTGATGCCACAGCTAAAGGCTGCCCTGGAACTGACCTCATTCAGTACCTTTATTATGGGACTGATACTGCTGGGGGTCGTTTCGATCGGAATTATCAATACCTTATTCATGTCGCTCTATGAGCGCATGTTCGAGTTTGGCGTGTTGCGAGCCGTGGGCACGCGTCCGTTCGGTATCGCAAAACTCATCCTGTTCGAAGCCGGAGCTCTGGCGATCTTAAGTATTGTCATCGGTAATATTTTCGGATTGATCATCACGTACATCATGTCGAAAGTGGGATTTGACTATACGGGTATCGAATATGCAGGGGTCACATTCCTGGAATTGATCTATCCGGTATTACATATCAAGCAATTTATCATCTATCCAATTTGGGTTTTTGTATTGACGATTATCGTGGGGATTTATCCTGCTGTGTTTGCTGCGAGACTGGTGCCCGCGAACATGATCAGAAAGGTTCTATAAGGAGATACCATGGAATGGAAATATAGAGAAGATCTGATTTTAACGAAGCAGCTGACGAAAGTCTACTCGGATAATGGCGTACCTGTTGAAGCGATCAGGAAT
>JAFGOE010000018.1 GCA_016926625.1 Candidatus Zhuqueibacterota bacterium
TCAATACATCGATCTGGTGCTCCTTCTGGTGCATTTTCTTCACGAAAATAGTTTAATCCCCCAAATGATGACACTTTTTTACATGGACTCCGAACGAGCCATGTAAGTTGATCAAAATCGTGACAAGCCTTTGCAAGCAGCATAGGACACGATTCTTCGGCTTTGCGCCAGTTTCCCCGTACAAAACTATGCGCCATGTGCCAATAAATAAGGCTCTCTTTGTGCTCTATCATGACCAGGTCACCTATCTCCCCTGAATCAATTAATTGCTTAATCGTAGAAAAGAATGGTGTATAGCGCATCTCAAAACAGATCTGGAATATAAGATCGGTTTTCTTTGCTTTTTGAGCCAGTTGAAATACATGCTCGACTGTGGTGGCAATCGGCTTTTCTAATAAAACATGATATCCTTGCTCTAATGCTCTTAGCGTCGACGCATAATGAATTTGATCCTGTGTAGCATTAATTAAGGCATCGGCCATTTTCGGTTTATCCAGTAGGTCCTGCCATGTCTCAAATGTTTGCTCCTTTTTCAATTGATGCTGCTGTATAAATACATTCCTTTTTTGAATATCAGGTTCAGCTATGGCTGTTATTTTCATTAAATGTGGATATTTCAGGGCAAATCTACCGAAATTATACATACCTCGGTCTCCTGCACCCAATAATGCAATCCTGATTGGTTCTGCCATTTTTCACTCCGTCTTAAAAATTGGTTTCAATTGTTAAAGTGACCTGATCCGTCTTAACACTAATAATTTCTATAACATATCTAATTTTTAAATTAATATGATTGCAGAAAATTATCACTATTTTCTATGAGCCGAAATATATTTTATCCATGCTCCACTTCGCTACGCTGCACAATGCGATCAAAACGATCAACTCATTTTTCAAATTTTAAATAAACGTGACGAATCGCTCCACCGGACAGTCTTCAGCATGGCGCGATGGAGACTTACGGCTTACATAAAACGTTCTCAGATGAATGATCGAGGCACACTCCATTTATCCTTTCAACGCCCCCATCTGAATGCCTTTTACAAAATAACGCTGGCCGAGCATAAAAATCAGAATTGTAGGTAACAGCGCAATAACCATTCCTGCCATCAGGACTTCCCAGTCAGTGCTAATTTCTCCCTGTAAAAGTTGTAACACGACTGGTAATGTCATGATATCCTGTCGTGTTGTAACGATGAGCGGCCACATAAAATCTTTCCATGCGCCCATAAAAACAAATATTCCCAAAGTGGCAAGTGCAGGTTTGCTGAGCGGTATGATGACATGTCGATAAATTCTCCATAATCCACAACCATCGAGCCGAGCAGCATCTTCAAGGTCTTTAGGGATACTCAGGAAAAACTGACGCAGCATGAATGTCCCCCAGGCACTAAATAACCCCTGAGAGACAAGAGCAAAATAAGAATTAATCCCTGCAATGCGTCCTAAATAGAATGTCCCCTTGAAAAACAAATCTACCGAGAAGATCTTATTACCAGGACTGAATGCAGCATTTAAAAATGTAGGAATACTGTTAGTCAAAATAAATACCGGAATCATAATGACCGCAGCGGGGATCATCATGGTTGCGATATAACAGAAAAATATTTTATCCCGCCAGGGAAATTTTAATCGGGCAAAAGCAAAGGCGGCCATCGAACATGTCACTAACTGACCTAATACAATAATCAGGCTTACGATGAGACTATTCATAAAAGCACGTCCCATTTTAACTTCCTGCCATACCTTCGAGTAGTTATTCAGAGTTGGATGCTCCGGTATAAAATCCAGTTCTGATTTTAACGCTTCTTTCTCATTTTTAACAGAGGTAGATATGAGCACGAGAATCGGTAAAAGCATCGAAAAAGAAAGTGCGATGAGCAGTGTGTATATAACCACATTTTTAGTAAAATCCGGACTTTTATTGTATCGGCTGTTAATATTCAATCCCATTTTTACCTAACTTCCAATTTATCAATGTGAATATGAAAATTATCAAAAATAATGTCCACGAAATTGATGAAGCAAAACCCATCTTAAAGTTCACATACGCATTATTAAAAATATAATAGTCGATGGTAGTCGTTGATCCGGCAGGTCCGCCCTTCGTCATAACATACGCTTGTGCAAATCCGCCCTGAAATCCAGCAATAACAGACATGATGACAATGAAAAATGTAGTTGGTCGAATGAGTGGCCAGGTAATATTCCAGAATTTTTTCCAACTTCCTGCACCATCTATTTCTGCTGCATCATAAAGATGCTTCGGAATATTCTGAAGAGCTGCCAGGTATAGCAAAAAGTTTATTCCACCCATTGAAATCCAAATCCCCATAATAATTAACGATGGTTTAGACCAGTTCGAATCGAGTAACCAGTCAGGACCATGAATTCCGAACCAGGACAGAATTATATTGAATAGACCATATTGTGCATTCAAAATCCATTTCCAAAGAATATAGACAGCAATTCCCGAAGCAGCCGTCGGGAGAAAAAATATTGTACGAAAAAACTTTTTACCCTTCAAACCTGTTTTATCTAACAAAATTGCCAATACTAAAGAGAGACCGATATTGATCGGTATTCCTCCCATTAAATACACAGTATTTCCTACATATTTCCAAAATTGAGGATCGTGAAAAAGTAACGTCTTAAAATTAGTTAGACCGACAAATTGAGGAGTGGTCAGATAATTCCAGTTAAAAAAACTTAAGGCAAACGAAGCTAACACAGGAACAAAGATAAAGAACAAAAATCCCATTAAATTGGGAAGCAGAAACAAATAAGCACCCCATTGAATTTGTTTGCTATTTGGGAGAGAAATCCTCATCGGCCATAAACCTCGTCTAAGATTTGATTCCCGCGTATTGCGGCTCGTCGACACCCATCAACCGGTAATAATTTGCCTTCCATTACCAAATCAATTTCCTGGCCTATGGCCGTCCGGAATCTGCCCCAATTGCGACAGCTCCAGTTTTGCGAAATACTTCCCTCTACATCTAATAAGAGATATTTATGTTTCGGCTTATAGTGTGAAGGTAAAAAACTATCAGAATTTAAAACATCTTTTCTAATCGGTACGAAAGCACCGATATTCGCGTAAATCTCCTGGGCTCTTTTGCTGACAAAAAATTTTATCAAACGCCAGGCAGCCTCCTTCTCCCGGCATCGTTTAGTCATAGACAAACCACAAGCTAAAGTTTTAGCTATCCATTTTTTCCCTTTAGGACGATACGTAATATCCCAGTTAAATGTCGCTTTTTTATTGTATGTCTGTAACATATACGATCCACCATACGTCATAGCGCATTTTTCTTTTAAAAATGGATCTCCACCGATAGAATTTTCCGCCTCCGGCGCCAATGCTAAATCATATTTATGAATTAAATCATGTACAAATTGTACTGCCTCAATTGCCGATGGAGTATCTAACGTACAAATCATTTTATCTCGTTCAATAATCTTCGCCCCATTTTCCATCACAAACTGCGAATAAAGTACCCCACCTATCGAGTAAATATCGTTCATATCATTTTTCTTAAAATATTCCTTAAGTTCCAAACCAGTTTCAATAAGATCATTCCAGTTCCAATTTTCATCAGGATATGGCAAGCCAGCAGCCTCAAACATATTTTTATTGTAATAAAAAATGTCCATCGGACAATCTATCGGCATCGACATAATATGATTTTCGACAATACACGTTTCATAAGGCCATTGAATGAGTTCATCGTTATCAAAGGTTGAATCGGTGGCAATAAAAGCATCCAATGGTTCGATGGCATTATAATGTACGTAATCAGGTAAGAATGCATAACTCATTCTCAACACATCAGGTGCAGTACCAGTAACAATGCCTGTATATAATTTCGTGAAATAATCTGCCCAGGGATGATGTCTGACAATAACCTGAATATCAGGATTCTCTTGATGAAATGCTTCGATAACTAATCGATTTGCCTCGAGCTCTTCAGGGATACCCACCCAATAACTATACTCAATTATAGTTTTACTATGATTCCTACCAACAGTAATATTGCTTATAAACCAAATAAGAAAAAATGCAGTCATTAATGTGAGAAAAAATATAAAATTTTCTTTTATAATACGTCTTAATTTCTCACATTTAAAATTATTGGACATAGTATATGTATTCAATTGTAGAACAACGAATAATGTTTGATAATTATGATAATAACTACATTTTTAAAAAGCAAATAAAAATAGTAGTAAAACAGGATTTTTTAGGTATTTAAATTCTTGTTTTATTCAATTACTTAGTATTGTTAAAAATGTGCAGTCTTATCATCAAATTACCGTCATAACTATCAGTTTTTTTCGTATCAATCTAAATAATGTATTCGTAATGTCAAGCAATTTCAGAGCGCCAACAATTATGTGATATGAGCTCAAACTCACTTTATCATCGCCATTTTCTTACTTCTCATTACGCCCGTTGACGTTCTTAACCGATAGAAATAAATACCACTGGCTAGATCCGAACCGTTGAACGTAATCGTGTGTTCACCCATACCCGCAACGCCATTGATCAACGTCTCAACCATGCGGCCCGTCATATCGAACACTTCTAAGGTTACTTTGCTCTTCTGGGCCAGGCAATATTTTATGGATGTCGTTGGATTGAATGGATTCGGATAATTCTGTTCCAGGACATATGCATCAGGCATTTGTTCTAAATTCGATACGCCCGTTGGGCCACAGATGTTTTCCGCCTCTTCGCCGAGTCCCAAAGGCGCATAGGGACAATCCGAGATGCATATCTTATCGAGTTTTGCTCCGTCTTCACGATAAGCGATCGTCAGGGTGTGCTCGCCGGCTGACAACAGATAATCGCTGTATTTTAACCATTCCCATCCGCTCGTACCCAATCCATTGTGCATGGTGAACTCTCCGTCGTCCATTTTTACCCAGTAGGAATCATCATTAGCGGTCGGACAGTTCAACCGCGCGAACACAGAGTAATTTCGCAGCGAATCCACTGAAAAAGGAATGATAATGAAGCTCTCCCGACCAGCAGGCGCTTCGGAAAGGCTTTCGATGCCCGATTTAACAGTTACATATCTTCCGTTCGATGCCTGGGAATCCATCAGGATGTCCCAATGCTCACCCACTGTTGCACACTCCGGTTCAAAATAAACCGACCAACTATCATCCGTATACACTACTGAATCACTGCCGGTAAATAAATCGAGATCAATCGCTTCAGCCATCATCCGGTGTCCTGTTTCGTTCGGATGTAGATGATCTCCTGTATCCGCCTCAGGCCGAAGACTTAACGTATCCTCCGGATTGCGCAGAGCCATGTCGAAATCGATGACCGCGTCAAAATACCCGCTGTTCCGAATCCATTCATTGACACCTTGTCGTGCTTGTTCATGGTCACCTGAATAATACGACGATCCTTTCATGGGGAGCAATGTCGCTCCGTACACAAAGATGCCATTGGCATGTGCGCTGTTTATCATCCGTGTATAGGCGTTAATTAAATCATTTGCTACGCCCGTCCCCCAGGAATAGCCAATATCGTTTATTCCCTCGAGAATCACCAGCCACTTTGCGCTACTTTGTCCTAATACATCCCGTTCGAATCGGCTCAAAGCAGAAGGACCCAGACAGCTGCCCAGCACACAGTTCCCGCCGATCCCCTGATTCAGGACTGCCACATGTCCTGTATTTTGGTTCGCATGAAGGCGCCGTGCCAGTTCATCCGGCCAGCGGTTCTGCTTGTTCGTACCCGAACCGCGACCATCGGCGATAGAATTGCCCAATATAACCACCGCGGCTGAGGAGTCCGGCGCCTTCACATCGATAGAATTGATGACGTACCAGTGGTCCGTCTGGACTGCACCGGAAAAATCGATCCGTGCGACCTCATTCCCTGTAAGCAGATAGGACGTGGTCCTCGATCCGGGATGGCCGGTAACATCGGGCGATGTATCGCCGAAGTAGATGGTAATCGCAACATCAGTCAGCGGTTGCAACGGAAATTGAAAAGCATCGGAAGTAACCGCCGAACCCGGTTCCATTGTGATCTCGGTCTCGCCATCGAAATACAGGGCTCGATCAGTCGTCTCATCTATAACGCCTCCACCCTTCGAGACTGCAAGATGGACTTCTTTAAGTGTAACGGGACTGTTACTGAACTCGTTTGAAAACCGCATCCGCAGGGTATCACCACCGAGTGAGACATGCACTATCTGTCGCAGCGTATTGTGACTGAGACCAGGACTCGGGGGATTATTATGTTGTTCCACAAGCTGCGGGGCCGTACTCCAGGTCCCGACCCACTTTGTCGGCTTAGCCGAACAAGATGAGATCATACTTGAAGTAGAAAGTAATAGAATCAATATCGAAATGATTTGTACAGAATGAGGCAAATCATAAAGAAGTCTGCAAGTAGATGTCGAATCCTTTGTCGATGTGTAAGACATGATAAATTATCTCCTGTTTGTATCAAATGGCCGTAATCGAATGACAAATACAGCGTCGTATTGTCCGTTTTAGTTGAGTTAGGATGGGGTGGTTCAAACATATCGATATATGCCCGTGCGATGCACCTTCGGGGTGCATCGCACGTTTCTGTCAAAGCTCGAATATCTTTTAAATGGACTGGCTTCCTATGGAGCCGAGTTAAACACAATTTTTTCATTCTCTTTTTTAAGCCCACGTGCAACGCATATTTCTTTGATGTACGGATTGCTTTTAAATTGTCTGATGACACTTAGATCTTCATTAAATAAAACACGCCTTGTTCAGAGATCAACCCTACGGGGCTGTATTAAAAGTCCAAATGCAAGATATTAAGCACAATTAGTAGTAGTAAATTTATTTACCCCATACATTATGTGATATTTGACGAATAAATTCGTCACTACAAGTTAACTCTTGATACAGCTCGTGCCCTATCCCGAAAGCTTAACAGTTCATGGGACCGATCAAATTAGATGTCCCGGCTGCCTATCTCGCGCAGCGGAAGCCGAGGTAGTTGTAACAAGCGTTCGGGACACTGCCGCCGCGACAGGCACAACGGACGCCGTTGGCTGCGTCGTCCCAGGAGCCGCCGCGCGTCACACGAAACGTGCCCGTTGCAGGACCGGTTGGATTTTTGTAAGGGCTGGCACCGTAATATTCGAGATCCAGCCAGTCCGCACACCATTCCCACACATTGCCGCTCATGTCGTGGATGCCCAACTCGTTCGCCTTTTTGCTGCCGACCGGGTGTGGAGTTCCACCTGCATTGTTGTTGTACCAGGCCACCTCGTCCGGTTGGTTGCTGCCGCTGTAGGTGTACGAGGCGGAAAACGAGGCGGGAAATATTCCGCCTTTACAGGCGCATTCCCACTCCGCTTCGGTGGGGAGCCGCTTACCGGCCCAGGCAGCATAAGCGCGGGCACCGTACCAGGTGACCATGACTACCGGATGATCTGTGTAGCCGTTCAGCGGGACATATTTATTTTCTTGCGTCGTTATCTTACAGTCCTCGCTATTCATATTAACCCAGTTCGCACCACCCTCCTGTTGATTCCCCTTCTGATTTAAAAACTCGCAATACTGCGCATTCGTCACTTCGTAACGGTCAATATAAAACGCATCGACATGCACCCGATGAATCGGTTTCTCATCGTTATATCCATCGTCACTCCCCATCAGGAATTCCCCGGCTTCAACAAATACCATTCCGTCATTTTTGTCACTTGCATCTGATTTCGAATCATCTTTGGCACAGGACATAATCAAACACATTGCACAGGAAATCAGAAGAATAATTTTTAGATCGATTTTCTTCGGTAAGTACATTTTTCATCTCCTCAATCGGGGCTTATTTCGTTGCATCATTATTACTAGTACACATTACCTGTTTCAATGCATGAGGCCTGTTCGCGTAACATAGATGCCGTGATTCTGGGATTCACAGGATCTTAGACATAAAATTCAAATACAAAACACTTAAAATCCCACCGACTTGTAATCTTAAGCAAAATTCTGAACCTTCGTGATCACAAGCCTAAAATGCTCTAAACAATACAGTTTGCTCGTCAGTAATAATAAGGCAGAAATTATAAAAATGCAAGAATTTTATTGAGCGGGTCGTGCGATGCACTTTTGGTGCTTCTTTGCTCTCGCAATCCTATTTTTTTTATGTTGACATTTCCCCAATAAATTGTTATTTTAATGTGACTTTTTTTACTGGTTGTGACAACAAATTCTACGTATACACTTTGTCTTCATTCGGCTATAGATCTTCTATGTAAGTTCCTGATTAATATTCCTCGAACCATTAAAATTCGATGAGAGATATAATCAAAATTCTCGTTCTATCGTAAATTTAAAGCGCCTTAGATTCTGAAGCAAAGATTGTAATAAAGCTGGAGGTATTATGAAATTTGCTTTTCTAAAATTCAGACCTGGGAAGATATTAAGGGACTGCAGTTCTGCACTCTCATCGATGCTCATATTTTTAACTGTATTCTCAATCCCGGCATTTGCTCAGATAGATATGATCTATGTACAAGGCGATGGTCCGTACAGTGTAGGCAATTTGAATAATGCCATTGAGGCGGTCATCTCATCAGGAAACCTCTCGAACACCGTATTCGAACTGAATCTGAACAGCCGTTATATCATCAATCGCTCCATTATCGTACCAGCAGGTGAGCGCCTAACCTTAATCGCACCGGAAGCTGGAATGACTAGTGAAACTGCCCCACCCCAGATCCTTTGGTCTGACTGGTTGGACATATCTAATTGGCCGGATGTACCGGAAAAATATTTTATGATTAGTGTCTATGGCGATCTGGAAATGCACAACATCTGGGTTTATTTTGCAGACACGGCTGGCGTTCAGATGGGGACACCGATAGTCTTCGATGGCGATACCACGGGTCTGACAGGAGATAAGGAAGAATACGGCACCTTTGAAAATTGTATTTTTGATTTTATGCCCTGTCCCTGGAGAACGGCTTCCGGCGTAATCTGCGTAAGGAGTAAACACTTCAACGGTACTTTTAGAGGCTGCTACTTCCGCAACTGCGTTGACCGGCATTTTACGTATTATGGCAGGGCGGTTTCTTTTCCCTTCTATGAATCGGGATATCATATTGACAATGTGTCCTTCGAAAATTGCACATTTGCCAATATTGGATACGTTTATATGCAGGAGAGCACAAATTACGGAGAAAATGTCCAATTTAACCATTGCACTTTTCTGAATATCGTCATGTTTAGTCTGGAATCGGGATGGTGGCATAAGCTGTCTGTGACTAATTCGCTATGGGTAAATGGTTATATGTTGGGGCAATATCCAGCTCAAGTAGGCCTTAATCCAAATGGAGGTACCATCCGGATAGACAGCGTCAGTACGTTCGGATTCGAAGTCAGGTTTACAGAGCAGGATCGTAGGATCCTGTTCGCACACAACAGTTATTTTATTGAGGATTGGCTGGCTGACTGGATGGCGAACAGTCCCCACGCTCAGGAACTGCGTCGGATTCATTCAGAAGATCTTATACCCGTTCCGCAACCAATGTTGAATCAGAAGACGCTGGCTTTCTTTGAATCTGATTCATTTCCTTATATGAATTTAGCATGTCTTTACGACTCGACCGATCCTAATTTTCATCTGCCTCCCAGCGATACTTCCTTAATTAAAGATTTTCTTTACATTAAATGGCACTGCGGTTTAGATTCACTCTGGGCCTGGCATCCTGAATATTCCACACAATATCGCTGGCCATTGGTTGAGAATCTGGCCTATACCAATGCTACACTTTTGAATGCAGCAATGAATGGTTTCCCCCTGGGCGATCTATACCGTTGGTTCCCGGATCAATATGAATACTGGAACATCCAGGCGGATGAAGAAAGGACAGATATCACGTATTGGCTGGAAAATGGTGTTCATCCGGATAGTATTCTGGGTATAGAAAGAACGGGGAATTCGGCGATACCCTCGCAATGTTCACTCAGTCAGAACTATCCAAATCCCTTCAATGCTGTGACAAAAATCAATTACCAATTACCCGTGACCAGTCAACTGACCATCAAGGTCTACGACGTGCGCGGTCGTGAAGTGGCGACGTTGTATGAAGGAATTCAGATAGCAGGGATTCATTCAATTAATTTCAATGGCGACGCATTGGCGAGTGCCATTTATCTGTACCAATTGAAAGCCGGGGATTTCGTAACAACCAAGAAATTCATATTGCTAAAATAAAGAACACACTACCGATAGGTGCCTTGCAATTTTGACAAACGGTTTATTTTAATGGATTGATAAAGAGGAACTTCTAAAATTCAATATTAAATCGAACAATTGAAGTAGTGGTCATGTGATAAGCAATAATTATATTTGCACACCCCGCAAAAAAATCCTGCTTTGCAGAGATACGACTTGATCTTTCCGGGATAAATTGTTATTTTAGTATAGACAATGGTATTCACCACCTTTAAAGCGATGACTAAATAAAGTAGACAGACAATAAAATCCGGAGTAAAACCAAATGGCAAAATCAATAATCATTATCGGAGCTGGCATGGGGGGAATGGCGGCTGGCATCTATGGTCAGATAAATGGATTCGATACGCAGATTTTTGAAATGCATTTTAAACCGGGTGGACAATGTACATCGTGGCAGCGCAAGGGTTATACGTTCGACGTTTGCATTCACCATTTTTTCGGATGCAGACCAGGTACCGACGTATACCAATTATGGAATGAGCTTGGAGCGTTACCACGCGATTTGGTACCGATTGAAGAATGTACATCCGTAGTTTCTCCAAATGGTGAAATTTTTAAGGATTACTATGATCTAGAGAAGCTGAAAGACGCCCTATACAAGTTATCTACGAAAGACTCGAAACAGATAGACCAATATATTAAGGATATCAAGGTATTTACCAATAAAAAAATAGATGACGCAATGGCCAGCGGCTCTGTGTGGAAAATGATCCCCATCTTCATTTTGCGACCATCGATTTTAAAATGGTTCAATATGAATATGAGCACTTATGCTCAACGATTCTCAGATCCGTTCCTAAAACGAGCATTTTCCCTACTTATCTATGCAAATCCGGACGGACCGTTCTTCTTTCATCTAATGAGACACGCCGGCGGATTGAGCGGTGACATCCAATGGCCCGTGGGTGGAGCTATCGAGGTTGCAAAATCGATTGAACAACGTTATCTGGAGTTAGGAGGAAGTGTCAATTACAAAAGCAAGGTCGAAAAAATCCTGGTCGAAAACAACAAAGTAGTAGGGATCAGGCTGAGTGATGGTACAGAGCACAGGGCAGACGTTATTATTTCGAACACAGACGGGCGCAAGACGATCCTGAATATGCTCGGCGGGAAGTATATGAACAAGATCGTCCGCGGCTATTGTGAGCCACTCCAGGACGAAACCACCTTTGCTATCGATGTGTTCCTCGGAGTAAACCGTGATCTGTCTCGTGAGCCTTCATCCCTGGTATTATTACTCGAACAGCCAGTAACCATAGCCAACCACACATACGAGAGTATCGAAGCACAGATCTATGGTTTCGATAAAAGCATGGCTCCGGCAGGCAAGGGTACCATAAAAGTCGAGCTTTCGGCGAGCTATGCATACTGGAAAGGACTATATAATGACGATCGGGGTAAATATAAACAGGAAAAAAAGAGAGTCGCCGAACTGATAATCGATATTCTGGAAAAGTACTTCAGCGGAATCAAAGATCAGGTTGAGGTCGTCGACGTATGTACGTTGATGACATGGGAGCGTTATATGGGCGGAACACAGGGATGGTTTAATTTCCCCAATCGAAAGTTTGAATTCAGTATTCGTGAAGATCTATCCGATAAAAAATTCAAATGGACGCTGCCAGGACTATCCAATTTTTATCTGGTCGGTGCGTGGGCTTCAGCGATGGGTTCTCTAGCCCATAATGCCATTTCAGGCAGGACAATCATCCGACGTATTTGCTTGAACGATGGAAAAGAACTTAAGATACAGGCATAACTTATTATATTTCAATAGCCTGGGAGATTACTTATTGATTCTGTATTTTAAATCGAATGATGTCTTTTATATAAACATATCCATCGCAAAAAAACGTGTAATGACAGCAGCAAGAGAAAGTCCGATCACGAAGAGTATCCACCTGCGCTTTTTCCATGACTCTGAAAATTCCGAGAACTGCAGATAAATGTCTACGATATAGGCAAAACTATAGCAGACGTTTGCCAGCACTGCTAAAACAAAAAATATGAGCATCCAGTCAAATGTAATCGTGTCGAGTGACTTGGGTAAATGCTTTATGAAATAAATAATAACGATCACCAGAAGACCAAGATTATAAAAAATACGTTTCTTCTCCCAATACCTGATCGCGTTTGAAAATATTTCTTTCATATGCCAATTCCTCCATGGACTTAACGCCCATTTTTAATCGGTTTCCCGATGTCCGTAATTAATAGAGAAAAGTGAGAACACAAATTCTAAACTTGCGACGCTGCGATGGATAAATACAGCTTCGTCATACGATCATATAAGCAGTGTAAGCAGAATCATTCCAAAAATAACAATCTTGCGCATAGAGAGACTCCCGATTTTATACAGGGTAAACTACTTGATTTTACCATTCATCATGCTTTTCAAAGACATAACTGCTTATTTTAAGCCGGAATAGCCTTCCTCGACATCTCTTCAGATCATTTTAGATAGAGCATCTTCTTCATTCCGATCTGTCGATCTCGCGTATTTAACCGATAAAAATAAAGTCCGCTCGATATTGAATGATCCGGCCGCCACACGACTTCATGACTACCGGCTTCTAATTTTTGATTTACTAACACGGCCACTTGTTTTCCTAACATATTGAACACAGACACAGTCACCAACTCACTCTCAGGCAGCTGAAAGCGAATAACCGTCTCCGGGTTGAAGGGATTGGGGAAATTCTGCTCAAGCTGATAATGTCTCGGCAAGAGTCCCTCAGCCTCGTTGCCAATATTAGTAAATACATCATTCTGCCCGCCCGGGGTGCCGTGGGAAACTGAGGCAGCCCAGCTTTCGCCGAGTGAATTATCTGACGCCGGATTTTTTAACGACAGCGTAGCCCCTTCGCCATCCGCCTCTTCGGGCCACGGATCCTGGTCATCGTAAGTTAGAGAATCGATCACGTTCCCATCTGCGTCGCTTATACGGAGATGTTCTCCTGATCCACTGAATCCAAAATCGAAATATCCCACAACCTCCGAGACGTCGGGAAACATGCTGTGAAATTTTGAGTCATCAGCACATATGACGATATAGTTTCCGGCATCCAGTATCGTGTTATTCGGGAATACATAACCGTGATCAGGATCCTCGTCACGGAAAATCCAGCCGGACATATCGATCGCTTGATTGCTGTTGTTATAGAACTCCACCCAATCCTCTGCATCAAAATCATCGACTGAATTGTAATTAATTTCGTTGATGACGATTGTATTACCGGATGATTCATCCAATTCGAAACGAGCGGTAATGGTTTTATTGCTGGTCAGATTGATCTCCCGTTGTGCGGAGGTAATGCCCGGATCATCATCCCAGCCGGCAAAACGGTACCCCTTCGCCGGACTCGCAGTCACCAGAAAGGGAACATTCGGGAAATATTGACCCTGCCAAGGATAATTTTCCGGCTGCAAGGTATTTACCCGTATCCTGCCGCACTCTGGGGGAGTGACCTCAACCGTTAACTTCAGCGGAGTTTCTAAATTGAATTTGGATATGAGGTGAGAACGTTGGTAAGCCGGACGATATGTGGCAAAATTTTTAATCACCTGAATGCGGGAGTTCCAGCTCTGCATCGTCCCTCCCCAACGGCTTAAATGCCGCTGCATTTGCGGTTGGAGCACGGCTTTCATTTCATCTGCTTTGTTATGAATATATGTAGGATCAAAGACAGAATTCATGTAATCACAAAACAGGTTGATAAACTGATATTTCCCATTTTCGTTTTCCAGCAATTTTCGCAGGATTAAGGTCGACCAGGGCGGATTAGGGTAGTCAGGGCCATTGGGCTCCAGGGCGAACTCCAATGTATTGATGTTATACCGGGTGTCACCGTACAGACCGAGTCCAAAATCTGTATCATACAGAATCCATCGCCAGCGGCCCGTAGCGGTTTTGGGTCGCCAGAATTTGATGTTGTTCCCTGGCCAGTCGGTATTGTGGTAATAGATCTGTGCGATATGATACCGGAAAAAATTTTCCACATCCATTTGAGTGTTGATGTAGGCAAAATTTTCCGAATCAGCGAGGCTGTGCGTGCGAAGGAACTCCACCATTTCATTGTAATGCCCTGCATCCCCATTTATGACGGAATTCTCATTTTCCAGCATATCCACATCGTCCGGATCGACCGGGAAATGAGAGGCAAGATAGTGTTCACTGATTTTCTCGCGTATGTTCAGAATTCCCCAATATTCACCATTCAGAAAGATCACTGCCGGGCGATAATCTTGCACTTCGATGCCAGTCGGCCCCACAAGGCCGGTCATCAGTGCATCGCGGAACATGGTATAACCACCCCACTCTCCCACCCAATCATTGCCCGAATTCCGCAAGATAAACGATTGAAAGCTGGAGATCGGATTATTTTCGAATATCTTGTACGCTATCTCACTGGTACCATAGCGGCCACGGGCGAAAATAGAGAACGATTTTTGCGGGCGAGCCCGGCTCCAGCCTCCGAAGATCTTGATCCCGCCGTTCATCGAGAAACCCATACGACCATCGGGTTCGAAAAATTCGATATGAACCGGACGCTCCCAATCCTGCCAATAATTTGCTCCATAATGAGGATCTGCTGGTTGGGCATTGGGACCCGTTGCATAGATGCCGATAGAATCACTCCATAAATTCACCGGATCGGTCGTGAGTGAGATCACCGGGAAATCGATATCTTCCTTGATAAAATAGGTGTGGGTCACAATCTGACTGGGTATTTTGCCCTGTTCGAAAGCACGTGCCCGAATTACTCTTGTTTGCGCAATGCTGATATAGCCGGTTACCCGAGCAGATTTTTCGGTCGGCTCCGAACCATCCGCGGTGTAATAAGTGATCACCGGACTGGGTGGGCCAGTAATTTGCAGGGTTTGCGTACCGGAATAAAACCCACCCGGGATCGAAAAATTGGGATTATCGACTATCCCTGAATAGCCCGGATTGTTATTCGCCTCTCCTGGTGTGGATTGTTGAAATAAAGACCATGAATCTGCACCATCCGGATAGCGCCCACTGGAAATATCCGTCGGAATATACCCCGTATCGATCTGGTCAACGATATTGCCGCTACTATCCGCCAGCAATAATTCTTCACCCTCTGTACTTATTTTAAAATTTGTGTGCAGCATGGGAATCGAGAACTGCAGCATTACCGGCATCCCCTGCGGATCCGGCGGTTCTGACTTTAAGCCCAGTGTAAAAAATGGAATAATCGTCATATCCGAGGAATAGGAGTTGACATTATGGACCTGAATTGCCAGTACGTTATCACCTGGTAACAGAATTGACCGAACAGCTTCAATCGCGAAGAAGTCAGGAGCAAGCCCGCGGTATATGGCCGCCTCATGGTCGCTGTCTGCGAAGCTGTTGTACGCAGGCGGATTGCCGCCGGGGACGCCTATGTTAGCACGAGCAATTTCAACACCGTTCAAATAGGCGACAAAACCATCATCGTAATCCACATGAAGTTGAGCCAGGGCTACATCGGAGACATCGGTGATCTGGAATTTGTGCCGTAGGAAGATCGAACGCACATTTTGCACCACAGTGCCATCATCCCCATCACCATATCCAAATCCGCTCGGCCCTGAGCTCCATCCGGCATCATCGAAATTGATTTCGCGCCAGTTTTGTGGAGGTTCTGAACTTCCTGGTCGATACCTCCATGTGTCCCTCCAATCGATGATGGTCTCCATATAAGGTGCATAAACATCCCTGTCCTTATCAGATGCGAAAACCAGCAGATAAGAATGCGGCGACAGGACAATCTCCGGGAGCGTCCATTTATCGATCTCATCGACATCATCGCTGAGAGTGTATGATTTCAGGTTAACCGGAACCTCGCCGGGATTGAATAATTCCAGCCAATCGGAAAAATCGCCGTCCTCGTCGGCGTACGCTGCCAGATTCGAGGACATCACCTCGTTGATCACCACATCCTGGCTGAATAATGGATTGAAAATCAGCAACACGAAAAGCAAAACTATAAAATTTTTCATAAGATATTACGCTCTTTCATCATTTGTTAATTAGTATGAACAGATTAGAATTAAATCACTTCCAAAATTAACTTGTAGCTTTAATTTAGAATTTGTAGATTATCCTTTTTAATAATTTCATTGTAAAATTTTTTAAATTTTATGTAATCATTAATATCTACAACTGATTACTTATCGATTAGTTTCTTTGTTATTTTTAACACCTCATTCGCCGAGTCTTATTCTATAGAATATTCGGCAACCGTACAATTCAATTAAGATTCCGCCAAGTCTCAATAAATTCGATAGGAGCTGTATCAAAAGTCCTACTGCATGATATTTACCTCAATTAGTAGTAGCAAATCTATTCTCTGCATACAATAGGTAGTATTTGACGAATAAATTCGTCACTACAAGTTAACTTTTGATACAGCCCCCGATCAGGTAATTATAGAATGATAATTATTATAAATTTCACCCATGCACTACCACTCACAAATAGAATCGACATAGGCCGCTGAGCCGTCGCGCAGCCAGCCATCGAGTTGGGCTGGCTCTTTGAGCTGCTGACCGCGTTGACGCGGCACAACGACAAAACTGGATTTAATCTCAGGCAGCGCCGTCATATCACCCCATAGTTTTTCGAATTGTGTCACAGGAAAGACGTCCTCCTGTCCTTTGCCCCAACGCTTCTTGACATCTTTCAGGGTGATGTATGTCGGCATTCGGGAAGAGAGGTTACGAATCGAATCGAGAACCTTCGCCTTATCATTCAATTGCGTTCTGTTCAGATCAAACACATTCAGCAACTGATCGATATCGATCCAGGTGGTACTCGTGTTATAATAGGACAAATTGAATTCGATCTCCTCCCGCGGCAATGCAAGTCCTTCTATCAACCTGATTTGACCATCGATTCTCGCCAGACCACCACCCCGATCTTCGATGCGTCGGGTAATCACCTCCGTTGTCACACACGCACCTTGATCGATGTGGTATCCCAGCAGCGCGGGATCGACATCTGTTCCCAGTGTATCGATATTATGCAGCATCAGGTACTTCAATCGCGGTCTTTCTTCCAGCAAACGCTTCAGAATCCCGTTCACGAATAAATTGGGCAGCTCGTACCAGTGGCCAACCGGGTGCAGGCACTGTAACGGCACGTTATCGGTGTAATCGCCCCCCTCGCCCATCTTTCGCGCCCAATCCAGGAGTGCGGCATGCAGACTTTCCAGCACTTTCTGCGCCTGTTCGTCGAGCAACTGCTGCGGCATCTCCTCCCAGGCGAACTGCAGATCACGCGTCATCGGAATGAGGCGTAAGCCGACGAAGCGACCTGGCGACAATAGTAATGGCCCTTCGTAGCCGTAGTTATCGACGCGCTGAAGATAAGTTTCTATCGGTTGATGGGTTAGATAGCTGGTGGTGATAATGTGAGGCAAAGGAGTACCGCAGAGGCGGCTGATGCGTCGGCTCTTCGCCAAATGGGTCTCGATAAACGTGCGATGTCTGCCGCCGAGCCGGCAGAATGGATTCAACGCCTTTACAACGCCGGCGCCTTTCGTCCAGCGGCTGCCGGCGCCACCAGCGAGCGATACCACGGCGACGGCTCCCTGGGCCAGGGCCTCCATACCGATGTTTCGATGCCGTTCCGACAAGCCCGTGGTCGCATTAACGATATCATCCGAAGAGACATCCTGAATTTTACTGCTGACGGGCAGCCGATTCTGGGCAAGACCGATGCGACCAGTGCGCAGATCTGCCTTAATTTGCTCATGCTGAATCCGGTCGAAACCATAGTCCTGCAGCAATTCATCCAGACTCTTCTTGTCAGTCGATTCCTGCGCACTGCCGGGCAACAGACGGTCGAATAGCACCTGGATGATACCGGCCAGCTCAGGCCTGTTACGGCATGCGGTGGCGAAATGATCCAGCTCTGTTCGCTGCATTCTGGCCAATTTTCTACGTTCCAATCGCAATAGATCCGGAATCGATAGCGTATAATATCCTGGCGGCATTAACGCACGATCCCCTTCGAGTAGCTCGGCGATCGATCCGTTCTCGTTAATAGCGAAATCGTAGACGACCGGTTCGATAGCAAACGGGATGGCCTTTTGCAGTTGATTTTTAGTTTCGCGCATGATGCTCTGCAGTCGATCCTGTGCCACCGTCTTACGTTTCGGATCAAAAATGAATCCCATACCTCCGCCGGACATCCCGCCCAGCATCCAGAAGCCCCAGAAATCGTTCGCGAACTCTTTTCTTACCCGCTCGATGATCGTCTCCGTAAATAGATTACTTGCCCATGGAATGATGGTCTGGATCGGTCCGTCGAAATTTTGATGAGTACAGTTACCGATATCTCTAATGGATCCTCTTTTCAAATGGCCTACTATTTTATCGAACAATTGAATAGCCCTTTGTCGGCCCTGCCATTCCTGTTCGGAACGAAGGAGATATTTCTCTGTCACCATCTCCAAAATCGGTCCCACGTCTTGTGCCATCCCGCCATGAACGAGGACGAGGCTATCCTGCAAATGTTGTCTGACCTGTGAAGTAACATCTTTCTGTGTCATGATGTAATGAGCTGGCAGCAGCCTGCCTGTACTAACACCGTATTCAGGATCATCCGGTCGAGCCTCCACGCCCTGGATCAATTTTATTCCAGGCCAGATCCCGCCGGAGTCCTGCCAGCCGCCGCCCGAACCAGCCAGCCATTCCCCCAGAATCGCCCGCGCTGCCACCAACCGACGCTCGTCTTCTCTCAGTTGTCCGGTCAGCGCCACCGTCTGGCCGGTCGCTCTCATACAGACTGCGATCAACGATGCCAGCAAGGTTGTGGAAACCGCCAGCCGTGAGCCTTTGGGGATTCCATTTACGCGACTGACGATTTCGATACCATGACCGGGTTTCACCAGGCGCTCTAATAACATGCTCAACGGCTGCTCTGCGCCTTCCATCCCGGGAGGCACAATGCCGGAAGCGATAACGGCCGCTTTCAACAAGCCGAGGTAATCTTTGGCAAAGTCGAACACTTCGGCAATGGACGTGATCTCGGCCGATGTCTCTAAATCGATGCTGACCAGCCGCAACACCGGTTGATCGATTGCACGAAAATAGGTCTCCACCGGAGGACGCGGATTACTGTATTCGTTCGTCTGCCGCACGCTTAAATCGATCGAGACGTTTAAGACACGAGCGCCTTCCGGGAAATCCATGCCCAGAAAGAAAATATCGCTCCAGCCGCTATGGCTCAAATCCATGCGCACCGGCGTCGCTTCCCTGAGAATCGGGAATAAGTAATCCTTCGATTTGACGGAGAGCAACTCCTTACGTACCCGCAAAGGGTGATCGGCCGGATGCCCGATACGAAACATCCATTGATTACCACGAACAGACCTGACGCTGCGCCGTACCTGGTCGGCTAATGTCTGAAAGCCCAGCCGATGGTAGGCAGCTGCCAAAGCGCTCGATAGGGCATCGCTGTGACCCGTGGCTCTTGACTCGTCTAAAAATATCTCGATCGCCTCTTCAAAGCGCCGCTTCAGCAGATTAATATAACCATGAAACGGAATTGATCCTTCTGACTTGATACCCTGTTTATTCGGGAGGTGAAAGCGATGGATCGCGTACAGAAAAAATAGCGCCCGTACTCGTTCATACAAATTGTCGTTTTTATGCCGAAACAGTTCGAGCGACTCACATTCAGCCATTAGCTCTTCCAGGGGAGCCGTCCTGCAGAATGCATCAAGCGAACTATTACGTAAAACAGGATCTTTCGCCGTGATGATCTTCGTCAGTTCGCTCATCTATTCTGTCTCCCTGCTGCTCGTGCCAAGTTCACGTACATAGAGAAGTTCCAATAATTTTTCCAGCACCTCATCGCGATCCTTCCCGTTTAATGCCAGAGCGACCTGAGCCGTTAATAGACCATATTTGACGCCGATATCGTATCGAAGATCGGATTTGCCCAGCGCTAAGTATTGTTCCCTTTCCGCCAGTTCATCGAGCGCATCGGACAGCGTTATCCTTCGAGAAGCGGCCGCTTTTTCAATTTGCTCGCCCAGTATCTCCATGACTGTCGGTGTAAGCACATGCATACCGAAAAAACAGAGATAGTATCCGGCGCGCAATCCCGGTATAATCAATCGCTGCTCCGCATCGGTCGGGGTCGGTTTCTCCACGACCGTCTCGATGCGATAGAGATCCTGGCGACCATGAATACGCCGGCCGCCGATGGCACCGAAGTAGGAAAGCAGATTTTCACGCGTTGCCTGCACAGAGGAAACTGCACAGTCTTCCGCCTCGGCGACTTCAATCAGTTGCTGGGAACAACTCTTCTTCTGGCGGCTCAGATAGAGGTGATCGCCGACCAGATGCAAGAAGGGGTCGTCCTGGGTAAAATCTTTTGCACAATAAATGGCATGACCATAGCCTAACGGTTGCGACTGGACCACAAAATTCAACCGTCCGGCATGATCGCCGATGATCGCTGAATAAGACGCCTCATCACCCGGCTGAACAACGACACAAATCTCCTCAATACCCCCGCTGATAGTCTCTTCCACGAGGATTTGAAGCACTGATTTCTCTTTCCCATCTCTATCAATGAGCGTTTGTAACGGTAAATGATGCTGATCTTTTCCTGCCGCCGTAATGACGGCTTTCGTGATTTTCATAGAGGATCTCCGCTTACTACAGTTGCTGGTTCATTTTAGATTGGTTTACTTGATGTAATAGTAATATATAAAGCTGCTGATAAGCATCTGCGTAAGTATTTTGTGAGGCGCAAAGTTATATTATTACTTATACAGTGTTACTTCTCATCCTTTTTGTTTATATATTTTAAATTCGATTAATTATGGCCTGGCAGCAGATTAACTTTGCGGCGCACCGCCATAAAAGTCTCAGGATAGACAGGTTACAAATGAGTCTGGACAAAAGAAGATTATATCTCTCTTCAATACTCCGAATGTCAGCCCGTCGCCAAATTTTAAGATGCTCTTTGTTGCCCGATCGAGTATATATGACGATGATAGTTAAACTAAAAATTAGAAATAAAGTTTTCGATTCGAGAGTAAAAATGTTAACGCAATTTTTGCGATTATTTATTTTATTAATAAAAGCTTGATCGACTGTTTATGAGTTTGCGCATCGATATGACAAAAATATATGCCGGTCGAAAGCGAACACCCGGTTCCATCTTTTCCATCCCATTTAAGCACATGAGTACCAGCTTGTTGAAAAGTATCCTCGAGAATCTTTACCGTTTGTCCGTGCATATTATGGATTGAGACCTTGACTCGTGCTGATTGGGATAAATCGTAGCGTATCGTTGTCGCGGGATTAAATGGATTCGGGTAGTTCTGAAATAATGTAATGTATTCTGGCCATGTCCTCATCCCGTCCAGGTCGACAAAGGTATCTTTTATTCTTTGGAAATATCGAATATCCCCTAAATAGCTGCCGGCCAAATAATCATCGAGACCATCGTGATTAATATCGACGAAAACAGGTTTAGCAGACGAGATGTAAACGTCATTGAAAAATTCGGCAACGTAATTAAAGGAATCCGATGCTGTCTCAGTTTGTTCATAATGGTACACACGAGAACTTAGGCTGCCTACGATCAAGTCCAACAACCCATCGTCATCCAGATCTGTAACGCAAGGGCTGGATCGATCACCCACGTCGAGGCTACCCAGACTGTCAGAGATGCACGTAAAATGCAATGAATCTGCAGTCACCTGCTCGTAATGATGGAGATAACCATTATTTTCACCGACTAATAAATCGAACAATCCGTCTGCGTCTAAATCGACGATGCAGGGAGCAGCATACCGTCCGACAGATATCCCGTCCAGATTCTCAGTGATCAAATGAAATGAGCACAAACCGACTGCATCCTGTTCATAAAGATTCAGATTTCCCATGGATTGTCCGATAATCAGGTCATACAGACCATTGTTATTGATATCCGTTAATATCGGAGCCGCCTGAGCTCCCACATCAATATCACAAAATTTATCACTCACAAAATTAAAGAGGGATGAACCAATGGCGTTCTGTTCATAATAATAGAGCATCCCATCCTCGTTACCGACCAGCATATCAAGCAAACCATCGTTATCTAAATCAGCAAGAGCCGGTGCAGCATTTCGGCCCACATCGATAACGTCATTCACAAACTTTTCTGTAATCAGATGAAAGGAATCTATATCTTCCCCATCCTGGATGTAATGATTGAGAAAGCCGGTTTCTTCCCCAATGATCAGATCGAAGAGACCATCGTCATTAAGATCAATAAAATATGGAGCCGAATATGCACCGACATAAATTTCGCTAAACTGCTCGGATATCAATGAAAAAGTATATGAGCCGGGGGTATCTTGTTCGTAATGTTCGAGATACCCGTTTCCTCCTCCTATAATAAGGTCCAGTAAGTCATCTTGATCCAGATCAAGGGTAAATAATCGTGGACGCGTTGCTGCAATAATCCCACTCAATGTGTCATCAACTAGCACAAAGTTCTCCGAGTCTACGGCCTCCTGTTCGTAATAATTGAGATTCCCGACGCGTTCCCCCACAATCATGTCTATTAACGAATCATTATCCAGATTTGTAAAGTGAGGTGTGGACCCATAACCAACCTGGATGTCGTTGAATTGCTTGTTAAGCAGATTGAATTTGAAAGAATTTACAGTTTCCTGTTCAAAATGAAATATCCTGCCATGCTGTCCGCCGACCATCATATCCAACAGACCATCGTTATCCAAATCGATGAAACTGGGTGTGGCGAATTCACCTACATCGATCTCATTGAAATGGTCTGTTACCAACACGAAACTAAAAGCTAACGAACCGGTGACATCGTGTCTGTAATGTGCGAGTCTACCCTCCTGATATCCGACGATCATGTCCACGAATCCGTCATGATCAATATCGCAGAATGTCGGCACGCTAAAATTTTCTCCCATACCCCAGATCCCGTCGATAACTTCCATGTAATCTTGTGCATTAGCCGCACCGGGTAGGATCAACACCACCAATAAAACGATACATATTTTCTTCATTGTATCACTCCTCCTATCATCTGATTCCAGGATAGATGTTGTTAGTTTAATCTATCTCATACATTTGGATAATAATATGCATGAAATAGTAAAACCCATCATACTATCTTTCACCGCATTTTTTTTGGTGGAATGTTCAGATCGGGAGCAGTTAACAGAGAGCTGTTTTCGATCGAAATATATGCTTTAATATTCACGAATACAATGGATTTACCTTATAAATTAACAGATACGTCGTTTAAAAGCAAGTAATTTATTAAAAACATCTACAACGACTCATATTCTTAACTACTATGGAGAAGATATGCTATGATTAGCGACGACATCATTTTTTCATTGCATTTTTTATATTTTCTATGTTATTTATGTATGATATTTTCAATGAAATCAATAAATGATTGTAAATTACATATCGGAGCACACCATGAAAAACAAAGAAGAAACGTTAGAAGATCGGCTGTGGAGCAAGGCTGTCAACGAAAAGAGCTACAAATCAGGGGATACTTATCGCGAGCACATCTTAGAACAGTACAAAATTTACGTGGAGATGGCCGATCGGATCAGCGCGCGTCGCAATTTAGCGAATACGTTTTTCCTGACCTTGCATACGTTCATCCTCTCAGCCATAGGATTTTCCTATGAAAAATTGCCGATACTGTCGAACATATATCTGCTGACTCTTCTGCTGGTCGCTTTCCTGGCGTTTTGTTACACCTGGTGGCGGCTCGTTAAATCCTACCGCCAGTTGAACACCGGCAAATACGAGGTGATCGGTGAGATGGAGAAGCGCTTACCAGCCAGTCCCTACTACGCCGCCGAGTGGAAGGCGTTAGGAGAAGGCAAGGATCCCAGCTTATACAAACCCCTGACCCATGTCGAAAACTGGATCCCCTTGATTTTTGCGGCGATCTATCTGGCAGGATATTTACTCATGGTACTTCCAAGATTTTGGCCGTATCTTTTGAAATAGGTGAACGGTAATCACATAAGCATTTATAGAACAAACAGATGATATAAGGTTTTTCTCTGTTTGTTCAATTCCCGAATTTGAAGGCCGATTAGTCACTTTATTTGAGGATTACATAAGAGTAAGTCAATGTTGTGTTTCAAACTTTTCATTATCGTTTTATAATTTCCGATTAATAATAATCTGCCACAACACAAACACATCTATCCATCATTCATCTGCATCGTATCAAAAATACACCCTGAACGCTCCGAAATACATATCCGGATAGCTGCCGAATTCTGAGTTGAGCGAAAGACCAGGTAAAAAACCAGTTCTGATAGCATAGGCAGGTTTCTCGCCGATGCTGAGCATGATACCGCCGGAAATATAAATATTCTCGGCGATGTTGTATTCGACCTGGGGAGTCAGGAACATGGAGCGATCTTCGATATTGAGCAGAGTTTGTCCTGTTAGTGTAACTAAGGGGGAAATTTGGTAGGTTAGCCCGGGGATCAGATAATGCCTGCCCATCAGATAGACAGATCCCTGCGCAACCGCGGGTTTATTGTAAATATCAAGATAATGTTCGGGTCGACTCTCGCCCGCGCCGTTGAAATGATATTCCAGGTAACCGTATGTTTTGCCACTGAAATTGTAGTCCATTCCGACCGTCGCGCGGAAATAATTATCGCTATTATTGAAATCAGTATCAGCAAACGCCTCGCTCATCACATACGCGCTCTCTAACCAGAATCCGGCACCACCGATTGCCCGGGTAAGATCGAATCCGGCGAGTAGATGCTCTCTGAACCTCAGCAGCAACAACGAGACATCAGTCTTCACTATGTAAAATTTACTGCGCGCAAACATTGCACTTTGATCCATCTCAAAATCGTTACCAGCCACATAACCCAGATCGATCTCTCCCATAAATCCCATCGGGATCCTGACTCGCAGCGCATCGACACCGATACGCTCCTCAGTGTCTAATTCTTCGAAAGTGAACGGCGCGACGATATCGGTCGGATTGATCGTTCTGGCGCTGCCCCAGGCGATAGCCTGGCGCCCGATGTAAATATCGGCGAAATCCATCCGGA
>JAFGOE010000087.1 GCA_016926625.1 Candidatus Zhuqueibacterota bacterium
AAGCCGCCTTCGCTACCGGTGTTCTTCCTGATATCTACGCATTTCACCGCTACACCAGGAATTCCACTTCCCTCTTCCGCACTCAAGGATAACAGTTTCAAAGGCAAGCTACAAGTTAAGCCTGTAGATTTCACCCCTGACTTACTATCCCACCTACGCGCCCTTTACGCCCAATGATTCCGGACAACGCTCGCCCCCCCCGTATTACCGCGGCTGCTGGCACGGAGTTAGCCGGGGCTTTCTCTGGAGGTACCGTCAAGTATTGATATTATTCATATCATTACTATTCTTTCCTCCTAACAGAGCTTTACGTTCCTTAGAACTTCATCACTCACGCGGCGTTGCTGCGTCAACCTTGCGGTCATTGCGCAATATTCCTCACTGCTGCCTCCCGTAGGAGTCTGGGCCGTATCTCAGTCCCAGTGTGGCCGTACACCCTCTTAGGCCGGCTACCCATCGAAGTCTTGGTGAGCCGTTACCTCACCAACTAACTAATGGGACGCAGGTCCATCCTTAGACGCTACCCGAAGGCAACTTTCATTTTATAGCCATGCGACTACAAAACAATATCCGGTATTAGCTCCGCTTTAGCAGAGTTATCCCCAATCTAAGGGTAAGTTACCTACGTGTTACTCACCCGTTCGCCAGTATACTCGGAAATCCGAAGATCTCCTTTCCCCTCGACTTGCATGTGTTAGGCACGCCGCCAGCGTTTGTCCTGAGCCAGGATCAAACTCTTCGTTATCTTTTATCTTTGTCGCTTTCTTCTTTAGAATTGACAAGGACTATGCACGCTATGTTTTCAATGAACTTATTTTTTTTGGCAAAATTCAATATAACAAAACTATTGCTAAAAGTCAAGTATTATTTTTATATTTTTTTTAAAATCTACTTCATCCTACTTTCCTTTTTTGCAAGGGAACAAATATAATACTTTTTTATTTTATTGTCAATACTTTTTTTTTACTTTTTTAACTATTTTTCCAAAACCCGGATTCCTGACATCACTCGCCCACAACCTCGAGCCGAAAAAACTTCTTCTTACCCGCTCGCAACATCACCTGACTACCCGACACATGACCATCACTCACTAAATAGTCTATCTCATCTACCCGCTCATCGTTGACATAACATCCCCCCTGCACTACCAGTCGCCGTCCCTCACTCTTCGATTTCACCAGGCCTGCACGTGAAAATAAATCCACCACATTGATACCCGCACGCAGCTCGGATCGACTCACCTCCATCGACGGTATCGCCGAAACATCATCAGAACCCGCCCCAAACGCCGCCCGCGATGCATCCCTCGCCTTTACCGCCTCATCCTCTCCATGCGTTATCTTCGTCGCCTCATACGCCAATACCTCCTTCGCTTCCCTTAAGTCGGATCCCTCCAACGACCCTAACCGATCGACCTCGGACATCGGTAAAAACGTGAAATACGCCAGCAACTTCCTTACATCCCTGTCATCCACGTTGATCCAGTACTGATAAAAATCATATGGCAACGTCTTCTCACTGTCTAACCATATCGCTCCACTAGCCGTCTTGCCCATCTTCTGCCCATTCGACATCACCAGTAAAGGAAACGTGATCCCATACGCCTTGCTCGACTCCATCCGCCGAATCAAGTCGACCCCGGCCACGATGTTCCCCCATTGATCATCTCCCCCCATCTGCAGTATACATTGATGCGAACGATATAATACTAAAAAATCATACGCCTGCAATAACTGATAATTGAACTCCAAAAACGATAAACCCGACTCCAGCCTGATCCTGTACGATTCAGCCGCTAACATCCTGTTCACGCTGAAATGACACCCGATCTCCCGTAAAAAATCGATGTAATTCAAATCCAATAACCAGTCCGCATTGTTGATCGATAACGCCTGACCTTCATCAAAGTTTAAATAACGACTCAGCTGCTTCCGGATCGCCTGGTGATTCGACTCGATCGTATCCTTTAATAACATCTTCCGCATCTCCGTCTTACCACTCGGATCACCTACCATCGCCGTGCCACCTCCCAATATCGCTATCGGTTGATGCCCGTGCCGCTGCAAATGCATCATCGCCATGATCGGCATTAAACTACCCGCATGCAAACTCTCCGCCGTCGGATCAAACCCGATGTAAAATGTCACCCTCCGCGTACCCAGGATCTCCCGTATCTCGTCTTCCTCGATAACCTGCTGAATGAACCCGCGCTCCTTCAAAATATCATATACGTTTGCTTGTTCCACTGTCATTTCCCCTTATCGCTTTCTATAATCCAAACTTTCTTACTTCCTTCATATCCCTCTCTAAACGACGCTGCTCATCGCGCTTCGCAATCTCATCGCGCTTGTCGTATAACTTCTTCCCTCTCGCTAACCCTAACTCCAGCTTCACCCGCCCGTCCTTGAAATAAATCTTCGTGGGAACTAACGTCATCCCCTTCTCCTCTAACTTGCTCGTCAACCGCTTGATCTCCTGCCTGTGCAATAGTAATTTACGAGCACGCACCGGATCATGATTGAAAACAGTACCCGGCTCGTAAGGACTGATGTGCATATTGTATACATACATCTCCCCATCCCTCGCTGAGGCGTAACTGTCCTTTAGATTGACCTTGCCCATCCGGCACGACTTCACTTCGGTTCCCTGCAATACGATGCCGCTCTCGATCGTCTCCACGATCTCGTATTCGAATCGTGCCTTCTTGTTGATTGCTATGATCTTTATTCCCATATGTACCATGATCCATCATGTTAAAACGGTTAATGACCCTGTCCCGTCGTTTCTTTTAGGAAAAGATCATTCAGACGCGCCCTACCACACCGCGCAACAAATTAAAATAAAATATAATTATAGTATTTTATTCATCAAAAGTCAAGATTTTATTTATGATATTTTTCACCACCCAGGATCGTAAATGCACGATAGATCTGCTCCAACAGCACCAGTCGCGCTAATTCATGCGTCAACGTCATCCTGGATAAACTCAATCGGTCACTTACCCTCTCCAAAAACCGCTCGCTGAGTCCCAACGGCCCGCCGATGACAAACGTCATACTGCGTAACGACATATTCAGCTTCGCTTGTATGTAAACAGCCAATTCCTCCGAACTCAATTGACGTCCCCCGGATGCCATGGCTACCGTCCAATCACCGGATCCGATGTGCTCGCCAATACGATCGCTCTCCGCAATGACCAGAGATGACTCATTCAACGATTTTTTTATCTTCTCGGGTTTGATCACTACATACTCAAAGTTTATGTAATGCCTTATCCTCCCGATGAAGTCATCTTCCCCCATACGAATGTAATTCGCTTTCGTCGCTCCTACGACGATCAGCCTTATTTTCATCGCCGCTAATCTTCCTCTATGTATTTAACCGATATTCATCCTAATATAAGAAAAATATACGTATCATCCAATAACTATTCAATTGATTTAACAATGACTATTTATATGGTAAATCTGAACGACTCAGCAGATATTGTCATAAAAAAACTTCTTGCATCGAATTTGCAGATTCCCCACAACGACGCAATCCCATCGGTAATGACCAGGATAACAGTACCTCTAAAGGAGGAGATTGCTTCACACTCCCTAAAAACGGGAGTGTTCGCAATGACAGGTAAGATATATTTATTCATGCATCGTTGGCAGAAGATAAAACTCAGCCCCCCAAAATCATCCATCGCCACATCAGATCAAATTACGCTTGCAATCGTTAGATTATTTTCATACATTTTATGATACATCATAATTCAGGAGAAAAACATGAAAAGATGGATACTAATCTGTACCTTGATTCAACTGATCTCAATGCCTCTGTACTCTCAACAGGGCGTAAACTATGACCCCCCTTTCCCCACGGCGGGCGATCGAGTGAAAATTATATTCTACGTCGAACAAAACTGGCAATATAGCGGCACCCTGCCCGCCACGATGGTGCTGCACTGGGGAATAAACGGCAGAAAGACGACGGCCGGATCCACTCCATGGGAATGGCCTGACATGGATATACTACCATCCGGTTCTATCACAAATATCGATAATAATGGTAATAAATATGTACGCTCCCCGATGTTGAAACTGGGCAACCGCTACGAGATAACCATACAAACCAACGAGAAATTTAAAGTCCTGAACTTTGTGATCTATAGCGGAACTCTAACGTCAGAAAATCACTGGTACCATGATCGCAGCTCTACCGGAGGCGAAGCCGATTGGGCCAAGAGCTTCCTCTATAGCTGGCAGCCTTACACGCCCAATCACAACGACACCATCCGCCTTACTGTTCGCGATTGCACACAGGGTGGGAGTATCCTGTGGAGTGTGCTGGAAAACGGGTTCGAAACATTGCCCGACTCACGATATTGGCCTGGCGACACACAGATCGATAACGATATACGCGTCATCACACCCCTATCAGCGCCGGATGCCAATGATGAATGCCACCTGGAACTGGGACCCTTTACATCAGGCCGTCAGATCGTCGAAGCCATCCGCTTTCAGATGAAAAGATACGACGGCACGATCGACAGCATTCAGTATTCGATCGATTTCGATTTTAATCCAATCGCCGGAGATCCCATTATCACATTTCTACAGCCTGACAGCAACGCGACCCTCACTCCACCAATCCCGATTTCGGTAACGTCCGAGAACAGCATATCGCTCGAAATCTGGATCAACGGCGATTCGCTGTTCCAATCACAATCGGCGAGCCTCGACGAGTCCTGGGAACCGGAACAAAGTTTATTCGGCTCACAAAAAATCGCCTGTAAGGCGACCAGTCAAACAGGCCGCGTCAGTTTCAAGGTTCAGCCGATATTCATCTTACCCGTCATCATCCGGGAACCCGCACCAGAAGCCATCATCGATGGTGCAACCGTCTCCGGGAATCAGGTCAACTTCGCATTGTTCGCACCCGGGAAAAACTATGTCGCCCTCAAAGGCAGCTTCAACACCGCCTATCCCGAAGGAGAGCTGATGAAACTCTCCGGCGATACGCTCTGGTGGCTCACCAAAACAATACCCAACGGCGATTATACCTATCAATTCAATCTTGAAGGTAAAAAATCGATCGCCGATCCGTGGTCGAAAAATGTCGAATGGATCGATCCGGTAACTGGTCAGGAAACCTGGGATGCCGTCCATACGAAGACAGAACTCAGCGTCGGTGCAGAACCTTTTCAGTGGACCGACGATGGTTACGCAAAACCCGCACTCAGAGATTTGATCATCTATGAGATGCATCTCGGCGACTTCTCCGGTGAGGCGAGTCGGCCCGGCACCTATCACGATCTTATCGAAAAAATCGAAGCGGGATACTTCGACGAACTGGGGATCACGGCAGTCGAACTCATGCCGATCAACGAATTCGAAGGATCGGTGAGCTGGGGCTATAATCCGTCCTACCATATGGCACCCGAAAGCTCATACGGCACTCCGGACGACCTGAAGCTCCTCGTCGATACATGTCACCGCCACGGCATTGCAGTCATTCTGGATGTGGTATTCAATCACGCCTGGGGCTCATCGGCTCTGTGGCAGCTAAATGAGACTGAAAACGGACACGATACGGTCAACGATCATTATTTCAATGGCACATCGATCTGGGGCTATAAGCTTGAACATTGGCGCGAGGTAAGCGGGAAGCGGTATCGCGCATGGAAATACATCTCCGAAGTGCTCAGAACCTGGATACAGGACTACCATATCGATGGCTTTCGCTACGATGTGTCACATGGGGTAGGTTGGGATCACACCAATATACAGGGCATGGCCTACTACGTCAAGCACGTTCATCAATTGGACCCCACGGCATACAATATATGTGAGGATTTCCCTTCCGGAGCAACCTACACAAACATCAACGCCAGTCCTGATGCCGATGCCGGATGGCACGCCGATTTTCACTGGCGAATGAAGGACGTACTCGTTCAAAATCTGAAGATCTTCTCAGATATCAAACGGATCATCGGTCTCGACGGGTACCTGCAATACACGGGTCCTGTAAATTACACGGTCAGCCATGACGAAAGACGCGTCATCTACGAACTACGCAATACGGGTACAGACTACGCCGTGCAAAGAACCAAAATGGGATCGTCGATATTGATGACTTCTGTCGGTCTGCCGATGATTTTTAACGGTCAGGAATTTGCCCAGAATTCATCAAACCGCGATGCGAACGGAAATCCGATACCGGAACCGCTTACATGGTATAATCTGAACCAGGATTGGGGACAGGACATATTCAATCATTACAAGCGGCTGACCTGGCTGCGTCGTCACCGGGAGGTGCTGCGAAGTCAGTTCATGGAAATCAAGATCGCCAGCAATGTAAACAGAAGCCTCGTGTACTGGCGAAATAACGCCAACGAAAAAATCGTGGTCGCCGCCAACTTTAACACGGAGCAAAAACTGCTCGACATCCCATTTCCTGCCAACGGAGAATGGTACGAATATGTGAAGGACGATACGATCATGGTCGCCGACTCTGTGACAGCGGTCAGTATGGCCCCATCAGAGGTGAAAGTATTTGCCAATTTCAAAGATTGGGAGTCACTGCCGACTGCCGTTCATCAGGAAAGTGAGTCGCATGAACTCATCTACGCCTATTCGTTAGAACAAAATTACCCGAATCCATTCAATCCCGAAACCAATATCCGATTTTCTCTGGAAGAGAACGATCATGTCACGCTCGAGATCTATAATATGCTGGGACAAAAAATCTGCACACTCGTCGATCAACCGATGAGCAGGGGAATTTATAACATCCAGTGGCAGGGGAAATCGCAAGCAGGCAATGCGGTTGCCTCAGGAATATATGTGGCCAGAATTAAGAGTGGTAATTTTATGAAGCAAATTAAGATGTTGCTATTGCGGTGAGCTTTGGCAAGTTCTTTCGAACCACAGCGTCCGACCTACAGCGCCGGACGCTGCGGATCAATTTGATCAAGCTTTAAAAGTAAAACATTCGACAGCAATAAATGGACCAGGAGATCGATCCATTAAGCATATGGTGCTGAGCTTCATCGAAGGCGTTCACGCTGCAAACTGCGGCCTCCACCTGACTGCTGCTGTTTTGATAAAGGACACCCATGCTTTCAGGTCAGACGCGTTAAACCCTTTGCCCGGTTCCGCTTTAAATCAAAGGCCTAAGTCCTAAAATAAAGCGTTCTGTGTGATTCAGTGCAGCGCAATCGCGACAAATTCAGAAAAGTAAATTCTTGACTCCGTTTATCGTCTTTACTACAACGCATCCAAATCCATCAGATATCGTTCTGCCTGCTGCACGATATCCCTTTTATCTTCTTCAGCCATATTGTCCCACACCCGGTACATCATCGTTATCCTGGGGTTGCCCTCCAATTTTCCCCTGTTACGGTGGTAAAAATGCCAGTAGAGGGAGTTAAAAGGGCACGATCTCTCTCCTGCCCGTTTGCTGTGATCATAATGACAGTGCGCACAATAGTCGCTCATTTTACGAATGTAATTTGCTGACGACACGTAGGGCTTTGTGGCGATTATTCCGCCGTCCGCAAATTGACTCATTCCCCGGGTATTGGGTTTCTCGACCCATTCAATCGCATCGATATAGATGCCCAGATACCAGTAATCAACCTGATCAGGATGAACACCGGCGAGTAATGCAAAATTTCCGGTAATCATCAATCGCTGGATATGATGAGCATAAGCAAAGTATAACGATTGGCAGATTGCCTGCTTCATGCAGTTCATTTTCGTCTGGCCATCCCAGTAGAATTTTGGCAGATCCCTATCATGTTCGAAATAATTCATGTCATTGAAGCCCGGCATCAGGTTCCAATAGATTCCTCTCATATATTCACGCCATCCCAGAATCTGTCGGATGAATCCTTCGAGCTGATTCATCTGAATATCTTTGCGACTGGATTCTACATAATCGATCGTTCTCTGTATCACCTCTCCGGGATGGATCATCTTGGTGTTCAACGAGAACGATAAACGGGAATGAAACATACTCCAGCTCTCCGAACTCATCGCATCCTGGAAACTACCGAAATAGGGCAATCCGTTCTCGAGAAAGTAATCCAATAAAGCAAGCGACTGTTTTCTGTCGATCGGCCAAATAAATCGGTCTTTTTCGATATAACCAAAACTATTGATATTCATTTTCCTGCACATATCGATAATTTCGGTCGCAGTATGATCAAATTCTAACGCCGGTGGAATCGGGATGCTCGCGTCGTAGGTTTGTCTGTTTGATTTATCGAAATTCCACTGCCCCCCGACAGGTGATTGCCGATCCATTAAAATATTGTCCCTTTTCCGCAAGTGTCGATAAAACGACTCCATCAGCATGCGTTTTTTCGATGCGAAGAAGTCGCCCAGATCTTCTCGTCTGGTTAAAAAATGTTCTGAATCGACTGAACTGCACGGCAGATCGATTCGATCGCTCAAATCCGCTAATAGTCTGTCGACCCGATACTCATCAGGGAGAATGTATTCAATTTTAGTAATATCAAACTTCGTCATGACTCGCTTGATATTACTTTCGAACGATTGTCTGTTTTCCGGGTCATCGAGTCGTATGTAAAACAGATGATGCCCCTTCGACTCAATAGTCCGGGCGAACGATCGCATCGCGAGGAAGAATCCTGCCAACTTCTGTACATGATGGCGCACATACGTTGCCTCCGGAATGATCTCCATCATCAGATAAAGAACATCGTCCTCCGATTTTCCGAACCAGGAGTGCGTCTCATTCAGTTGATCTCCCAGGATTAAACGCAAGATCATCTTGCCTCCATCCTTCATCAGATTAAGTCGACCATCTTAAAATGAACCCGAGCCGAACCTCTATTCATCGATCGATAATTTAATGAGTTTTGCATTGACACCATTGATCAAATTCAGTTTACGCTCCATCTCCTTATGCTTATCTTCATCCCCTACCATTTCGAGAAACAACAACCCGTTTTCCGAGCAATTTTCAAGCGTATCACTGTGCAATCCCAATCTCGTCTTGATATAACATCCCCATGCTGTCAGGATCTGCTGAACTTTCACGGCGACTTCCTTTCTTGTACTTAAAAGGACAAGCATTACGTTTTTAGACATGTTCGTCTCCTTTTATTGTGTGTAATTAGAATCCATACCATTAATTATAAAAAACTTACATCAACGAATCATTCTCTCTTAAACAACGTTCCACCATGTCACGCCGAGCTTTACAGAGCATTGAGCGATGCACCTGCAACCAGGCCTATTTCGAAAGGTATTTCACGAATTTATTATTCTCTCCAAGTAAGATAGTTTTCGGTGTAATGGGTACATCGGTGATCTCGAATGCCATGATGATGATCTCTTCACCTTCTTTGATCAGATGAGCAGCGGCTCCGTTCATGCAGATGTCGCCGGATCCGGGTTTACCCGGAATGACGTACGTTTCCAGCCTTACGCCGGTGGTGTTACTCACCACCAGTACACGTTCACCTTTCCACATATCAACTTTCTCCAACAGGTAACTGTCGATCGTGATACTGCCGATATAGTCGACATTCGATTCCGTGACGATCGCCCTGTGGATCTTTGATCTTAATAAAAAACGCATTGTTTCACCCTATTTAAATCTCTTTCCTTTTTCCTAATTTCATTTTCAGCTATATCACTTCCATCGATACATTATCAATGAGTCTTATTTTCCCGATGAAGACGGCGAGCGAAATGAGCAAATGTCCCCTGATCCTGCTCAGCTCCTGCAAGGTATACATATCGGCGATACTGATGTAATCGATGCGCGCTTCCACCGTCGAGATGATATGGTGCATGGCGTCTTTAATTTTACTCGCATCGCGTTCGCCCTCCTCAATCATCCC